>JBNJGU010000173.1:0-6316 GCA_051747985.1 Pseudomonadota bacterium | reverse complement strand
GTGGCAACGGCCCTGGTGATCGTGTTCCTGTTGTTCCCGGCCATGATGTCCCTGTTGCCCGCCGAGAAGAAAGACTATGGAGCGGCAAAGCCGCTGCCGGTCACCGAGGCGCTGGGCCGGATCACCGATCGTGGTGGACAGTCCGTGCTCTGGGTCTACGGGCTTGTGCTGGTCGTGAGTGTCATCGGGATCAGTCGGCTGGAGGTGGAAAATGCCTTCATCAACTATTTCAGTGAAGACACCGAGATTCACCAGGGCATGAAACTGATCGATGAAAAGCTGGGTGGTACCCTGGCCATGGACGTGGTGGTCGATCTGTCCGGAGAAGATGAGGAAGAGACGGATGATACCGCCGGTGATGACGCCGCCTGGTGGGATGATGATGTCGCCGGGGAAGAAGGCGAGGGTGACGCCTACTGGTTTACCGGTGATCGCATGGAAGAGCTCCAGGCCATCCACCAGTTTCTGGATCAACACCCTCAGACCGGGAAGGTGTTGTCGTTCGGTGCCGTGGTCGAGATGGCTGAACGGCTGAATGATGATGAGCCGGTGGACAGTTTTCTGTGGGCGGTGTTGTACTCGATGTTGCCCGACACCATCCGGGATACGGTGCTGACGCCCTTCGTGTCGATCGAGGAAAACCAGGCTCGCTTCAATGTCCGTGTCATCGAGTCAGACCCCGACCTGGACCGGGATCAGTTGATCCGCGACGTCGAACAGGGGCTGCAGGAGCAGTTTGGCTACAGTGCCGATCAGGTGCATGTGACCGGGATGCTGGTGCTGTACAACAACGTGTTGCAGAGCCTGTATGAATCGCAGATTCTGACGCTGGGCGTGGTGTTGTTTGCCATCATGCTGATGTTCCTGGTGCTGTTCCGTTCACTGGCACTGGCGGTATTGTGTATCATTCCGAACATCATCGCGGCCGGATTTGTGCTGGGCCTGATGGGGTGGCTGAGCATACCGCTGGACATCATGACCATCACCATCGCGGCGATTTCCATCGGGATCGGGGTGGATAACACGATCCATTACATGCACCGGTTCCGTCGTGAATTCCACCGTATCGGCAACTACCGGGACACCATGTTCTTCTGTCACAACAGTATTGCCCGTGCCATGTTCTTCACTTCGATGACGATCATTGCCGGTTTTTCCATACTGGTGTTGTCCAATTTCATTCCCACCATCGTATTCGGTCTGCTGACCAGCATGGCCATGCTGGTGGCGTTGCTGGGCGCACTGACGCTGCTGCCCCGGTTGCTGATCACATTCAAACCGCTGGGTCCCGAGCACGGGACCCCGAAAGCCATGGAGTAGAAGTATATGTCGACCCTGTCTTCGGACAATGAATCCAACAATACACCCCGTAACAACCTCATTGACGAGAAGCTGTTCCGGTCCCGGTCGCTGACCATTTTCGGCGAGATCAATGAGCACGTGGCACGCAGCGTGACCGAGAAGCTGCTCGCACTGTCCGCGGACAGTGATGATCCGGTGACATTGTATGTGAGCTCGCCGGGCGGTCACGTCGAATCCGGTGATGTGATCTACGACATGATCAAGTTCATCAAGCCGGAGGTCCGCGTGGTCGGTACCGGATGGGTGGCGAGCGCGGCGACCAACATCTATCTGGCGGCGCGTCGGGAGAACCGGTACGCCCTGCCCAACACGCGCTTCCTTGTGCACCAACCATCCGGCGGGTCACGCGGGGTGGCGACCGATATCAAGATCCAGGCGGAGCAGATTCTGAAAATGCGCGAGCGTATCAACCGGCTGATTGCCGAAGAGACCGGTCAATCGGTCGAACGGGTCAGTCAGGATACCGACAGGGATTACTGGATGACGGTCGATGAGGCCATCGAATACGGGATCGTCGGACATCGCGTGAAGTCGTTCAGCGAAATCGCCGGTTGATCCGGCATCTGCTCTTGTCAGCTGGCGCTCATTGCGGTCCGGAGCCCGGCTGGCGATGGAAGAGCGCCTGCTGATTCCGCGCCAGCGTGCAGACGAAATGATAATCGGGACGGCAGGACACGGTCCGCGCGATGGCCGTGTCATCCCGGACCAGTTCAATCAGGATTCTGGCCGTCACTCCCTGATACTCCGCCTCTATGGTCGCTGAATCATCTCCAATACGCCCATTGCTGGTGCTCCAGCCCTGACCGGTGGGCATGACCGGACTGATGGCCAGACGGTCATCCCTGGCCCTGGCTTCCACCACAAACGGAAGGCCTTCCGCCGACCACTGGCCGGTCCAGTCATCGGTCTCTCCGTCCTGTTGCGACTGGACGCTGGCGGCGCACAGCCAGAATACCGCGCCGGACACGGTGGCAAGATGTTTTCGGGGTATCATCATGGGTATGGCCCGGGAATGGTTCATGTGCTGCAATGGATTCTGGCCAGTATAGCAGTCGGGCGCTGAATGCGTACCCGATGCCTGTCGGTAAGCCAAAAAAAGGCCGGCGGGCGCCGAAGCGCGCACCGGCCCGAGGGAACTTGCTTACCTTCCTGTCGGGGCAACCGGCGCAATGTCGCGCCCGGTTGATGACATTGGTGGCAGTATAGAGAGCCTTTGTTAATTTATAAAATGAATTAAATGCAACATCGTGATACGGTTTATCTATGAATCATCTGCCCACCACGAAGCAACTCCGGTATTTTGTCGCCCTGGCGCATCATGGCCATTTCGGCAAGGCGGCGGAAGCCTGCTTTGTGTCGCAACCCGCATTCAGTGTGGCGATCCGTGAACTGGAAAACCTGTTGAATGTGCAACTGGTGGATCGTACCAACAAGAATGTCACGATCACGGCACTGGGCAGGGAGATCGCGCGTCAGGCGCGCGTCACATTGCGTGACATGGAGGATCTGGTGGATATTGCCCAGGGCAATCAGGCGCCGCTGAGCGGGCGCCTGACACTGGGCGTGATACCGACCATCGCGCCTTTTCTGCTGCCGGAAGTGTTGCCGGCCCTGCACGACGCCTACCCGGATCTGAAACTGTATCTCAAGGAAGATCTCACGGCCCGCGTGTATCAACGCCTGATGGACGGGGAGCTCGATCTGATCCTGATCGCGTTGCCTTACGAACTCCGTCATGTCGCGGAAATGCCATTGTTCGACGACCGTTTCCATATGGCGTTCCGCGAGGGCAGTCACTTTATCAGCGACGGACAGCACGACGTCGACAACCTGCCCAGTGACAGCATTCTGCTACTGGAGGACGGTCATTGTCTGCGTGATCATGCGCTGAGTGCCTGCCGGATCCAGAATGCCGACAAGGTCAGCAACATCACGGCGACCAGTCTGCTGACGCTGGTGCGGATGGTGGATGCGGACCTGGGTGTCACCTACCTGCCGGAGATGGCCATCCACAGCCCGTTGCTGGGCAATACCTCGATCGTGACGCGTCCGATGGAGTCGGGCAGTTTCCGGCAGATCGGTCTGGTCTGGCGCAAGGCCAGCACGCGTGGGGAGGAGTTCCGGATGCTCGGGGACTTCATCCGGGCGCATGCTCCCGTTCCTGCGACAGAATGACCCTGCGATGAGACGATGATCCCTTTACCGCGTTGTTGCGTATCGTGAATGCGGGCTACACTATGAATACGTTCATTTTGTGCAATGCCCTGTTTATGAACCATTGGTGCACTACCCTGGTTGCCAGGACCTGGCGTACTGTGGACAGGACCAGTCATTCCCGATAGTAGTGACCGCCACGGGCGGTGATGGAGTAGCAACATGTACCGATTGATCAGTACGATCGTCTCCCGGCGCTGTCTCACCGGGCTACTGCTGGCTTCCGTGCTGGCGGTTCCCGTCATGGCGCAGGCCAGTGAGCGGGCCACCAATTTCAAACTGAACGATCACCAGGGCCGGTCGGTGGAGTTGCATTACCACTCGTACGCACCGGCCGTGGTGTTGATGGGGCATCGTGCCGGGGAGCAGGAGGTCGCCGAGGCGGCCCGGCAACTGGCGGAACTGCAGGATCAGCACGGGGAGGTGGTGATGTTCCTGGTCAATGCCGTGGAGGGTGAGGACCGGGACGTATTGCGACAGGATGTCGAGGCCAACGGGCTTTCGTTTCCAGTGCTCAACGATCGCACCCGGCTGGTGTCCGAGGCGCTGGAGCTGGAATATCCGGGACAGGCGCTGCTGATTGATACCCGGCGTTGGGACATTCTTTACCGTGGACCGGTGACCGCTGGGGGCGAACGGCCACTGGCCGATGCACTAGACCGTCATCTGGCCGGTCAGGACGTGGCGCGCGGTGCCGTGGAGATGCCGGAGTCATTGCGGGACCTGGCTTTCGATCTGTCCTCGGACAGTGATCGCGAGGCTCACGAGCAGATTTCCTACAGCGACACCATCGCGCCGCTGCTGGAAGAAAAATGCGCCGACTGCCACCGGCCGGGTGGAATCGGTCCCTGGGCGATGACCGGTCACGAGATCGTTCAGGGTTTCTCCCCGATGATGCGTGAAACCATCCTGACCCGCCGCATGCCGCCCTGGCATGCCGACCCGGAAGTGGGCGAGTTCCGTCATGACATGAGTCTCAGTGACGAACAGACGCGCACACTGGTGCACTGGATCGATGCGGGTGCGCCCCGTGGAGAAGGCGTCGATCCGCTGGCCGAAAAGGAGTGGGGTGATTCGCAGTGGTCGATGGGTGAGCCTGACCTGATCGTCGATCTGCCCGCTTTCGAGGTGCCGGCCACCGGTGTACTCGATTACCAGTATTTCGAAGTCAAAAACCCGCTGGACCGTGATGTCTGGGTCGAGGCCGTGCAGATCGTGCCGGGTGACCGTCAGGTCGTGCACCACGCCATCGCCACATTCGGCGAAAGCTCCAGTCTGGCGCAGGATGCCGATTCCGGCGAGGCGCTGCTGCAACCGCAGCTGATGACCTTCGTTCCCGGTAACGAGACCTATATCTATCCGGAAGGCAATGGCGTGTATGTGCCGGCCGATTCGTCGTTCTACACGCAGATGCACTATACGACGTATGGCAAGGCCACAACCGATCAGACGAGCATCGGCCTGTATTTCGCGGACGAGGCGCCCGAACACGTGCTGCAGCACTATGCCATCATCAACACCAACCTGCGTATTCCGTCCGGCGAGGCCGAGCATACCGAGCAGGCCTACTATGAGTTCCGTCGCGATGCGGTGATCTACAGCCTGTTCCCGCATGCCCATTACCGGGGACGCGCATCCAGTTTCTCATTGCGGTATCCCGACGGCAACGAGGAGCTGGTGCTGTCCGTGCCGAACTACGACTTCAACTGGCAGCGCTACTTCCAGTTCCAGGAGCCTATCGAGGTGCCCGCCGGAACCCGGATTGTGCACCGCACCACCTATGATAACTCGCCTCACAACGAGGCCAATCCGGATCCGGAAGTGGAGGTACGCTTTGGCGAGCAGACCTGGCAGGAAATGTTGTACGGTGGAGTCTCGTTCCGCTATGCCGAGTCGCGGCCAGATGACCATCGTATTGATCAGGGCGACTACCTGACCTCGCTGGGCATGGGCTTTCTCGATCGCAACATGGATGGAAAGGTCGAGCTGTCCGAAATGCCGGAGCGCTCCAGGGAGCAGTTGGCGTTGCCATTCACGATGCTGGACAGCAACCAGTCCGGGGGACTGGAGTTCGAGCAATTCCGGCAGTTGATGACCAGTGACGGTATGTCGGCCAGTGAGGCGATCACGGGACAGTGATCACTCTGTGATCCCCGGGATTCACTGACATGGCGCCGGGCACGCCCGAAAGGGGTGCCCGGTGTCCGATCAGGTAACCGGGTTTTCTTCCGGTGTACCGGTGAACTGATAACGTTTCAGCGGCAGCTCCCGGATGCGCTGACCGGTCAGTGCAAACAGGGCGTTGCCGACCGCCGCCGCCACCGGTGGGGTGGCCGGCTCTCCCAGTCCGCCCAGCGGGCCATCCGATTCCAGCATGACCACTTCGATGGCTGGTGATTCCGCCAGGTGCAACATCTCGTAATCGTGGAAGTTGCTTTCCTTCACCCGCCCGTTCTCAATCGTGATCTGTCCATACAGCGCGGCAGTCAATCCGTAGATGATGCCGCTTTCCACCTGCTGGACGGCAATGTCGGGATGGACCACCCGGCCGCAGTCCATGGCACAGACCACCCGCTCCACGCGGACACTGCCGTCTTCACGTAGTGAGATGTCCGCGACCTGGGCGGCGATGCTGCCGAAACTTTCCTGCAGGGCAATGCCCCGCGCCCGACCGGGCGCCGGTGGCGTGTCCCAGCCGGCCTTTTCCGCGACCGTCTGCAGCACGCGGGCATGCCGGGGC
>JBNJGU010000172.1:0-6415 GCA_051747985.1 Pseudomonadota bacterium | reverse complement strand
CGCGAACTGGCCCTGGCGACAGCGCGGCAGATGGAATTCGACTGGCAGGCGGAAGCGGAGTAAAGCTGCCCTAAAAAAAGGCGGTGAATCCGGGGGAGGACTCACCGCCAGGTAAACCCGCAAAGGGGAGGGAGTTACTGCTTGCTGCATGCACTACCTTCACTTGTCTCCGCATGCATGATCATCATAGTGGGATAATGTGACGGGCGTTTGAATCATTGCGGCCCATTGCACGATTATTCCCGTTCAGGCGGCGTGGCGATGAATGTCCTCCTTGTCCCGGTTTCCGTCCGACTCGACCGTGTACAGATGGTCACCCCGGATCCGGGTCCAGAACACCATCGACAATTGCCCCTCCGCATCTTCCGTCAGGGCCGAGCAGTTTTCCACCCAGTCACCGGTGTTGCAATAGATGACATCCTGTTCCTGCTGGATCTCCGGGTGGTGAATATGACCGCAGACGATCCCGTCCACACCCTTTTCGGTGGCGGCACGCAGCGCGATGCGCCGATAACGGCTGATTGCCTCTCCGGCACCCCGGACCCGATGTTTGATATATCCCGCCAGTGACCAGTACGGATGTCCGAACAGGCTGCGGAAATGGTTATACCAACGATTGGTGAACAGCAGACACCGGTATGCCTTGTCACCCATCCAGCTGTGCAGACGACCGAAACAGACTTCCTGATCAAACTGGTCACCATGCAACAACAACAGTTTGCGCCCGTCCGCGGTGGTGTGGATGTACTCCCTGTGGATCTCGACGTCACCGAATGCCATGCCGTCGTATTGCTGCAGCGGCTCATCATGATTGCCGGGCAGATAGATCACCCGGGTCCCTTCACGCGACAGTGACAGCAGCCGGTGGAACAATCGGTTGTGAGAACGGGGCCAGAGGAACTGTCGGCTCATGGCCCACATGTCGACGATGTCGCCCACCAGGTAAAGCCGGTCGATCTCGCAATGGTCGAGGAAATCGAGGAGGTACTCGGCCTTGCAGTCCCGGAATCCCAGGTGAATATCGGATAGCCAGACAGTGCGATAGCGGGTGGTTCTGGTCATGAGAGACTCCTTCTACCAGATGTCGCGACGTGCGCGGGGAAGCGGTCGCCGGTCCCTGACTTCAAGCAGTACGGTATCGGTGAGCCTGCTTCCATGCCGGTCCGTGCTGGTGACCGTGACCCTGTGAACTCCCCGGGGCAACGATTCCGGCAATCGCACCGTCCACAGGTGCATGTTGCGATCCGCGACCGATCCCTGGGGTTGTGGTGGACCCTGAATCCGCGACCCGCGAAACGACTCCAGCCCCTGGTTGGCTTCGATGCCCGACCGGCTCTCGATGGCGTAGCGTCCGACAGTGAGCTGTCGCCGGGCCGCGAACGGGTCGGCATACATGGCGCCGATGCGGGGCGCCTCGCCAGTTCCGGACTGTGTGCGTTCCAGCGTCAGCCGATGGAGTCCACCGATATCGGCGGTCACCCGGGTTTCCCGGGAGCCGGCCCATACATTGACGGTCAGATGTACGCCCTGTTCCAGGTCCCGGGGCGTGATGATCCGGGTATCCGGAAGATCGTTCACGGACAGCGGGGGGATCGGGTCCCGCTCATCGGCGGACTTCGCTCGCCACTCCATCAGGGTGTCGAACCAGTGCCGGAAGTCCGGTGTGTTGAAGCTCACCCACTGTCCCCGCACGGGATCGATACGTGAACCTATGTAGGACTCTTCGTAGTCGGTACCCTCGACGGCCAGCATCAGGACCCCTTTCGGCGCGCCGAGCCGCTGTAGCGCCTGGGCATCACCGTCCAGATTGTAGTCGCCCTGCCACCAGTTGCCCGATACCGCGCCGGCAACGATATGACGGAATGGCAGTGCCGATACGCCCACGGCTTCCCGCCATCCGGCAAAGTGCTCGCCAGGGCCCAGGTTCTCCAGTGTATGGGTGTGGCCAGACAGGGAGAGCGCCCGACGTCCCTGAAGCAGCTGATGGATGGCCGTGCTGTTGTCGGTCTGGTGCTGCGCGGAGGTCGCGTCCACGAAAGACACCAGGGGAGCGTGGTGGGCCAGGACGATCAGGCGGTCTTCCGGCACCTCCGCGAGCAGATTCTCCAGCCATTCCATCTGCGTCTCCGTGACCCGGGCATTATATGTGGTGCGTCCGGGATCATTACAGAAATCTCTGCCGGAACGTTCCATATCCTCCGGACCACAGGGGTAGACGATGTTGTCGAGGACAATGAAGGTCGCCTCGCCGATCTCGAATGCATAATAGTTCGGGCCATAGAGGCGCCGCCAGCTATCGGCGGAGTGCGCATCATCCGTGGCATCGAAGTCGAAATCGTGGTTGCCGTGCACCAGCCACTGCGGCAGGCCGGCCGTGGCGCCGATTTCCAACACGCGGTCCAGCAGGCCCAGGTCGTCCCCAACCACGTCGCCGACGTACAGCATGCAATCATCGGTCCCCCAGGTTTTTGAAATCAGGTCCGCCATGGCACTGTCGCGGAACTGGCTCACTTCGTGGTTGGAATAGGTCTGGGAGTCTCCGAGTATCGCGCAACGGAAACGGTTCCCGTCTCCGGTCGGCATCAGCGGGAAATTCACCGTGGCCGGCGCCGGACCTGTGTCCGGGAGTCCGCCGTACCGCAGCTCCTGAGGCGTGCCGCCGGGTTTGTGGGTATACGAAAACCGGGGCACCTGTCGCTCATCCACCGGCACCCGCCACCCGGCGGGCTGGACGACACTGAGGTCCATGTCGTCCCGCACACCGATGGTGTAGTGGCCTCTGGCATCGGTGCGGACGATATCGCGTCCATTGGATACCAGCACGTCCGCCACACCGGCTTCGCCTGCATTGTGACGTCCATCCCCGTTTTCGTCGTCGAATACGACACCACTGATCATTCCGTTCCGTGAATTCCGGTCGCTGACCTCCTGGGCCTGTCCGGCAATCGGCAGACCGGACAGGATGATCAGTGACAGGACTTTCATGCTGTCATTGAACTGCATACCATGTGCTCCTTTAAGGGATCAGAATTCGAACTGGACGCCTACACGGACTTCCCAGAGCGACCGGTTCTCCTGCAGGTCGGTCACACCGCGGTCGTTGAAACGTTCAAAGACATACTGGCCCTGGTCGTTCAACGACATGTCGACCACCTGCTGGGAGAAGAACTGGGCGTCGTACTGCAGCCCCCAGCTGTCATCGATCATGTTCATGAGGTTGTAGACCTTCATATAGACGCGGCCGTTGCTGTTACCCAGGAAAGTCGGCAGTTCCTGGTCCAGTCGCAGATCCAGCCGGGAACTCCATTTGGCGTGAACGGCATTGCGTTCAACAAATCCCTGCCCGTAGCCATTCCGGGATACGAAATCGTTGAATGCCTGCTGATCGAAGTCCGGGCCGAGTACGACGTTGTCGTCATTGACGCCGGGCACATACAGCAGGTGACGACCGAAGAACCCGTCGCCTTCCAGATCCGAGGAGCTCATTACATGGCTCTGGGGCTGACCCTCGCTGCGGTAGAACATGGCAGTGACACGGGTCTCGTGACCCGCGATGAACTCACGGCCGTAGCTGACCCTGGCCGTGAAGCGGTGGGGCGTCACGTAGTTGCTGGTGCCCGCGCGCGGGTCGACCTGGTCGAACAGCGCCAGATTGTCAAAATTGGAGCCCGCCACGGAAGAGGTCATCGGGCTCACATCCTCGGCCTCCGTGAGGGCGTAGCCGACCATCCAGTCCAGGCCGTTGTCATAACGGTCATCGAGCGTCAGGGAAAGCGAGGTGGCCTGCCCGTTGTCACTGGCATTGGTCAGCATGAAATTGTCCTGCCCGTTGGTGTAGTCATAGATGGGCTGGCCCGCGCGCGTGGTACCGACGATGCTCTGGGAGAGGTCAACGTAATACGGCGCATTGTTCTGCCGGGAATGCAGCAGGTCGGCATCAACGGTGGGACCGTTGTCGAAGGTATAGGTGCCACCCAGCGAGAACTTCCACTCCGACGGCTGCTCGTAATCCGGGTCGATCAGCACCAGGCGGCTGTTGGAGGCACTGTCCGCCGTTGTGGAGGCCACCTCGTCCACCATCTGTTGCGGCACGTTGTAGCCGGGACGGCCCTCACCGGAGAGCGGCAGGTCACCGATCACGGAACGGCTGGAGTCGAAGTTGCGCAGTTGCAACTGGACGTTGGTCAGACCGTCATTACTCCAGGCGTTGGAGATCCAGACGTTGGGATTGCCACCGGAATACAGACCGAGACCGCCTCGAAGGGTGAGGTTGTCCTCGACTTCCCAGGTGAAGCCCAGACGCGGCATCAGAAGATCCAGTCCATCGATGTTGGCATCGTTGCGTATTCCGTTCGCCTCGGTGAAGTTGGCGTTGAAGTTGGGCCGGTCGTCACTTTCAAACCAGTCATAGCGCAGGCCGCCGGTCAGTGTCAGGTTCCACTGCGCCAGATACCATTCATCCTGCAGATAAACGGTGTTCAGCGTATTCTCGAAGTTCGCCGCCGCGTCGGCCGGATCGTTGGTGCCGCCACCGCTGCCGTAATAGATGCGGCTGGGCCGCCCGAGCTGAAACCTGTCGATACCTGAAAGTCCGCAGTCCGGATCGGCCAGTCGGCCCTCGGCGCCCAGATCGGCGCAGCGGGCCGGATTGCCCTGGGAGTCGTCAAAGAAATCATACTCGCCACCACGGGCGTGCTGGACGAACTGGTTGAAGATCTCCAGGTTCTCGCGCTCATAACCGGCGGTCAGCAGGTGGTCGCCGGCCAGGTACTCGGCATTCAGTTTCAGGAACGTGGACTCTGTGTTCAGTGCATTGGCCTGGCGGGAATCGTCGGCGCCCAGGTAGACCGTGTTCGATCCGATGCTGATCTGCATGTCGGCGAATTCCTGCGGGCCCACGGTAACCTGCGAGTCATCCATGGTGTTGGTGCTGAAAAAGACTTCTGTGGACAGGGAGTCGGACCACTGGGATGACAGCCGGGCGGTCACCGTTTCGGTCTCGGCGCCCTTGCGGTAGAAGTGGTTGGCGAACTCGAATTCGTTGCTGTCGCCGTCCGAAGAGCGATCCTGGATGCCGTCATAATGATTGTAGATCAATGCCGCATCGTGCATGGCATTGATGTTCCAGTCCATGCGCAACATGAGTTTTTCCTCGGTCTGCACCCCGTTGCCCGGCATGCCTCCTGTCTCATAGCCATAGACATCGGCCGCGATCTGCTCGATCTGCTGGAATTGCGACTGGCTCAGCCAGGGCCGTTCGACCCCGTTACCCGAGCCTGCATGGCTCATCGCCAGGAACCGGGGCTCTTCGGTTTCCTCGTAGGCTCCGAACAGGAACAGACGGTCGCGGATCAGCGGTCCACCCAGACTGAAACCGTACTTTTCCTCGGTGTAGTCTTCCGATTCGAACTGCTGACGTACACCGTCGACTTCCAGCGAATCACCACGCCAGGCGTCTCCGGTGGTCTCAAAGAAGGCGGTACCGGTCCAGGTGTTGTTGCCGGACTTCGTCACGGCATTGATGTTGCAGGCCGTGAACCCGCCATAGGTCACATCGAAGGGAGCCAGTTCCACGGACACCTGGGAAATGGCCTCGAAGGGGAATGGCATGCCGGTGGCCGTGGAATAGCCGTTGGAGTTGAGACCGAAGCGGTCGTCCTGGCTGACCCCGTCCAGGGTGATGCTGTTGAAACGCGGGTGCTTGCCCACGCAGTTGACCTGGGATCCGTCCAGATTCATGCGGGGGTCGATGGAGTAGATGTCCTTGATGTCCCGATCGAAGGCCACTGACGTGTTCATGTCGAAAGTTGAAAACGAAGCATTAGGGCCCGGCGCCAGGTCCTCCAGCGCGCTGCTGCTGCCGACCACGACAATTTCCTCGACTGGGCTGGTATCGTCCAGGTTCAGGTTCAGATTGTAGGTGTCGCCCAGTGAAATCGAGTCGATGGTCACGCTTTCGTCGTCGTTGACGGTGACCCGGTACGGTCCACCTACCGGCAGGTTGGTGGCATAGAAACTCCCGCTGGCGTTCGAGCGCAGTGTCCGCGTGGCTCCCGTGCGCACGTCTTCCACGGTGATGGTCGCATTGCCCAGAGGCTGTCCGTCGGCGCCCGTCAGGCTGCCGCGGATCGCCGATGTGGTGTCCTGGGCCTGCAAGGGGAGGGCAACCGTTCCCAGTGCGATCAGTATGGCCGTCGACAGTGTTTTTCTGGTGGTGGGGCTACGTTTCATTGCTTTTCTCCGTGGTCCGGGCTGTGACAGTAGTGCGGAGACTGTAGTCAAGCTTCTTTGCACTGCCGTGACCGGCGGATGAAATTTTGACGACAACGCCACGACGCGCGCGCCGGCCCGTACAGACACTTCGTAACAATTCAGTAGGATTTTTGGAGGTTTTTCGGTCCGGTTTTCCGTATAA
>JBNJGU010000171.1:0-6450 GCA_051747985.1 Pseudomonadota bacterium | reverse complement strand
CAGCGCGGCGATCAGGCCGCCAGCCGCGGCCGCGTTGGTGTTGAGGAACACCATGGCAACACTGTTGGCGTTGGCGATGTCACCGAGCTTCAGTACGGAACCGCCATTGAACCCGAACCAGCCCATCCACAGGATGAACATGCCCAGCGTGGCCAGCGGCAGGTTGGCACCCGGAATCGCCCGGACACTGCCGTCCTTGGCGTATTTGCCCTTACGGGGACCGAGCAGCAACACACCCGCCAGGGCAGCCGCGGCGCCAGCCATGTGGACGATGCCGGAACCGGCAAAGTCAGAGAAGCCCAGGTCGCCCAGGTTGTACAGGCCGAACACGTCGGCACCGTTCCAGGTCCAGCTGCCTTCCAGCGGATAGATGAAACCGGTCATGACCACTGCGAAGGCCAGGAAGGCCCAAAGCTTCATACGCTCGGCCACGGCACCGGAGACGATGGACATGGCCGTGGCCACGAACACCACCTGGAAGAAGAAGTCAGAGGCGTCCGAATACACGGAGCCGCCGTTGAAGCCTTCATCGGCCGAAGCGGCCAGCGCCGAGCTCACCAGGTCATCACCACCCGCGATACCGCTGAGGAAGATGCCACCGCCGTACATGATCGCGTAACCGCAGACCAGGTACATGGTACAGGACACCGCAAACAGTGCCACGTTCTTGGTCAGGATCTCCGTGGTGTTCTTGGCACGTACCAGGCCGGCCTCGAGCATGGAGAAGCCCGCGGCCATCCACATGACCAGTGCCCCGCACACCAGGAAGTAAAAAGTATCAATTGCATACTGCAGTTCAAAAATCTGGTTTTCCACCGTTCATTCCTCCGAAGCCGGACCAGGCGTCATTCACTCGCCGGATCGACTTTCTCCTGTTGATAGCTCCTGAATGGTCGTGACGGGGGTTATACCGCCGCTTCGCCGGTTTCGCCTGTACGGATACGGATCACCTGCGCCAGGTCTGACACAAAAATCTTGCCGTCGCCGATCTTGCCAGTATTGGCCGCTTTGGTGATCGCCTCCAGCGTCTGATCGAGCAGCTCGTCGCCGATCGCCACCTCGATCTTCACCTTGGGCAGAAAATCCACCACATATTCCGCACCACGGTACAATTCCGTGTGCCCCTTCTGCCGACCGAAGCCTTTCACTTCGGTGACCGTGATGCCCTGCACGCCAATCTCGGACAGCGCTTCACGCGCGTCATCGAGCTTGAAGGGCTTGATAATCGCCGTTACCAGTTTCATACGTCTGCTCCTTTCGATTTTGGTTTCCTGCCGGTTGCCGGCATGGTCAAGCTGCAACACCGTTACGCCCAAGCCCCTATGCATGGGCTATGCCATATGGAAAATAACGCGTAATATCATCACCTTGAGGAATCGACGGAATGCCGGAGCGAATGTCCGGCAGGATACAGACAGCATTACGCACCACTATGGTGCAGATATGCACCACGAAGGCCACGGACCGGCACCGTAATTGTGCGACAATGTCGGTCCGCTCCACGCTGGTGCCCCGAGGAGAACGCATGAAACGTAACCTGTTTGAAGAGATCAACGAGCAACTGGGTCGGGTCCTGCCCCGTGCTGGTGCACTGGGCGAGGATGCACGACGTCAGATCAGCCAGGCGATCCAGCGCGTACTCGAACGCATGGATCTGCCGACCCGGGAAGAGTTCGACCGTCAACAGCGTTCACTGGAGCAGGCCGAGGAACGCATCCGGGAACTGGAAACGGTCATCGCGCGACTGGAGGCTGCCGCCCACCCGCCAGCGGAAAGCGCGCCAGATTCCGACATGCCACCGCCTCCGCCAGATGGGGCTCGCTGATGAGGCGTTGATGCGCCAGATCGGCGATGGTGCGGGCCGTGCGCAACAGGCGGTGAACACCCCGCCCGGACAGGGACTGCGTGCTCATCAGCTCCTCCAGCAATCGGTGAGCGCCACTGTCCGTACGGCAGACCCGCTGCAGCAACGCACCATCCAGTTCCCCGTTCAGCAGGCAACCATTGCGCCGCCACTGCCTCCGCCGGCAGGCAGCGATCACCGCCAGCGGATCCTCGCCGGACGGCATGGGGTCGGCCTCGTCGGATAACGGCAATGATTCGGGACGGGGTACATCCACGGCCATGTCCAGACGGTCCAGTAATGGTCCGGATAGCCGGTCCAGATACCGGGAAATGCGCTCGGGCCGGCACTGACACAACCCCGAAGGATCGCCGTCATGACCGCAGGGACAGGGGTTCATGGCCGCCACCAGCTGAAACCGGGCCGGAAAGCGCACCCGGTGCCGGGCCCGGCTCACCGTGATCTCCCCGGCCTCCATAGGCTCGCGCAGACTTTCGAGAACCCGACGGTCGAATTCCGGCAGTTCATCCAGGAACAGCAGACCACGATGCGCCAGCGTCACTTCGCCCGGCACCAGCCCCTGACCACCGCCGGTCAGTGCGACCGCGGTGGCATTGTGATGCGGAGCACGCCACGGTGGCAGCAGCCAATGCTCCGGTGATCCGTGCCCGTCAAAACCGTGACGACGACCGGCCACGGAGCGGATGGCCGCCACCTCCACGGCGTGGGCTTCCGGCAGCGGAGGCAGTAGCCCGTGCAGGGCATTGGCCAGCATGGTCTTGCCCGTGCCGGGCGGACCGGTGAGCAGCAGGTCATGCGCGCCCGCCGCCGCTATCACCAGGGCCCGCCGGGCCAGCGGCTGACCACGCACATCAGCCAGGGATACGGTCACCGCGCGCTCCGGCGTGTCCGGCTCCCGGAACCGACAGACCCGCCAGCGCGCCGGCTGCGCACCCACCAGCAGCCCGTCACAGACCGTGCGCAGGTCCGGCGCACTGCGCGCCTCCAGATCGCGCACCAGACAGGCCTCGTCGTGACCGGCCGCCGGCAGAATCAGACGACGTCGGGCATCGCGGGCCGCCAGCGCGGCCGGCAGGATCCCGTCCACCGCCCGCAGCTCGCCGGTCAGGGCCAGTTCGCCCAGCATCTCGCAGTGCGCCAGCGCCTCGACCGGCAACTGGCCGGACGCCGCCAGGATACCGACCGCGATGGCCAGGTCATAACGACCACCACTCTTGGGCAGGTCGGCCGGAGCCAGGTTGATGGTCATGCGCCGGGCCGGAAAGGTCATGCCGGCATTGAGAATGGCGCAGCGCACCCGCTCCCGGCTTTCACGGACTGCCGTTGCGGGCAGACCCACGATGGCCATGCCGGGCAGACCGTTGGACAGATGGGCCTCCACCGTGACGGCGGGCGCATCGACACCAAGATTGGCGCGGGTATGGACAATGGCCAGCGACATGACTTCCCTGTCTGTCTACGAGAGGTGTTCACTCCCGTTATAGACGCAAATCTCAGTTTGCGCCAACCGCGGCCACCGCCTCCATGCGGTCGGAGACGAAATCGGCCTCCAGCAGCACGTCCAGCAGCTCCGGGAACGATACCGGCCGACTGAAATAATACCCCTGGATCTGGTCACAGCGGTTCCGCCCCAGGAAGTCGACCTGCTCCGGCGTCTCCGCCCCTTCGGCGATCACATGCATGTTCAGGCTGTGGGCAAGACTGATGATGGCCTTGACGATGGTGGCATCGTCCTCGTTCTCGGTGGCACTGCTGACGAAGGTGCGATCCACCTTCAGGGCGGAAATCGGCAGGCGCTGGATGTGGGCAAAAGAGGAATACCCGGTACCGAAGTCATCCAGCGAAATGTGCACACCCAGGTTGCTGAGCTTGCGCAGACTGGTGTCGACCGACTGCCCCTCCACCATCATCGTGGTCTCGGTCAGTTCGAACTCCAGCCGTCCCGGGGCGATATTGTGTTTCTCCAGGATGTTGGCCACCGTCTGCACGAACTTGCGGTCCTGGAATTGTTTGAAGGCGACATTGATGGCGATCTGCACCTCGGGAAAGCCGCGCTCCGCCAGCTCGTTCAGCTGCCGACAGGCACTGTGGATGATCCAGTACCCCAACGGCACGATCAGGCCACTGTCCTCGGCCACGGCAATGAACTCGCCCGGAGACAGCAGTCCCCGGGTCGGATGCCGCCAGCGGATCAGCGCCTCGGCACCCACCACACGACCGCCGGAAATATCGATACGGGGCTGGAAGAACAGCTCGAACTCGTCCTTGCGCAGACCGCGACGGATCTCGGCCTCCAGCTTCAATACCTGCTGCGCCGCATCGGTCATGTCCGTGGTGTAGAACTGGCAGTTGCTGCCCTTCTCCTGCTTGGCGATGCGCATGGCCATGTCCGCATGGGACAGCAGCTCATCAACGGTGACCGAATCATTGTTGATGACCACGCCGATGCTGACATGCATGCGCACCGCGTGTTGTCCAACCGGAAACGGCCGGGCCATGCGCTCGATGATGCGGTTGACCCGATGCCGCACTTCCTGCTCCACGGAACCCACGGCATGCTGGCAGATGACAGCAAACTCGTTGCCACCGATGCGGGCCAGGCGCTGGTTGGGCGACAGGCAATTGCGGATACGTTCGGAAATCAGCTGGATCAGCGAATCCCCGGCGCCCTGGCCGTATGAAGCATTGACCTTCTTGAACTGGTCGACATCGATCAGCATCATGCCGACCGAGCCCGGTCGCCCGCTGTGCTGCAACACCGCGCTGAGCTGCTCCCGGAACGTCTGGCGATTGCTCAGACCGGTCAGGGGATCGGGTGTCATCTCTTCGGAGTCCGATTGACCGACACCCACCGCCACATCCACCGCACGGATGGCATCGTGCAGCTGCTCGGATGTCAGGCCCGTGCGCGGTACAATGTCGGCACGTGGCTGCACGTCGCGCCGTGTTCCTTTGGCCATCTCGTCACTGATCACGATGATCGGCGGCACTGACGGGAAACGGTTCAGCTCACCCAACAGACGCATGGCGCGCGCGCGGTCGGACACCTCGCCCCAGAGTATTACGGTGTGCGAGGAAACCTCGATCCGCGACAGCGTCTCGGGATCGGCCGGACAGACGGTGAGTTCCTCCCGGGTACCGGTAATGGATTCCAGCATCTCCAGAATCAGCTGGCGATCCGATTCCCGTTGCGAAATAAGCAATGCGCGCACGCGCGTCTCCGGTTCCGTGTTACTACTGATGGCGTCGGTACCCTGGTGGCCCACTAGTGTTGCTGTCATCGTATCGGCCGACCGACGGAAAACTTCAAAGTTGCTGTATGATATAGCCCGGCCTGTCACAAGGCCAGTTTCCACCCCGGCCCGCGGGGCATCCATCGCATTACATCACGAACAATTGGCAGAACTGTGAACAGGCTCAACAATCGTCAACGCGAAGCCGTCCGTTATATCGACACGCCCCTGCTGGTACTGGCTGGCGCGGGCAGCGGCAAGACCAGTGTGATCACCCGCAAGATCAGTTATCTGATTGGCGAATGCGGCTATCCGGCCAACCGGATCGCGGCGGTCACGTTCACCAACAAGGCCGCCCGCGAGATGAAGGAACGGGTCACGTCGCTGCTCAGGGTCGGGCGCTCGGACGGTCGGCCGGTCAGTGCGCGCGGCCTCACGATCAGCACCTTCCACCAGCTCGGGCTGAACATCATCCGCCGCGACGTGAAGCGGTTTGGCCTCAAAAGCGGTTTTTCGATATTCGACGCCCAGGACAGTTTTGCCTTGCTGAAAAGCCTGACCCTCAAGGACACCGAACTGGCCGATGACCAGCTCAAGGCCCTGCAGGGGCGGATCTCGAACTGGAAGAACCAGCTGCTGCTGCCGGATGATGCCGCCGGGATGGCAGAGACACCCGAGGATGTGCTGGCGGCCCGTGTCTACGAAAGCTACCAGCATCACCTGCGCACCTTCAACGCCGTCGATTTCGACGACCTGATCCTGCTGCCCACCGCCCTGTTCCAGCGCGACCCCGAGGCACTGTCGAAGTGGCAGGAGCGCATCAACTATCTGCTGGTGGACGAGTACCAGGACACCAACACCAGCCAGTACCTGCTGGTGAAACTGCTGGTCGGCGTGCGCGGCGGCCTGACCGTGGTCGGCGACGATGACCAGTCCATCTATTCCTGGCGCGGCGCGCGGCCGGAGAACATGATCCAGCTGCAGACCGATTACCCGGACCTGAAGATCATCAAGCTGGAGCAGAACTACCGCTCCACCAACACCATCCTCAGCGCCGCCAACACCCTGATCGCCAACAACTCGCATGTGTACGAAAAGCAGTTGTGGAGTGAGCTCGGTTTCGGTGACCGCATCCGCGTGCTGGCCATGAACGACCAGGAGGCCGAGACCGAGCGCATTGCCAACGAGATCCTCAGCGTCTGCGTGCACCAGAAGCTGCGTTTTGGCGACATCGCGGTGCTGTATCGCGGCAATCACCAGGCCCGCCTGCTGGAAATCAAACTGCAGGCGCACCAGATCCCGTACCAGATCACTGGCGGCACCTCCTTTTTCTCGCGCAGTGAGATCAAGGAC
>JBNJGU010000170.1:0-6454 GCA_051747985.1 Pseudomonadota bacterium | reverse complement strand
GTTGTGCGTGACCAGCACAATGGTACTCACGGATTTTCGCAGCCGGTGCAGGATGCTGATGGCCTGCTCGCTGCCCAGATTGGCAAAAGCCTCGTCCAGCAGCAGGATGGTCGGCCGCCGGTACAGGGCACGCGCCAGCAGTACGCGTTGGATCTGCCCCGCCGACAGCGTTGCCCCCATGTCACCGACCCGCGTACTCAATCCCATGACCAGATGGCGGATTTCTCCGTCGATACCGACACATTCACAACAGCGCCAGACGTCACTGTCATCCGGCTCCGGATACCGGTCCAGGACAATATTGTCCCGCAGGGATCCCGATAGCAGGGTATCCTCGTGCAGCACGGCCGCGATGCGCTGGCGATAGCGCCTCACGCCGATTTCTTCCAGCGCCTGGCCATCAACGCGTACCGCCCCCGACTGCACCGGCATCAGACCGCACAGGGCCTTCAGCAACGTACTCTTGCCACACCCTGACGGTCCGGTCAGCGCGACACACTCACCGGCCCGGATCTCCAGATCCAGTGCCTCCAGCACGGGAGGGGAATCGCCACCGTAGTGGCAGGTCAGACGCTCGGCGCGGATCTCTCCCCGCACCGGCGGCGGCAATACCGGATCGCTCAGTGACTCCAGTACCGGCGTCCCGGTGGTGATGTCGGAGACCCGCTCCAGCTGCAACCGCAGCATCCGGATCTCGACCAGTCGCGGAATCATTTCCGTTACTGAATTGATGAAGTGCTGCTTGAGGAAAATGAAGGCCATCAACTGACCGATACTGAGATCGCCGGCGTAGACGAACCGGGTGCCAAAATAGATCGTGGCCACATGATCCAGTCCGAACACCAGGGTCTGGAAGGTATTGATGTTGAGCTGCAACCGCCCCAGCTGTATTCCCTTGTTGATCAGCTCGGCGTAGTTGCTCTGCCACAGCGCGGTACGATGATTCTCCATGCCATACAGACGCGTGACCGGAATGGCGCGCACATTCTCCATGAATACCGACTGCTGGCTGGCCTCGGCGGCAATCTGCTCCTGACGCCGTCGGTGTTCGGCGGGCAGCGTGGCGGCGCGCACGACCAGATAGGCCAGCATGAATGTCAGCACCAACGCGGCCAGCACGGGACTGTACAGAAACAGCAATATCAGGGTAACCGCGGAGAACAGCCCGTCCACCACCACACCGATCATCTCCTGACTGACCATCTGCCGGATCGACTGCAGGGAACCGAAGCGCGAGACGATATCGCCCATATGGCGGCGCTGGAAATACTCCAGCGGCAATCGGATCATGTGGTGGAACACATTGTTCACCATCTGGAAACCGATATGGTTGGAGAAATGGATCAGTACCATGCCGCGCAGCCAGGTCAACGCGGTCTTCGCCACCACGATCATCAGGAATGCCAGCGCCACCACCAGCACCAGGTCCGTGTCCCTGCGCGCCAGTCCCTGATCGATGGTGAGCTGCACATAGAACGGTGTCAGCAGGGTCTGCAGTTGCAGCAGCAAAGACAGCACAAACACCTGGATCATGCTGCCGACCACCCTCGGCGTGAAGGCGAACAGGTCCGTCAGCCGGTGCCGAAGCCGCTCGTCACGCGCCCTGAACTCGCGCGAGGGTGTCAACTCGAGCGCGATACCGGTGAAATGCCTGCCGACCTCGTCCTTCTCATAGCGACGGCGGCCCGTGGCCGGATCATGAATGACAATATGGCGTCGACCGACGGAGCGCAGCACCACGAAATGATCCATGTTCCAGTGCAGCACGGCCGGCAGTTCCAGTGCATCCAGTTCCTCCGGTTCCAGCTTCAACGCCCTGGGAGTCAGCGCCATGCCTCTGGCCACCCGGATGAGCTGATCCACCGCCGCCCCGCTGCCGGCCGTCGTGAAACGCTGTCGTAACTGACCCAGGTCGACATGATGACCGAAATAGCCGGCCACCATGGCCATGCAGGCCAGACCGCACTCGGCCGACTCCGCCTGCAATACCAGTGGCACGCTGTGCAACGTCCCATTCGAGAACATCCTTTTCATGGCAACTCCTGTTTGCGCAGCAGCTTCAACAGCGGGTCGAACATGTGTGCCAACAGGGTTCTTTCCGCCGTCACCACTTCCGCCCGCAGTCGCATGCCGCTGCGCAACGGGTACGACCGTCCATCCGCCACCACGTTCTGCCGTGGCAACGTGACGGTGGCCTGGTACACGGGTTCGCGAACCTCGGGTAGCAGCACCCGTTGCTCCCGGGGATCGATGGTGGTGGCGCTTACGCGGGCCACTTCGCCAGTATGATTGCCGTAACTCTGGTACGGATAGGCATCATAGGTCAGTTGCACGGATTGACCCGCCCGGATCAGTCCCATGGCCGAGCCCGGAAGGTAGACCCGTGCCTTTAATGGGACATCTGGCGCTACCAGCGTCGTCAGAGTGCTGCCCGGCGTGGCCACATCCCCGGCGGAAGCCGAGACCGGACCCGCCGTACCATCCGTCTTCGCCAGGACGGCCAACAGGGCATCACTACTCAGGAGACTGGCCTCATGCTGAAGTTGCCCGATCTGGCCCTGCAACTCGTGCCGGCGGAGCTCCTGCTGCAGACGAACCTGGTCCACTTCACCGGAGGCCGCTTCCAGTTCCCGGCTGATCTCGGCCATACGGGCAGAAAGCTGCTGTATCTGCTGCCGCAATGCCAGGTGTTCCACCTCCTGTCGATGGAACGCGACATCCGACAGCAGACCGCGCTCTTTCAGCGTCTCATGCGCCCGCAGGGAAACGCCGCTGGCCGACACCCGCTGTCGCAGCAATTGCTTCTCCGCACGCAGCAGTTCCAGGGATTCGTACAGTCCCCGACGATGCTGCTCGATCTGACGGACCTGCAGCGCCTCCGACTCATCGGCAAGCCGCAGCTCCCTGCGAAGCTGCCCGATCCGTGCCTGCCTGTGCTGTTGCTCGGATTCATTCCTGGCCCTGCCGTCACGGTCGTGCCGCCGGGTCGAGACCAGTGCCAGCAGGTCGCCAGCCTTCACGGACTGCCCCTCCTCCACCAGCACGGTCTGGTAGACGCCCTGCCAGGAAGGACCCGCCCGGACGGCCCCGTCACCCGGCACCAGCACGCCGCTGGCACTGACCGTGGTCTTGAAACGGGCCACGGACAGGTACAGCAACACCAGCGCCAGGAACAACACGCCGAGCACGACATACAACTGCAGGGATGGCGATACCCCTGATGCCACCGGGCCGAATCGTTTCGGAAGCCGCTGCCGCAGCACCCGGGGACGGAACAGGGTGGGTCTTTCGCCCGGCTCCGACCCGGTCATTCCTCCACACTCCTGCGGGCTTCTTCCACCAGCACGGCCAGGTCACCCACTGACTCCAGCTGGAACAGGCGATGCTCCTCCAGCTCGACATCCAGGGCCACCTCCAGCTCATACACCACCTGCACCATTTTCAGCGAATCCATCCGCAGTGACCTCAGGGGCGTATCCAGCGACAGATTGCCGGTCAGGGCTCCGTCACAACATTCCCCGAGCACCCGCAGGACCTGCTCAACCACTTTTTCGTCGATCGCAAACACTTCCACACCCATGGTACCCCTCCCTGGTCTGGTGTCATTGTCATGCGCTTCCCTTCAGTCCGGTTCCTGGAAATAGCCCGGCAGCATGCCCAGATACCGCCAGTACTGCGGCGCCTCGCGCAGTCTGTGCTCCAGATGCGCCGCCAGCTCGGTCGTGATCGCCCGGACCGCTTCATCATAGGCCAGTCCCTGCCAGCGGGCCGGATCAATGGCCGCGCCCAGCAGCATGGTGTCAGACTCATGGCCCGGTCTCACCGATACCGGAATGACCGGCACGCCGGCGGATACCGCCAGTTGGGCGGGACCACTGCAGAACCGCGCGGTGGCGCCCAGAAAAGGAACACGGACGGGCACACCGAAACGGGGCGGTAGATCACAGAAGGTCGTCAGGGTGCAATGCCCCCGGCGCAGATGCTGACGCAGCTCCACTGCATCCACCGTCTCCACCGAACGGATTTCCGGCGGGACCAGTCCGAGCTGGCGGTACGCTTCCCTCAGATTGGCTCTGGCGTTGTCGCTACCCTGTCCCAGCCGCAGCAGGATGCGGCGACGCCAGGGTGGCTCCGCACAGGCCAGTCGCGTCAGTCCGAGCACATAATCACCGTAGTGGGTTACCGCCATGATCCTCGAGCGCCGGTCCGCCATGATCGACCGTCGCCATGCGGCACTGCCGGGCCAGTCCATCCTGCGCAGGCGCCAGTCCAGCTCCCTGGCTCCCAGTCGGGAATTACGACGGTTTTCCAGCAGCAGAAAATACTCGTGGTTCCGGAACAGCAGGGAGCGGCAGCGAGACCGGGGCTCATCGATCCATAAAGACAGAGTGTCGAGAAAGTCGGTACGATGCGCGGCCGGCTCGGACAGCCAGCGCAGCCGGACCGCCGGCCGGACCAGCAGGCAGAGCAATCCGGTACGCTCACGGCCGGCGGCATCAACGCGGCATACCGGAAGCATCCAACGCGAGCCCCGCTCGGCCACGGACGCCAGGCACGCCATGGATCGATACCACAGGCGCGACAAGGCGCCCTGTCGCACAGTATATCCGGCCATTCACAGCAATCCTTTGCCTTGTGAACTCTTGAATCTGCTGTGAGTATAGAAGCTGGCTGGTGGTTGTGCCACCCGGCAGGCTCTCACTCGCCGTGGTAGGACAACCCGCAGTGCTTGCACCGCGTCCCGAAGATATTGAGGAAGTACTTCGCCACGAAAAACTGGCGGTGACAACGCGGGCAGCGCTTGACCGAGGCATTGATGCCGAATCCGGCATAGATGGCCATGTAGAACAACATGAACAGCGTGATGTCCTGGCCGGCATTGAGCAACTCCATGACACCCCAGACGTAGACCGGGAAGGTCAGGAAACAGATGATCAACTGCTGCTTGGCCAGACGGATGGTGCGCAGATCGTGCCCACTGCTGTTGTTTCCGGGGGAATCGCTCATTACATCAACATTACCATGAAATATCCCTTCATGCATCGCCGGCCGGGAACGGCAGGACCTCGTGAATATGACCGGCGCCCAGTTGCAGCATCAGCAACCGGTCGACGCCCAGCGCCACGCCCGCGCAGGCCGGCAGGCCGCTGTGCAGCGCCGCCAGCAACGCCTCGTCGACGGGCATTTCGGGCAGGCCGACAGCACGACGCTGCCGGTTATCCTGCTCGAAGCGCCGGCGCTGTTCATCGCCATCACTGAGTTCATAGTACCCGTTGGCCAGTTCCACGCCATCCACGTACAGCTCGAAGCGCCGGGCCACGGCATCCCCGTCCGCATCCTCCACCAGCTGCGCCAGCGCCGCCTGACTGGCCGGGAACTGCTCCACGAACACCAGTCCGCGCAGGGAAGGCTCGATACAGTGGGAGAACAACAGCTGCAGCCAGCCGTCGCGATCCTGCCGCAGATCACCGACATCGATCCGTCGTGATGCCAGCGAGGCCAGTTCATCGACACTGGCCTCCATCGGGTCCACGCCCAGTTCATCGCGGAACAGATCCCGGTAGCGGACATGCCGGGCCGGTCCGAGCCGCTCACCCTGCCCGATCGACTCCCGCACCAGGGCCTCGATTTCGGCCATCAGCGCGTGTTCATCGAAACCGGGCCGATACCACTCCAGCAGGGTGAACTCGCGGTTGTGCCAGCGCCCGCTTTCATCGGCCCGGAACACCTTGCCGAGCTGGAAGATCGGCCCGCTTCCCGCGGCCAACAGGCGCTTCATGGCGAATTCGGGAGACGTCTGCAGATACTGTTGCCGCCCGTCCACTGTCACGGACAGGCTGTGCAGATGCGGATCCGTGGCGGTGGTGGGGGCCAGCAGCGGTGTGTCCACTTCCAGCACGTCATGACGATCGAAGAAATCCCGGATCCGCCGCAGCAGTCCGGCGCGCGCCTGCAACGCGGACAGGGTACAGGACGGTCGCCAGCCGGTGGTCACCGCGACCTCAGCGGACGCGATTCTGGTATTCACCGGTGCGGGTATCGACCTTCAGTACGTCCCCGATGTTGACGAACAGCGGCACCTTGACCACGGCACCGGAACTCAGCGTGGCGGGCTTGCTGCCGCCCTGGGCCGTGTCGCCCTTCACCCCGGGATCGGTTTCCGTCACTTCCAGCTCCACGAAGTTCTGCGGCGAGACGTTGATCGGCTTGTCGTTCCACAGCGTCACCGTGTAGACATCCTCTTCCTTGAGCCAGTTGCGGGCGTCGGCCACGGCGGCCTCGTCGGCTGGCATCTGCTCGAAGCTGCCATCGGTCTTCATGAAGTGCCAGAACTCACCGTCGCTGTAGAGATAGGACATCTCGATCTCGATGACATCGGCCGCCTCGATGGAGTCACCCGACTTGAAGGTCTTCTCCAGCACCCGGCCATTGAGCAGGTTGCGGAGCTTGACCC
>JBNJGU010000169.1:0-6481 GCA_051747985.1 Pseudomonadota bacterium | reverse complement strand
GTCCTGAGCCTGCACAGCGATGCTGCTGAAGCACGCAGCATCGCTGTGCATTGCGGAGCGGTATACTGCGTGGTCTCCGGTTGGTGGTCTGGTCCAGGATACCTGAGTTCATTGTGATGCCCGGGAGCCAGTTCCTGCTGCTGGCCTTGCTGCTGTCGGTGCAGACTGTCGATCCGACACAGGCGATGGGCACTCGCGTAATGGCTGTGGCCATTGCCCTGATGGTGGGTAGCGCGCTGTACTGGCGTAGTCGGCCGCGTGCGCTGAAATCAGCAGAGCCGGAGTTCCGCACGCCAGACTGGCTGTCAGCACTGTTTCCATTCACGGTATTGGCCGCTGTCACCACCTTGAATACCAAGGTCAGTATACTGATTCTGGGCTGGCGCGGAGATGAGCAACAGGTGGCTGCGATGGAGCTGGCACAGAACGTGGCCATGCTGGTGACACTGTCACTTGGCGTGGCCAATGTGGTCATCGGTCCCTATGTGGCGCGTGCTTTCCAGGATCAGAGTCGCGAGCGGTTGCAGCGACTGGCCAGGTATTCCGCCAGAGTGGCCTTGCTGGTGGCCCTGCCTTTGGCGATACCGCTGTTGTTTTTCAGTGAACCGTTGGTCGAACTGGTGTACGGGGCCCGTTATTCAACGATCGTTGCCATGCCGCTGACCATACTGACCGTAGGGCAGCTGATCAATGTCGGATTTGGGTCCACGGGTCTGTTGTTGAGCATGACCGGTCATGAGCGCGATACGTTGCTGGGGCAGTCTGTGGCGCTGGTCGTGACAGTGGTGACAGCGATCACCCTGATACCGGGCCACGGAGCCACTGGCGCGGCTATTGCTGTTTCGATGGGGCTGGCCACCTGGAACATTCTGCTGGCGATCCAGGTTGTACGTAAGCTGCGAGTGCGGCCGATGGCTATCTAGGCCGTCCATGTCTTGTCTGGTTGAGTCGCCTCCCTGACGATAATCGAGCACCAACCACTTTGCCATGCTGTCCCGATGAGACTCATCGCCGAACAGAGCCGATGGGTCTAACCGTACTTCAAGAACAAAAAGAATTGATCGAGAAGCACGGCCGCCACATACCCTGAATCAACCATCCCGCGACAGTTGCAACGCCTCCAGAATCGCATCAACGGCCTTCCTCACCTTGTCCAGAACATCATTCAGTGGACCCCTTCCTCCGGCTGACCTCCTCAAGCAATACGATTCCGAAGTTCGCCAGGTCATCGTGGAAATGGCACGCGCCGAGCAGACTCACGCTCACGACATGCAGACAAAGTCACCGGCCGGCGCCTCAAAGTGTGAGTCAACCCAACACCCGCTCCAACTCCCTCCGCGTATACGGCTTGCGCAGCACCGGAAACTCGTGCGACCGACTCAGCAGGTCCTCCGCATCATGCCCTGTCGTGATGATGACGCGGACCCCCGGGCTGCGCCCGTGGACTTCCCTGGCCAGATCCAGACCGGACATGCCGCCCGGCATGACCATATCCGTCAGCACCACTTCAATCGTTTCGTCGTCGAGCAGGAGCGACAGGGCGGTGGGGCCGTCCTCCGCCGGCACCGGTGTGTGACCCAGCGATTCCAGTGCCAGACAACACTGCTCCCGGACGAGATCGTTGTCTTCCACCGCCAGCACCCGCAGGCCGTGCCGCGGGGTTTCCTTCACATCAGGACTCTCTTCCGTCGCCGGAGCGGCTTCGGTCAGTGGCAGCAACAGGGCCACCTCCGTACCCTGACCGAGCACTGTGTGAACTTCGACGTCGCCACCAAGCTGGTGCATATATCCCTGCACCATCGGCAGGCCCAGTCCGGTGCCGCGGCCGGTTTCCCTGGTGGTGAAGAACGGCTCGAACATGTGGCTCTTCACGTCCTCGCTCATGCCGCTGCCGCAATCGCTGACCTGCAAGCGCAGGAACTGGCGCCCCTCCGTATCGCCTTGTAGCGACGAACCGATCCGGATCTCACCACCGGCCGGCATCGCATCCCGTGCATTGGCCACCAGGTTGAGAATGGCGCTGGTCAGCTGCGCGCGGTCCGACAGGACAAAGTGCTGGTCCGGATCCAGGTCGATCCGCAGGTGATTGATCTCTCCGGCCGTGCTGCGCATCAACGGTTCCAGCTGTCGCACGAAATCGGGCAGATCGATGGCCGAGGTATCCAGTGTCTGCCGCCGGGCGTAGGACAGTAGCTGACTGGTCAGTTCCCCGGCGCGTTCCCCGGCCTCCAATGCGTTTCTGGCCAGTCGGGCCTCATGACTGCCCGGTGGCAGCAGTTCCGTAAGAAAGTCCACACTGCCGTTGATGACAGTCAGCAGGTTGTTGAAATCATGGGCCAGCCCGCCCGTCAGTGTCGCCATCGTCTCCAGCCGCATCTGATCGGCCCGCGCCTGCTCCAGCGCCTTGCGTTGGGTGATGTCGCGCACGATGGTGAGGGAACGCATCTTGCCGTCTTCCTGCTCCTCCAGACTGGAGGCGATCTCCACCAGCAACTTCTCACCGGACCGGGTCCGGAACACGAGCTCCTCGGTCACGTGCCCATGCCGGTGGCGGCGGTCGAGAGCGCCACTCAACGTATCGTCCTCGGGAAAGAAAATCTCTTCACGGCTTTTGCCGACCAGTTCCTCCTCCCTGTATCCCAGCATCTGGCACGCGCGCGGATTGACGGCCATGATGATCTCGTCGTCGTCCGGTCGCCCACTGGTGTCGCAGTAGAACGCGCCGTCCTGAATGTGGTCGAACAGAAACCGGTACAGCTGCTCCTGCCGCTCCATGCGCTGCTGTATCTGTCCGATCCTTTCCTGCTGGGCTTCGCTGGCATGCAGCAGTGCATGGAAACGGCCGGAAAGGGTCTGCAGGAACCGCAGCAGACTGCGTTCGACCGGAACCAACGGGGCCGGCACCACCAGCAACACCGCCAGCATTCGCATGTTGCGGGACAGCACGGGCACGACCACGCCCCCGGTGGCGTGCGTTTCACCGTGACACGCCTCCGGCAGGGTGATCATCCGCGCCCCGCCAGCCTCCGTGGCACTGGCCACCGCGGAGCGCACGCACTGCACGAAATGCGCCTCCGCGCGTATCGTCCACAACGCCCGGCCGGGCTTTTCGGCGTAGCCATCCACATCAAACAGCACCGCCGTGGCACAATCCATCGGGTTGTCACCAAGGCGCTGCCGCAGTCTGCGGAATAATGATTCGGGATCGACCCCCTTGTCATTGACGTCCAGGGCCTGGGTACGGTGGCGGCGCTCGGCGACCACGACCGGGGTCTTGTCGCTGGCCACGGACATGACACCCAGATTACGTCCCTGTTCATCATTGATGGGGCTATAGCAGAAATCGAAGTAGCATTCCTCCGGCTGGCCACCGACCCGGGCCAGCGGCAACAGGGTGTCGCGAAACCAGAGTGTCTCGCCTTCCCGTACCTGATGCAGCGCCGTGGAAAGGAACGGCCAGATCTCCGGCCAGCTCAACTCCGTCGCCTGCCCGAACGACGCCGGGTGTTTATCCCCGTAGATGGCGTTATAGGCGCGATTGTAGATCTGGATTCCGTCCGGCCCCCAGGCGGTGCAGATGGGGAATTCCGAGGCCATGACGGTACGCAGCACATTGTGCATGGCCGCGGGCCACCGCGACGGCGGTCCCAGCGGGGTGGATGCCCAGGGAAACCGCTCCAGCAGATCCTGGTTGTCATTCAGTTTATCGTCCGCAGACATCGTGTGTCCTCCGGGCAGATCGATTTGATGCGCCATGGTAAGTGCACCTTACACGATCCCGGAAGAGGCGGGGGAGCCGTTCATTGCTTGCTACCCCGGAGCGCTGCCATGTGCATTAAAGGTGTAATGCTACATCCATACGCCTGTGTAGTACTCGAATGACCTCGATATCGCAGTCAGTACCAAGCCGGAAGAAAATGATGTGGCTGCCTTCAGGGTACTTGTAGTAACTCTTTCTGATATCGTCGCACTGTCGGCCAAGCGCGGGATTCTCGGCCAGCGCGTAGAAGCTTGAATCCAGCCTCTTGAGGTAGAGCTTTCTTTGGTCACGCCCCCATGTTGCTTCGGTGTAGCGGGCAATACCAATCAAGTCTTCCCTGGCTTTGTTGGTAATTTTGAAAGGGGGCATCAATGCGCTTCATTATCCAGTTCATCCATAAGGGAATTATAGCTGTAATCGGCGAAACCGCTACGCTCCCCCTCAACCAGCAGCTTGCGCAGGTGCTCGCGTCTGGCTTCTGTCTCCTCGAGCATTCGCAGGCCCGCTCGGACGACCTCGCTGGTGGATCCGTAGCGGCCGCTCTTGAGCTGCTCAGCGATGAATTCGTCAAAATGCTCACCGAGGGATATGCTAGTGTTTTTGGCCATGGCAGGGTATCCAGATACCAATATTCACTATTTAATGGTAGTGCCTCATAACCAGTAAATCAACTTCGCGCCTTCGGCGCCGGCCAGGCGGGGTTCGTCCAGCGCGTCCAGAAACTCCGTGAAGGTCATCGGCCCCATGTGCAGGCACTCCATTATTCAAGTGTATTTCAGGGGTGTCTTTATGAATCTGAAGTTCGATTTTAAGGGTGTCTTTTCGTAAATCTTCTTGCGCAGGGCATTTACACCACTTCCGACCTGTCACCCAAGCCAATCCTCCACCGTCAGATCCGGCACGCGGCCGAATGCCCGCGTGTGGTTGGTCACCAGTACCGCTGAAGCGGCGCGGGCCTGGGCGGCAATCAGCAGGTCATTGCCGCCAATCATCAGGCCCTGCTTGCGCAGCTCGGCCCGAATGAGGCCGTAGTGCTGAGCCGCGTCCTCGTCCCAGGGCAGCACGGCCAGCTGACTGGTGAACAGCCTCAATTGCTCATGACGGTGTTGGCGTAATACATTGCTTGTGCGTCGCTCCCTGTCTGAATTCCAAGGGTTGCCCCTCAGTCCATCACCCGAGTCCGCCCGATTCCCGTGTCACCGTCCGCCACTTCATGTACCACGATATCCACATCCTGCCCCAACCGGTTGAGACAGACCAACAGCTTCCCGGCACTGATTCCCCGGAATTGACCGCGCAGAATACGTGATAGTTTGGGCTGCGGAATGCCGAGAATGTCTGCAGCTTGCATCTGCGTGAGATTCCGCTCGATCAGGATGTCGCTGATGCGGCTGGTCAGGGAAGCCTTGAGCTGCATGTCAGAATCCTGAGGGTGTCCCAGATCCGTATATACACTGCCACTGCTACGTTCAATGTCGATGTCGGTCATGGTGTTGTTCCTTAGAGTGCTGCTCTGCGACCTTCAATCGCTGTCGAATCAGTTCAGTGTCATTTCGAGTAGTCCGGATACCGCTGGGGGACTTCTTCTGAAAACAATGCAGTACATAGACGGCATCAGCAAATCTGACTGTGTAAACTGCTGTGTACGCATTACCATCATGGTCCTCGACGACTTCCATCACGCCGGTGCCGTGAAATCCTTTTAGTACTTTGGCTTGCTCATGGTGCCCACCGGACTGCGCCAGGTGGAGTGCGTAACCGAAAGTATCCTGAACAGGATCAGGCAAGCGTTTCAGGTCTTTTCTTGCTGATCCCACCCAATAGAGTGCTATGGGAGTTGTGTTTTTCATAATATATCCATATAGATATAAGTCGCAAGTCCCTTGCTGGCACTGAGGTTATAGCACAGCCTCGCCATCCTGCCTGGCAGCGAGCAGTGCAAGTGGCTGCCCATCAACGCCACGCGCGACACGGAAGCCATCGTGGCGGCCAGCAATGGTGAAGAGTGTGTCTGTCTGCTGATTGAACTGATCCAGCGGCAGCATCGGCTGGAAGTGCCACTGTCCAGCGTTGCGGCGCGATGACCCATCAGGCTTTATCGCTTGCCGCCCCGGGGCGCCAGCAATTGGGAGCGGCCAATTACGGTGCGATTGTCCTCGGCAGGTTTCGGGTCGGCGAATCCTGCCGCGTTGATCATGGTATCCAGGCTGCTGACATGCGTCGTGAGTTTCGGGTCGCGCAGGGCAGTGATACCTTCGTTCCATGCGTGTACCATCTGTTTGGCTACTTCCCGCCAGCGCGGTTCATTCCTTGACGCTTCGATTACCTGGCCGGCCACTTCAATGGCTGATTCGCACAGAAGCTCTGTCATTTCGTGATAACGCCGGGGCTTGATGCCAAGCCGGGTGTTAAAAAAGCGTTCCAATGTTTTCCCGGGCGCCCATGTCTTCCTTCCGCCCACGGGCAAGCCCGGGGGATTGATGGCGTAGCGCGGATACGCCTGGGTCGTCACCAGGTCATACACAGGTGTGTATGCCACATCCGCAATGCCAGTGTAGTACAGCGCGATGTTTTTCGAATGGCAATAGGCATTGCGGATTACATAGTTGATCAGTATCTGCCAGCCAAACTGCTCCAGTTGGTTGCGAATTTCCCCGGTACCAATGTAGGAGCGGGTTGCGTTCAATACCCGTTCGGTGGTGGTGGCATACTTCTCATGAG
>JBNJGU010000168.1:0-6493 GCA_051747985.1 Pseudomonadota bacterium | reverse complement strand
GGCAGCGGAGCGAGTGATGTCCGACAGACCGTGGCCGGTGTCCATTTCCGCGGCCCGCTGGCGTCCGCCTATCACGTCGGTGTGTTCTCCAGACTCGCCAATCGCCTGATCCTGCAACTGCATGAGCGACCCGTCAGTGATGCCGACAGCCTGTACGACGCGGCCATGGCCGTCGACTGGACCTCGCACCTGGAGATCGGGCAGACCCTGTCAGTGCGCGCCACCGGCAGCACGGAGGCGCTGACCCACACACAATTCGTCGCCAGACGGGTCAAGGATGCCGTCGTCGACCAGTTTCGTGAACGCGGCCTGGTCCGGCCTGATGTATCCCGCTCGGCCCCGGACCTGGTCATCCACGCGGTGATCCGGAAGGGCACGGTCAGTCTGGGCATCGACCTGGTCGGCAGCAGCCTGCACCGACGCCACTACCGGATTGAACAGGGCGCCGCCCCGCTCAAGGAGACCCTGGCCGCCGCCGTGTTGATCCGTGCCGGCTGGCCCGAGCTGATGCACCGGCCGCGGGCCCTGTTGCGGGACCCGCTCTGCGGTGCCGGCACCCTGTTGATTGAAGGCCTGCTGATGGCGCGCGATGTGGCGCCCGGCCTGCTGCGGCAACAGCCGTTTTCGGCCTGGCCGGGACACGACCGGCAGGCCATCGGGCGGGTGCTGCGGGACGCCGAAGATCGTCGCGAAAAGGGACGTGACTGGCAGGGAAGCGCATTCGGTAGCGATACGGACCGCGAAGCCGTCCAGAAGGCACGACGCAATGCCGAGCGTGCCGGTGTCTACGATGATGTCGAATTCGTCCACGGCGACCTGGCCGAAGGGGGCTCGACGGGCCACCCCACGCTGATCGTGAGTAATCCTCCCTACGCCGAACGCCTGGGACAGGAGCCCGAAGTCATGCGGCTGTACCAGCACCTGGGTGAGTATCTGCAGCGCCAGCCGGAGGGCACCCGGGCCGCCATACTGACCGGCCGCCCGGAATGGGGTCGATTGCTGGGCGTCCACAGCCACCGCCAGTACAAGCTTTTCAACGGCGCCCTCCCGGTATCCCTGCTGTGTTTCGAGATCAGCCATGACACCCGCTACCAACGCACACCCGGATCACCAGAGGCGCTGGATGAGGGCGCCCGGATGCTGGCCAACCGGTTGCGCAAGAATCTGAAGAACATCGGCAAGTGGGCCCGCAGGGAAGGCCATGAATGTTACCGGCTCTATGACGCGGACATGCCCGAGTACGCCTTCGCCATCGATCTCTACGACGGCCTGGTGCACATGCAGGAATATCGCGCTCCCGCCTCGGTGGATGAACAGGCTGCCACCCAGCGCCGACAACAGGCCCTGCAGGCGGTGATGTCCGTGCTGGAGCTGGCACCGGAGCAGATCAGCCTGAAAGTCCGCGAAAAGCAGAAGGGCCGCGCGCAGTACACCGCCAGTGATGAACGCCAGCGTGGTTTCACGGTGACGGAGGGCCCGGCACGCTTTCATGTGAACCTGCACCGTTACCTGGATACCGGGCTGTTTCTCGATCACCGGCCGGTGCGCCGCCTGATCCGCGAGCAGGCCTCCGGCCAGCGTTTCCTCAATCTGTTCTGTTATACGGGAACGGCCACGGTTCATGCAGCGCTGGGCGGCGCCCGGTCCTCGCTCAGCGTGGACCTGTCACGGACCTATCTGGACTGGGCGGAAGTCAATTTCCGCCTCAACGGCCTGGACGAGTCCGCGCACCGCCTGCTTCGTGCCGACTGCATCGAATACCTGGAACGGGCGGCCCGGTCCGGACGACGCGACTTCGATCTGATTTTCCTGGACCCGCCCACCTTCTCGAACTCCAGAAGCACGGAAAACGTGCTCGATATTCAGCGGGACCACGGGCCGTTGATCGATCAATGCATGAAACTGCTGGCGCCCGGGGGCCTGTTGGTATTCTCCACCAACCGGCGTCGGTTCATCATGGATGCCGGAATCGGCGAGCGGCATGCCGTCGAGGACATCAGCGAAAAGACCATAGACCGGGACTTCGCCCGCCACCCGGACATCCATCGCACCTTCCTGATCCGCTCACGCTGAATTGCGGAAAACGCGCATCAGGATCCGGCTTCACGCTCCGCTTCGGAACCCGGCCTGCCTTCCGCGGGCACGGCCCCCATCGGATCCATCGGCGGCGTCTTGCCGGCCGCCAGTTCACTCAGCGAATAACCCAGATAATCCGCATGCATGGCACGCGTCATGGCCACGGCCATGAACACCAGCAGCACACAGAACGGGAACCCCAGCGTGGTGATGACATTCTGCAAGGCCGGCAGGCCGCCCCCCAGCATCAGCGTCGCCGCGATCAGGCCCAGCATCAGTGTCCAGAAAATACGTTGCCAGGTCTGACTGGGCTGATCATCACGTCGCGACAGCAGGTCGATGACCAGCGCCGCGGAATCGGCGGATGTGGTCAGGAACACGATGATGACGATGAGACTGAGCGTCGAGGTGAACCAGGACCATGGCAGATTCTCGAGAAAATGGAACAGGGCCACCGATACATCCGCCTCGACCTGAGTGGTCAGATCCACGCCACGGTTGAGTTCCAGGTCCATGGCCGCCAGCCCGAACACAGAGAACCAGATCACGGTGAACAACAATGGCGCGCCCAGCGCGCCGGCCACAAACTGCCGGATGGTGCGCCCCTTGGAGATGCGGGCAATGAAGATACCGACATAGGGAGCCCAGGAAATCGTCCAGGCCCAGTAGAATACCGTCCAGCTCTGCTGCCAGCTGGTTCCCTCGTAGGCTTCGGTCCAGAAGGACATCCAGGGCAGGTTCTGCAGGTAGTTGCCGAAGTTCTGCACCGTGCCGGAGGTGATGAACAGAGTGGGACCGACCACCCAGACGAACAGCATCACGACCAGGGCAATGACGATATTGAACTCCGACAGGCGCTTGATACCGCGATCCAGCCCCAGCGCCACCGAAATCGTCGCGATCAGGGTGATCATCACCACGATGACCACCTGGGACAACTGCCCCACCGGTACGCCGAACACGTAATTCAGTCCGCTGTTGAGTTGCAGCGTGCCCAGCCCGACGGACACCGCCACGCCGAACAATGTACCCAGCAGTGCAATGATGTCGATGGTCCAGCCGATGGGACCGAACACGCGCCGCCCCAGCACCGTGTAGAAAATGCTGCTGATCCGCATCGGCAATCCGTGGCGGTAGGTGAAATACCCGATGGCCAGGGCCGGCATGGTGAAGATCGTCCAGGTATGGAAACCGAAATGATACAGCGCGATGTTCATGGCATGTTGCGCCGCCTCGATGCTGCCGGCCTCCATGTCTTCCAGCGGCGGATTGGCAAAGTGCGACAGCGGCTCCGCGACACCCCAGAACATCAGGATGGTGCCGATGCCGGCGGCAAACAACATGGCAAACCAGGTGACCGTGGGGTACTCGGGCCGGGCGTCATCGGGCCCGAGGCGGATGGTGCCATACCGGCTCAGGGCGACCCAGATGAGAAACCCGAGCAGGCCGCTGACACTGACCACGTAGAACCAGCCGAAATTGACGTATGTCAATGTGCTCAACGTGCCGAACACCGCCCCCACGCCTTCCCGGAAAGGAATGGCGATGACCACGAACGCGATCGCGATGGCCGCCGAGATGAAAAAGATCTGGGGAATGGCGTTGAGGCCCAGCCGCTGGCCCAGTTTCTCGAACATGCAATGGTCTCCCTGTTTTTGCCTACTCTACCTGTTCACGACAGAATCTGCACCCGCCAATCCCGGCTCCATGGGGACCCTCAATACAGAGAGCCCAGCATTTCCTTCGAGAAGGTACGCAGCCCCTTCGTCTCTCCGGCCCGAACGCGGGCCGCCCAGTCCGGGTTGGCCAGCAACGCCCGACCCACGGCGACCAGATCGAACTCGTCCCCTTCCAGCCTTCGCAACAGCTCATCCAGTTCCGCGCTGACCGCCTTGCCGCCCCGGTAGGTACTGATGAATTCTTCATCCAGTCCGACACTGCCCACCGTCACCGTTGGCCGACCCGTGATCTTCTTTGTCCAGCCCGCCAGATTCAGATCGGAGTCCGCGAATTCCGGCTGAAAGAAACGCCGCGTGCTGCAGTGGAAAATATCCACACCCGCATCAACCAGTGGCGACAGCACTTCCTCCAGTTCCCCGGGCGTGCTCGCGAGACGCGCCGTGAAATCCTGCTGTTTCCACTGGGAAAATCGCAATATGACCGGAAAGTCACTGCCGACCTCCGCGCGGATACCCCTGACAATATCGGCTGCCATGCGACTGCGGCGGGTACGATCACCGCCAAAGCGGTCGGTGCGCTGGTTGGTGCCCTCCCAGAAGAAGGCATCCAGCAGGTAGCCATGCGCCCCATGCAGCTCCACGGCATCAAAGCCCAGCCTTTTTGCATTGACCGCGGCATCCACGAACGCCTGGATGATCGATTCGACTTCATCGGTGGACAACGGCTCGCCGATCTTCTGACCGGGCCTGAGCAGTCCCGATGGCGTGGCGGAAGGGTGATCGGGATGGGGGCCCTCGCCTGGTTTGCGGATCGGCCCGACATGCCAGAGTTGGGGAGCGATCCTGGCGCCTGCTTCATGGACCGCGCGCACCACCCGCGACCAGCCGTGCAGCGCGGCCGGATCATGGAAGTTCGGAATCGCGGTATGTGATGAGGCCGCGCGATGATTCACGGTAGTACCCTCGGTAATCAGCAATCCCGTACCACCCGCCGCGCGACGCCGGTAATAGGCGGCCACATCGTCACCGGGAACGCCACCGGGCGAAAACTGTCGCGTCATCGGCGCCATCACGATCCGGTTCTTCAGTGGCAGCTTGTCATGCTGGAACTGCCGGAATAACACATCTGTCTTACTGCTCACATTGCACTCCTGCCTGTAACGAGAAAGGGGCTGCTCCATCAGGAACAACCCCTTGTTCACATCATCTTGATGTCTAGCCGGTCATCACTCGCGCGGTGCACCTGCTTCGATCCAGTGGATCAGCGTCTGCTTCTCCTCGGTCGGCATGTTACCGGAGTTGTACCAGCTGTTGTTGTGGACGTCCGGATCCACCTGCATGGGAGGCATACGCTGGGTCATGATCACTTCACGGATCATCGGGCTCCAGCCCTGCACCATCTGGTGGCTGTTCATCGCGAACGGTCCGATACCGCCTTCCACGTGACAACCGACGCAGCGCTCGATCAGGATCGGTGCGACTTCGGTTTCATAGTCCGGCACATCGGCCATGTGACGGTCACGCGCCGGGAACTCCAGAGCACAACCTTCAGCAGGCTCCATATCCACGATCACCGGCTCGGCGTTGCGGGGATCGATCTCGCCGGCAATCAGATCCTCGAGCAGAGTGAACACACCCTCACCCTCGCCCATCTGCATACCGCCCTCGAACTCGGCATCGATGTCCATCGGGCCACGGTACAGGATGTTGCCGCGACTCGGTTCCACCACCACGACCTGACCGGCCTGCTCAATGCCCAGATCCTCGGCAACCAGCTGAGTGCGATCGATCATGATGGGGAACTCCCATTCCCAGACCGCGTCTTCGGCACGGATGGTTTCACGGTTGTCTTCGTGGTCGGAGTTGATCATCACAAAGGCAATGTTCTGATGATCGAAGTTCGTGCGAACCGTCTTGTAACGGGCGACATTTTCCTGGTTGGTCTGACATCCCGTGGCGTGGGAAATGATGACCAGGGCATCGGCCCAGCCGTAACGCGACAGGTAGTGCGGATCGCCCTTGTGATCGATCAGCGTGAAATCACCGACCCGTTCCTGAGCCTGGGCATTCCCACCCAGCATTGCGACCATCAACAGCATGGTCATCCAGTAGTACTTCTTCATGTTGTATACCCTCTTGCAAAAATCACCTGAAGCAATGCTTTTGTATTTGTTGTAATGGTAGAGCACTTTCAGGACGGATTATCTTATAGGAAATTCTTTTGCTGTTTAATATAGCGCAAATTTAGGCCAATCGGCACGAGCAATTCAAGCCCGGTTACGATTTGTTGAAATTTTCCCGCTTCGGGCAGACAGGAAAATGACCGCCTGTTCTAGTTTTCGGCAGACAAACAAAAAGGGCTGCTTCACTCGGGAAGCAGCCCTTTCTGTCTATTGCTGCTCAATCAGTCATCAACTGCCTGATCACTCGCTGGGAGCGTCGTGATAGGAGAAGTAACCGATGAACATTTCTTCCCAGCTCTGCAGGCCGCCCATGGCAGTCACTGTCGGATCGGGAACACCCAGGTTGTACTCGGAGTTGTCGAAGGCACCTTCGACCACTACACGAGAACCTGCCGGCAGGGTCATCGGCTCATCAGTGCGATAAGTCGGCTGCCATGCGAAGTTGTAGTTCGGCACGTTGATGATCTCTTCCTGCGTGTTGTCAGGATAGATCACACGTGCACTCATGGACTTGCCACGATAGTGCATGTGAGCCCGGAAGCCGTGCAGCACGAT
>JBNJGU010000167.1:0-6494 GCA_051747985.1 Pseudomonadota bacterium | reverse complement strand
CATTTTTGCCATCTGACCTCCTTTAATGGACGAGAGATGCTTTCGGACGGTATTTAATTCGTAAATGTCGGCTCCTTTTTTGGTTAGGGCTTTGGTGGTGCTCCAGCAGGGCGACATCGGCCAGTTGCCGGGTAAAGAAAGGGACAAGGCCCAGTTTCTGCAATAGATCATTCACATCAGCGACCCTTCATTGACGACCCACCGTTCAACGATCTCCATGCACAGCCGAGTCCACAAAACGGCGGATCCACCCGCCCACGCGGAGGCCTTCCGGCTCTTCGGTCGCCAGGGTGTGCCGGGCATCGGCCACCGTATCGGCTGGCAGGCGGTCTTCCCGGTAGTCGAGCAGATCCTGCGCATAGCGCTTGGTGAACTCCGGGTGTCCCTGCAGGGCGAGCAGGCGGCCCGGCACATGAAAACCGGCCAGCGGGCAGAACGCATTGCCGAGCAGGAGCCGCGCGTCGGGAGGAAGATGCCGGACCTGGTCGCGGTGACTGGCAACAAGATCCACCGAATCACCGTCATCGATGAACCCGGGTCGCTCCTGCAGCTCGTAGCGCATCACGCCGAGTCCCCAGCCTTTATCGCTGCGCGCGGTTTCGCCGCCCAGGGCGTGGGCCAGCAGCTGATGGCCGAAACAGATCCCGACCAGCGGCCGGCCCTGTGCGTACAGCGTCCTGGTGTAGTCGCGGAGCTGGCGGACCCAGCCTTCATCGGAGAACGCATCGTATTTGCTGCCGGTGATCAGAAAGGCATCAGCCTCATCCGGGCTGGCCGGGTATTCGCCATTGATGACGGTGTAGAGGCGCATGTCCCAGTCCACGCCCGCTTCGCGCAGCAGGCGGCGGAACATCTCGCCGTAGCTGAGCCATTGCGGTTGCAGCTCGGGATAGAGGATGTCGCAGTCGAGGATGGCCAGGCGGATCATTGGCGGCTCCGTGTCAGGGGACTGTGTTGCCGCTCATGATACCGGGGAAGGAACAAGCGGTGTAGATATTCCTGTTGGTTGTCAGCGCCTGTCGATGACAACATCCACCAGCGCCGCCTCCAGCGTCGAGGCAAGTTCGCTGTCGTCCTCGACAAACCCGACATCGGTATTCACCTGGAAAGCGACCGTCACACCGTGGTCGGCATAGTGCCGCAGGCTCGATACATAGCCGGGAATCCAGCCACCATGGCCGTAGACCGGTCCGTGGGGCGTGTCCGCATGGATCGCCACGCCAGCACCATACCGCACGTCCGGCGTATCCGCGTCCACCGCTATGCCGTCCAGCAGCCGTTCGAGATACGGCACCGCCATCGCCTCGCCGCCGAACAGCAGATGCCCCCAGCGTGCCAGATCACGAGACGTGGAAGCGAACCCGCCCCCGGCCCCTTCCACGGCCGGATTCCAGAGAAGCACGCCCTCGGCATCAGCCGTCCGCTTCGGCAGGCCGAACGGGTTGTCGGGTGCCGTGTAGCCGATGGCCAGGCCGGGCAGATCACGGCGGTCGGAAGGAAAAGTGTCCGCCAGCTCCCCCGGTTCGAGGAAACGTCTCCGAACCTCTTCATCAAACGGCTGCCCCGTCACCTCCTCGATCAGCAGACCCAGCAGGATATAGCCGGTGTCCCTGTAGGCCCAGCCCGCGCCGGCCTCGAAGAGTGGTGCACGCCCGGTGACGAAGCCGATGAGTTCCTCCGGTGCGACCTCATCTTCCCGGCTCATCAGCCGGGGCCAGGCCGACTGGAACGCGGGCTGCCGCACGTGGTCGGGCAGCCCACTGCTGTGGTGCAGCAGGTGGTCGATGGTGATGGACCGGGCGTTGGGCAGGGCAGAGAGCCAGGGCCTGTCGCCCAGATACGCCACCAGCCGTTCCGCCCGCGACAGGCGGCCCTCGCTCTCCAGCGCCAGCACCGTGGCGGCAACAAGGGACTTGCCGATACTCGCGGCCAGCATCGGGGTCGCGGGCGACATGGGCCGGGCCGCTTCCACGTCCGCCAGACCGCTCGCTGCCTCTGCCATGGTTCCGTCGGGCAGCACGATGGCGGCGGTGACTCCGGGGAAGCCATGGCGCATGCGCAGGCTGTCGAGTGTTGCGCTCAGCCTGCCGGAGAGATCGCCGGCCTCCTGTGCACCCGCTGTGGAGCCCGCCGCAAGCATGGTGACGATGACGCGGACCATGAACAGAAACCGTTGCATGGGTCTACTCCGCCTCCTTTTGCAGGCAGCCATTCGCGACCGGGACGACCGCTGTCACTGCCCCGTGCCGTGTAAACATCGTGTCACGATTCCACAGCACCACGATGATCGCCACGAAGACCAAGATGACCGTGTCCCAGGGCTGCGCATCCGGCCAGAACGGGTTGATCAATTGCCAGTGGAACAGCATCGGCCAGAGCAGGCTGCCCCGCGTGCTGTTAAAAATGGGCGTGACCAGTACCGCGAGCGTCACGTTTCCGATAAAAAAGGGCAGGAAACTCCAGTCGGCGAAGACGGTGGTCGACAGGAAGAACGCCGGCAGGTGCCAGAAGCCCCAGGTGGCGCCGATGATCAGCCCCGCCCAGATGGGCGCCATGTGTCGCTGCAGCAGCGGCTGCATCACGCCGCGCCAGCCGAACTCCTCGATCGGGCCGAGGAAGAGCATCAGGAACAGTACCGCCACGATCGGACCCGCTCCTTCCGGCGGTAGTGGCGCCAGCACCGGACCGCCCTTGATCAGTGATCCCGCCACGAACACCAGCGGGAGGACCAACAGGATGAACGCCATCCAGCCGACCGGACACCGCCACAACAGAACGCGGGACAGAAATGCGCGGATACCCGCCAGGCCGGAATGAACCAGCACGATCACGAACGCCGCAATCGCCGGCGACCATGTGGCGAGAAAAAAGAACGGATGCGACCCGCTGATTTCGCCGAAGTTGGCGGCCGCCCACTCCGGAAGCAGAATGTAGACCCCGATCAGACCCCAGGTGATGACGAAGGCGAGCCCCAGGAAAATCAGCAGCGCCGACGAAGGGGTTTCGTGCGGGCGCCTCGAATGCGTTTCGGTCTGCAATGCATACACTCCCGGGCCCGACAGGCCCTGCTTCTCACTCAGGCTCCGAAAATGAGCCGGGGCACCGCCATGCCCAGGTGCGCGCCCATATGGGCCAGCATAGCCGCTTCCAGACCCCGGTGCTGGAAAAACAGACCGAAAACGAAGCCGGGGACGGCATTGAGCACCAGCGTACGGACGATGACCGGCATGGTCAGCTCGCCCACGATCGTGTTCACGGCGGGCAGGTGGCCCACGCCGAACAGGATTGCGGCCAGCGCATTGCCCAGCAGCAGCGCCAGGGCCAGGCGGCGACGTCCCAGCGCCCGGAACACCAGCCAGGCGAACAGGCTCATGGCGCCCCAGCGCAGCAGCACCTCTTCCACGATGCCGCCGTACAGCAACCCGGCCAGCCAGTAGTCGAACGTCAGGGGTGTGCCGAGCAGATAGAGCTCATCGGGCAGCCAGGGGCGAAATACCATGACCTCAACCGCCACGATCAGAACACCGATGCCGGTCCCCACGGGTATCGCAACCCGGGCCTGCGAGGCGAGCATGGAAAAAGGCGGTCTGCCGGGGACCGAACCGGCCAGCACCGGCGCCCCCAGGTTCACCTTTGGTGCCAGCCAGGCGCCCAGCGCCGCCATCGCGGTCACCAGCACCAGTGTCTGGATGGCACTGACCAGCACGAGCACCGCCGGTGGGGGCAGCTCGACGTCCAGATCCGCGACCATGCCGGGCACCCACAAGGCCACGAGCACAATTCCCGGCAGCGAAATCGCCACCAGCACTGCTGTCATCCTGCTGCGCTCAGCCCATTTCATCCACTTCTCCCCGGGACGAGCCGCGCCGCCACGTAGCAACCAGCACCGCGGCCAACAACAGATTGCCCAGCAGCATGAAGGGAAACATCTCCGGCGCCAGACCCAGGAACTCGCCGGTCAGGTTCATCATGGCATGAAACAGCACCACCGCCAGAATGCTGCGCCTCGTCTCGACATACACCCAGACCAGCAGCAACGCATGGATGACAATGGAAGGCAGCCACCACCACAGCTCCGGATTGAACGTGGTATTGGCATAATAGCCGGGGAACCAGACGAATGGCGCGTGCCAGGCGGCCCACGCGCAGCCGTTGATGAGACCAGTGGCCACGGGACTGAACCGCTGCCGCAGCACATCGACCCAGTACCCCCTCAGCCCGACTTCCTCCACCGCGGGAAACACGAAGGACAGCAGCAACAGGAAGGCAAGGCGCTGTGGCTCGAACAGTATGCCCCACTCCACCGCGAACGGCCGGTTGCTGAATCCCAGCACCCATGCGGCCCCGGCCATCAGCAGATCGAATACCGGCCAGAACAGCAGCACGATGGCCAGCCACACCGGCCCGATGCGACGCACATCGATCAGACGCCAGCCCAGATCCCGCAGCGCGGCCCGGCCGCCCGTGCGGGCCGCCAGGAACAGGCCGGCCAGCAACGGACTGGCACCGCCGGCCAGGAACAGCAACAGATTGGGGAAGGACCAGACGGATTCGCCCGAAAAGAACAGCGGCAGCCAGAACAGGTAGGCCCAGCCGAGGTACAGGGCGGGGAATGTCCAGGGGTTTGTGCGGTTCACAGTATATCCTCCTGACTACCGGCAGCCGTCATCTGTCCGGCTCCGCACATCCATCACAACCCCGCCTCAATAGGCGGGGTTGCGCAGTAACGTACCGATTGGCTCCGGTCTCCCGATATAATAGCCCTGGATTGTGGTGACTCCCAGTTTCTTGAGGCTCCGCATTTCCCGCGAACTCTCGATTCCCTCCGCTATTATCTTGAATCCCATCTCTTCTGCAAAAATGATCAATGCGGACGCAAGCGCCCGTGCATCACGCCGCTGGTTGATAGTTTCCACCAGAGAACGGTCCAGCTTGATGATATCGGGCCCCATCTCCAGGATATGGCGAAGGTTCGAGTAACCAGCCCCCACATCATCAATCGCCAGCCTGGCCCCTGCCCTTCTGAAAAATTCAAGATTCTGATTGAATGCCTGGTAATCCTGAACACCGACGTGCTCGGTCACCTCCATGACAAGGCGGGACAGTGACACTGACGCCAGCGCGGCCACCAGTGATTCATCCGCTACGGTATCGGGCGAGACGTTCACCGAAAGATAACAGTCCCCCGGTATCTGGTGAAAGTTGGCTACGGCTGACCGGATAGCGGCGATCTCCAGTTGCTTTTGCAGTCCAACCAGGCCCGCCGCCTCGAACCACAGGTCAGGAGCCCGGTAGGGCTCCACATCAAAACGGATCAGGGCTTCATAGCCGACGATTCTGTCCTCGCTCATTCTGTATATTGGCTGATAGACCGGGTGCATCAGGTCGTTGTCGATGATCGACTGAATGGAAGCAGCCAGATCATTGGCTTTACGATGCTGGATGGCTGCCTTATCGACCTGCCGGGCGACCAGCTTCCCGCTTAACTTCAACATCGCCAGATCCCTATGGTCGAAGCTCGCCTCTGTTTCTGTGCTGAAGCAACACAGCGTCCCGTAGATCGAGCCATCAGACAGATACACCGGGATGCTCGCATGTGCACGCACCGGAACGGCTTCAGTGGCCGGAATCTCTCGAGCCGCCTCGAAAGCCATCGCGTCATCGATCAGGCAGGGAAAGCGCCCGTCGGCAACGCGGAGACAATAGCTTTCTTCCAGTGGTGCGGATTCACCGGCCCTGATGATCGGATCGATATCAGACGAATCGACGACCTGGAAGACTCTGTTCTCCCCGATAAACTCGGACAGGAAAGCGATATTGGTTCCCAGGCATTCCCGCATCGTCGCAAGAATCTCTCGCACCGACTCTTCAAAGTAGGCTTCAATAATGCCTCCCGGATACAGCTCTCCAGTATGTGCCAGAAAGGAATCCAGATCGAACCTGACCATAAGATCATTGGAATGGGACATGCGACCACCTTGACATTGTATTCCGCGACTGCCGATGGTTTGCGCCAGTCAGACGTGGTCCAAATGAATCGCCACTACAGGAGGAAGCAGTCCTTCCGTATCTCTGCCTCCTGCAGGCACACCACTTCTCTTTGAAAGTTATACATTCCCGTAACATACCCTGTATTTCGTCACGGTGTCATGACAATACGTAAGTGTCGGGTACAAACTGTATGAACAGTGTGACAGAATATAACCCTACCAACCGGATCTTCCGGTACAGACATCCATGTCGCACATTATTGGTGCGCCATGATGCAGGGGTGGGCCGATGGGTCTGGAGTAAAGAGGCCGGTCTGCCGGGCCAGGACAGCCCTTGAGTGTGGCGTCCGGTCTAGTGGGCCACGCGGCCGCTGGACTGCTGAGTCACGAAGCGTACAGTGCCGACCTTTGCCTTGAAAAATACGAAGTGCTCATCCGTGCCGAACATGTTGGCCGCTTCCACGTTGAACGGGATACGAAAGCCCTGCACTTCCCGGAAATCGC
>JBNJGU010000166.1:0-6556 GCA_051747985.1 Pseudomonadota bacterium | reverse complement strand
CCTGTTTCTCGACGACGATGACTGGATCCTGCCGGACCATATCCGGCAACTGGTCGAGCACCTGTCACAGCAGCCGCGGGTCGGCGTCGTCTACAGCAGCACAGCCTGTGCCACCGCCGACGGCACGCCGGTCGATGACGTGTTCCGCACGCCGTTCAGTCACGCCCGGCTGCGCCATGACAATTTCATTCCGATCCATTCCGCCCTGTTCCGGCGCGACCTGTTGACTCCGGGCACCCGTTTCGACGAGACGCTGGAGATCTTCGAGGACTGGGATTTCTGGCTGCAGCTGACGGAGAAGACGGAGTTCGTACATCTGGACGTTGCCACCGCCTGTTATCGCCGGGTCGGCGATTCCGGCACGGCCACGCAGGACGCCGCCGACCGGTACCGGCACGGCAGTCCGGTCGCGGACGGCAGAGCGAAGCTGTTCGACAAATGGTTACCGCGCTGGTCGGGCCGCCAATACAATGACGCCCTGGGCGACCTGGATGCGGTCGACGAACTGCAGCAGCTCCGGAAGGTACTGGACGAAACCAGCACCAGAGCGCACAGGCTCCAACAGCAGCAGGACGAGCTCGAGGCCCGGTACCACAGGACACTGCGGCAGAAGAATGATCTGCAACAGCAGCTGCGCAAGCGCAACGCCACCGTGGAGGCCCAGCAGCGACACGTCCAGGCACTGGAAGGGGAACTGGACCGGGTCTATCACTCCGTCTCCTGGAAGGTGACGGCTCCCTATCGCTGGGTCCGCCACCGCCTGCCCGCTTCGCTGGGTCGATTCAGAGCGCCAGCCGTACCTCCTTCACTTTCCTCCGGAACACCGTCACCCGCACCGGCGGGTACATCGGCGGATCACGACGCAATCCAGTGTCACCTGGACTGCCCTTCCGCGGCCGAGAATGTGTTCTCGGAACACCTGCCCCTGAATGGATGGTGTCTGGCCCCGGATGGGATACAGAAACTGTCCTGCCGGCTCGATGGCACCGAGGTGCTGGAATTCGGCCCCGATCTGCATCGGCCGGATCTGGAACCGGCTTTTCCGGGCGCCCAGGACAGACAGCCGGCGGGCTTCCAGCGCCGCATTGACCTTGCCGACCTGGCGGCCGGCGAACATGAACTCACCCTGACCGCCACCGACCGGTCCGGCCATGCAAAGTCGGTTACGGTACCGTTCACCCGTGCCGCCGGCGCGGACATCTACAATGACTGGTACTGGCGCACGGTACCGGAGCCGGAGGCACTGGAGCAGGCGCGAGCAGACCGCCAGGCGACCGGCGCCCCCATCCATGTCATCCTGCATCTGCCCGCCGACGCCGATACCCGATCCGTGGCCGGCACACTGGACAGCGTGTCATCGCAGCTCTCGCCGCTGCATGAGTTACACCTGGTCTCTCCCGGGACCGCGCCGGCGCATGCCATGCCGCGGGACGACGAAGCGCTCCGCCGGATGGAGGATGATGGACGTCTGCACCGACACCAGCACCTGCCGGATGCCCTGCGCGCTGCCCGTGCGGGCTGGATCCTGATCATGGAGCCGGGTGAGCAGTTGGCTCCCCAGGCGCTGCTGGAATTCGAGCGGGTCACGGCAACGTCGGGCGCTTCGGGCCTGATCTACAGTGACCACGATCATGTGGACGGAGAGAACCGGCACAGCCAGCCGTGCTTTGCCCCGGACTGGGCCCCTGATCACGTGCTGTCGGCCAATCCGGTCGGCGATGTGTTCCTGTTCCGGCTGCCGGACGAAGCCGCCGCCGGGCGCGACGACCCGGAGCCGCTCCCCGCGCATTGCCGCCCGGCCTGGCGATACCACCTGCTGCTGCGGCTCAGCCAACAGGTAGAGGAGATACATCATATCGCGCGGGTGTTGTGGTCCAGCCCGGAACCGGACCCGGCCACCGCTGAAACCCGCATCACTGCCGAGTCCGGTGTCGTGGAGCACTGGCTGTCCGGGCAGACGGGAAGCACGGTACCCGTGCAGAGCGACGCCCATGGCATCCGGCGCGTGCTGTGGCCGCTGGAGCGTCAGCCACGGGTCTCCATCATCATCCCCACCACCGGCAAACCGGAACTGGTGCGACCCTGCATGGACTCCATCCTGCAGTACACCGACTATCCCGATTTCGAGATCATCGTGCTCGACAACGGGCGGGGCCGACACCCGGACGGCATCGACTGGCTCCGACAGCATGTCGACCAGGTCATCGAATGCAACGAGCCGTTCAACTGGGCGCGACTGAACAACATCGGCGCCGGGGCGGCGAGCGGCGAACTGTTGCTGTTCCTGAACGATGACATCGAGGTGGAAGACCCACAGTGGCTGAATGAGCTGGTCCGGCAGGCACAGCGCGATGACATCGGCACCGTCGGGGCCCGATTGCTGTATCCGGATGGACGCCTGCAGCATGCCGGCGTGACCCTGGTGAACTACGGCGGTGGCGGCATCCATCTGCTGCACAAGGCGGATCCGGCCGCGCCGGTCTATCGACACCTGCACGAGACCCAGCGCGAGGTCTCGGCCAACACCGGAGCCTGCCTGATGGTGTCGCGGCGCAAGTATGATGCCGTGCAGGGTTTCGAGGAACGGCTTCCGGTGGTCGGTAACGACGTCGATTTCTGTCTGCGGCTTGCCGATGCCGGCTGGCGCAGTATCTGGACCCCCTACTGCACACTGATCCATCACGAGAGCATCAGCCGCAAGACCACCGTGCCCCGCGAGGACGAGCAGACCATGTGGTCTCGCTGGCGCGAGCGCTTCATGGCCGGGGACCCGTACTACAACCCCAACCTGTGCAGCGAGAAATGCGACTACACGCTGCGGGTGGACCGCGCCTATGCGCTGTCCGCGCCGGAAGGTGGTGATAGCGCCAGCTCGACACAGCCGGAGCAACACGGCGTCAACCTGATCGGTTTCATCCGCGCCGCCATGGGTATCGGCGAGGGCGCCAGGAGCGACGCCCGGGCACTGGAAGCGGCGCGGGAGCCGTTCACCATCTACAATTACGAGTCGGGCAACCCGGCACGCATGACGGACCTGGACTGGCGGCACAGGGAGTCGGAGGACACCCCTTTCGACATCACACTGTTGCACATCAACCCCGACCATGCCGCAGAGGCCGTGGCGGAACTGCCGGACCGCTGCTTCAGTGACCGCCACGTGATCGGCTACTGGGCCTGGGAACTGCCGGAGATGCCGGACGAGTGGATCGATGCCTTCCGCCTGGTGGATGAAGTCTGGGTGCCCTCACAGTTCTGCCAGCAATCCATCGGCATGCAGTCACCGGTTCCCGTGGTCACGATACCCCACTGCATCGATGTCGAGTACGACAGCACGATCGATCGCTCCCATTTCGACCTGCCCGGGAACCGCTTCCTGTTCCTGTCGATGTTTGATGTCAACAGCCGTCAGGAGCGCAAGAACCCCTACGGCGCCATCGAGGCATTCTGTCAGGCGTTTGCGGCGGACGACCAGAACGCCTGCCTGGTGATCAAGCTGAACAATGCCACCCCGGCCGCGCTGAAGGAGCTGCATGACCGCATCGACGGCCGCCACAACATCCACATCCTGGACGGCATCTACAGCCGCGGCGAGATCAATGCACTGATCGCCAACGTGGACTGCTTTGTGTCGCTGCATCGCTCGGAAGGTTTCGGGCTGGGGCCGGCGGAGGCGATGTCTCTGGGCAAGGTGGCCATGATCACGCGATGGTCCGGCAATACGGACTACATGACCGCGGACAACTGTATCGGCATCGATTACCGTCTGGTCACGCTGACCGATGATGCCGGACCTTACCGGGCTGGACAATACTGGGCCGAGCCGGACCTCGGGCAGGCGGCGGAGGCCATGCGGAAGCTGGCAGCGGACAGCGAGCTGGAGGCACAGCTGGGCGAGAATGCCAGGGCGACCATTCGGGAGCACTTCTCGCCGGATGCCGTGGGACGACTGATGCGCAAGCGGCTGGATGCCATCAGGGCACAGCGCGGTCAATAAGTGACACCGGATCCGTCAGCATCAAAGATGTCGCAATATCCGGAACAGGATCTTCTGAAGCGGCGCCGGCAGTCGGGGCTGCCATAGAATCAGTCGGGCCGCCAGCCGCTCGGAGGCCGTCAAATCACCACCATGCCGGGACAGTAACACCGTTGCCTGCGCGGCGATCTGCTCGAAGGCGGCCTGGTTGCCGCGGTCGAACGCCCGGCGCAGCAGATTGCCCCAGCGTTGCGGCGGCGCCCAGGCTTTCGCACCCACAGCATTATTTCCGTGCTGGCGATAGTCGACCAGAGGCCGGTCCATATAGACCCGGCGCCCGTACAGGGTGGCCATCAGCGTCAGCCACCAGTCGTGCATGACCGCCTCGGGCGGAACCGGCAATGCGCGCTGCAACAGGGCGCGGTTGCACAGGACCGTGCATCCGGTCACCGGATTGCTGAGCATTTGCGCCACCAGACCGGTACGCCACGGCTGCAGCCCCTGATAGCGGACCATGGACGGCGCCACCTCCCGCAGACCCGCGTCCACCACCCGCAGGTCGGTATGCACCAGCACCGGGATCTCCCGCTGGCCATGACCGGCATCCTGCAATGCCGTCAGCGTCACGGAAAGACGGTCCGGGTGCCACACGTCATCCTGGTCCGCCAGGGCGACCGGAAGGTCGGGTGTCTTATCCAGATGATCGCGCAACGCGATCTGCATCAGGTGTGAGAAACTGCCACTGGCGCCCAGGCTGCCCATCTCATCGCGCACCATCAGGATACGGTCCGGATACCGCTGGGCGAACTGATCCAGTATGGCGGGCGACGCATCCGTGGAACCGTCATCCCGGCACAGGACGATACTGTGGACATCACGCTGCGCCAGGACGCTGTCCAGCTGATCACGCAACCAGTCCGCGCCGTTGTAGACGGGCAGCAACACCAGTACCCGACTGTCCGGCACCGGGGTCACGATAACGCGCCCGCGTCGCGCAGGCCCCGGCGGATGCTGTGCCAGTACTCGCGGCGTCGTGAACTGGTGAGCAGCAGCCAGCCGGCCTTGATCAGAAACCGGAGCCGGTCACGCCACCGCCAGCCGGCGGGGGCATGGGGCTGATGGTGCAGGTGAAAGCGGTTCCGGGTGGAGTAGTAACAACGCCGCGGACCGTGCTTGACCAGCCATCCACGCCGCACCAGCCAATGATCGGACGCCTCGCCGATATGGTGATGGAGTACCGCACGGTCGGTGCCCACCAGCGCATAGCCGAGCGACGTGGCGCGAAAACACCACTCCAGATCGACATTGTCGATGAAGTAGTCTTCCCGCATCAGACCGATATGGCGCAGACAGGCCAGATCCAGCAATGTCCCGGATGTGACCAGCAACCCGGTGGCATAATACGGCTCCCCTTCCCGCAGGGTTCGATCCCTGCGCCCCCACCAGCGATCGAAGACCAGAAACGGGGTGCGGCGACCGCTGTCCGGCGCTCGCAGGCGCGGACCGATGGCCGCGACCGGCCGGTCGCTCAGTTCGGCCGCGCGTGCCCTGGCATCGACCATGGCGCCGACGAAGCCGGCCTCGATGGCACTGTCCTGATCGAACATCAGGACATACCGGTACGCCTCCCGCCGGGCCTGTTCCAGCCCCCGGTTCAACCCGGCGGCCAGTCCGATGTTGGCAGGCAGACGGTCTATATGAAGCCGTCGATCATGCAGCGCCAATGCCGCCTCATGCAACGCGTCGGCGTTACCGGAGCCATTGTCGATGATGCGGCAGGGGCAGTCCTCGGCCAGCAGCGCGGTCACCAGCTTCAGCAGCACATCCAGGTCCGGCTCCCAGGTCACGATCACGGCACAGCAACCTTCTGACTCCGGGGAGACCGACGGTTGATGGCGGGGAGAGTCCACTAGCCGGCCGCCCCGGCTTCAACCGGCACATCGACAGAGACCGGCATGGAGGCCGGATCGCGGCGGATGACCTCCAGATACCAGAAGATGGAAACAATGCCTGTAATCAGACCGGCCACGACACCGGCATCCACGATGCCCCGCCAGGGCTGCGGCAACATGCGCACCAGCAGCACAAAGCAGATGATCATGCTGGTCAATGCCATGGACACCAACCGCCGCCTGCGCGTGGCATGGACATACCCCATGCAGTACAGCGGAGCCAACAGCACATGCAGAGGGCGGGGGTGCAGATACAGATGACGTGCCCGGGCCACGACCCGGGGCGCAAACGCTCGATAGAACCCCTTGTAGCCCTCGGCCCAGATCATGTACGGGGTCCAGGCCGCGAACAGGGCCCAGTGCGTCAGCCCGAGTGGTTGCCCGAACCCTTCCACGGCAACCGCGCCGAGACGCAGGACGGCAAAACCCAGCAACAGCAGTATGCCCCCCACTCCCCAGACAAAGCCGATCCGATTCACAATAAGAAGAACCTCTGGAAAAAACGACTAGTATACTGCCAGGGGGCCCCTGACTGAAGCGCAGTGGACTCACCAGTCCTCTCGCAGCAGACGGGCCTGATCCCTGAGCAGGGTCGCCAGCAGGGTCCGTTGCTCCCGCAGTTCGACCGTGG
>JBNJGU010000165.1:0-6650 GCA_051747985.1 Pseudomonadota bacterium | reverse complement strand
CGGCCGCGGACGGACCCGCCGGCATCGGCAAGGCCCGGACCCTGACTCCGGACCTGATCCTGCTGGACATCCAGCTCCCCACCATGCACGGCTATGATGTCGCCACCGCGCTGCGCAGGATAACGAAACTGGCCGGCACACCGATCGTGGCGGTAACCTCCTACGCCATGCCGGGTGACAGGGAAAAGGCACTGGCAGCCGGATGTGATGGATACATCGAGAAACCCATCGATCCGGAGACGTTCGTACAACAGGTCGAGCAGTATGTGGCTACCGCCGGCGACATCGGAAGCGGAGAATGACAATGCCCACTGTGCTGATCGTGGATGACAAGGAAGAGAACCGCTACTACCTGGAGATATTGCTGGGTGGCAACGGTTACCACGTGGTCACCGCGCAGCATGGGGAACAGGCGCTGGAGCTGGCGCGGCGTTCACCGCCGGACGTGGTGGTCTCCGACCTGCTGATGCCGGTCATGGACGGCTATACACTGCTGCGGCACTGGAAACAGGATACCCGGCTCGCCCATATCCCCTTCGTTGTCTACACCGCCACCTACACGGAAGCGGAAGACGAAAAACTGGCGTTGGACCTGGGTGCCGACGCCTTCATCCTGAAACCGGCGGAGCCCGATGCCTTTCTGAAAGCGCTGGAGGACGTCGAGGCACGCGCGGGAGTGGCCCGGCCACAGACCGACTCCGGCGGTCCGGCCACCGCGGAAGCCGGGTTGTTCAGACAGTACAGCACATCCCTGGTACGCAAACTGGAAGAAAAAACGCACGAGCTGGAACAGGCCAACCGGCAATTGCGCGAAGATATCGAGCGACGCGAAGGTCTTGAGGAACGCCTGCGCCGCAGCGAGGAACGCTTCCGTCTGTTGGCCCGCGCCACCAATGATGCCATCTGGGACTGGGACATCACGGCCAACACGCGCTGGTGGGGCATGGGATTCACCAACCTGTTCGGCTATGAGCATGGCCGGCTGCGCCCGAACGAGGACGCCTGGCTCCTTCTCGTCCACCCGGAGGATCGCGGGGAAGTCACCCACTGCCTGGAAACAGGGCTCAGTGGCATGGACGAAAGCTGGTCCGCCGAGTACCGGATGCAACGTTCGGACGGCACCTGGTCTCATGTCGAAGATCGCAGGTATATCATCCGAGACGGGCAAGGCCGCGCCGTCCGCATGATCGGCGGCATTACCGATGTATCCGAACGCGTGGCCCTGGAGGAGCGGATACGTCGTTCGCAGCGGCTCGAGGCGGTCGGTCAACTCACCGGCGGTGTGGCCCATGATTTCAACAACCTCCTCACCGTGGTCCTTGGCAACGCCGACACACTCGCCGAACAACTGCGGCACGAACCGGAACTGCGGGAACTGGCCCGCATCATCTCCACCGCCGCCGAACGGGGATCCGACCTCACCCGGCGGCTACTCGCCTTTGCCCGCAAGCAGTCACTGGCACCCCGGGCCGTCGACACCAGGGCCCTGTTGCAGGATATGCTGCCATTACTGCGCCACGCACTGGGAGACAATATTCCCGTCTCGCTGGAAATCGATTCAACGACGCCACTTCCGGATGCGTTCATCGATCCGACCCAGCTGGAGAATGCCGTTCTGAACCTGGGAGTGAATGCACGCGATGCAATGCCTGATGGAGGCCGTCTCACTCTGTCCCTGAGCGAACGGCAATTGCACGAGGACATCCTCGAGGATGACATGCCGGTCAGCGCGGGACACTTTCTGTGCCTGACTGTCAGCGATACCGGCTCGGGCATCGAAGCAGAAGCAAGACAGCACATTTTCGAGCCCTTCTTCAGCACCAAGACGGAGGGCAAGGGGTCCGGGCTGGGACTCGCCATGGTCCACGGGTTTCTGCACCAGTCTGGAGGCCATGTCACTCTGGCGTCCGAGCCGGGTAGAGGGTGCACATTCAGACTGTACCTGCCCGTCGCCACGGAGGGGAGAGAAACCACACCGGAGCGGACACCGGCACCTGGTCCGGATGAATGCATCCCGATCGGCCACGGCGAGACCATCCTGCTGGTGGAAGATAACCCGCTGGTGCGGCAGTCCGTGACCCACCTGCTGCTCTCATTGGGTTATCATGTCATCGACGCCGACAACGCCGATAGCGCCATCGACCTGCTGGAAAGTGATACAGGCATCGACCTGCTTTTCTCCGACATCGTGATGCCCGGGCCCAGCGGACTGAAGCTGGCGGATACCGCGACCCGGCTGCGCCCGGATCTGCCCATTGTGCTGACTTCCGGTTATACGGAGCGCGAGAACCGCGTGGACGACGAACAGACTCGCGACAGTCAGGGCCGCTACCCGGTACTGGAAAAACCCTACCACCGCCAGACGCTGGCGCAGTATCTGCGTGCGGCACTGGACTGAAGGAGCGCCATGTACACCTTTTCCAGCCTGTTCTGGATGATCCTGATCGCCCTGTCCGTCAATCACTGGTGGCAATCACGCCACGCCAAGGCCCTGGCTCTCCATCACGCCGCGCGACGCTGTCGGGAACTGGAACTGCAGTTGCTGGACCAGAGTGTCGCCCTGCATCGCATGCGACCGACATGGGGCCGCTCCGGGCTGTTCCAGTGGCGGCGCGTCTATGATTTCGAGTTTTCCGCCACCGGGCAGGAACGCAGCCGTGGCAGCCTGACACTGGTTGGCAACCGGCTGGAATCGATCGAACTGGAAGCCCATGTCATTCCGGGACAGGAGTACCGACACTGACCGCGGCGGACGACTCCGGGGCAACCACATCCTGACGGGCATGCATGACCATGTTGATCATGCGCAGCGTGGCCTTGACGGCCGCCAGCACCTGGTTGGCATGCACCCCACGGGTCTTGAGTTCCCGTTCATCCAGCGCCCAGGTGATGATGCATTCAGTCAGCGCATTGGTGTCGCCGCCACGGGGGATATGGATCTCAAAGTCCTCCAGCGGCGGCATGACGAATTGCCGTTTTTCGAGAATACGGCCGATGGCGTCGATGAACGCGGCAAAGCCGCCATTACCGGATCCCGATGCGTGATACTCGTCACCATCGATCGCCACCCGGATACTGGCCGTGCTGTCCACGTCCAGGCCACTGCTGATGTAACAGTTCAGCAACTCGACATGACGGTATTCGCGGCGCTCCAGCACGTCCGCGATGATGAACGGCAGATCATCCGCCGTGATCACGGCCTTGGAATCACCGAGCTTGACCACTTCCTGCAATACTTTCTGCTGATCTTCCGGGGACAGCTCCAGTCCCAGTTCCTCCAGATTGTGCGCCAGCGAGGCCTTGCCGCTCATCTTGCCCAGCGCGTAACTGCGCCGGCGCGCGAACCGCTCCGGCCTGAGTTCGGTGATATACAGTCCGCCCTTCTGGTCCCCGTCCGCATGGATGCCGGCCGTCTGCGTGAACACATCCTCGCCAACCACCGGTGCATTGCCCGCCAGCCATTTGCCGGAAAAATTCTCCACCATGCGGCTGAGCATCGTGATCCGGGTCTCGTCGATGGACAACTGCATACCCATCTTGTCACGCAGCACCACCGCGACCTCCGCCAGCGATGCATTGCCGGCCCGCTCGCCGAGACAGTTCACCGTGCAATGCACGGTGTCGATACCGGCGCGCACGGCGGCCATCACATTGGCCGTGGCCAGACCATAATCATTGTGCGGATGAAAATCGAAGCGCCGGTCCGGAAACCGACCGGTCATGTCGGTCAGCGCCGCGTACACCTCGTCCGGCGTCATCACCCCCAGCGTATCCGGCAACATGTAGTGCTCAATGCCCGAGCCGGCGAGACGTTCCACCAGTCCATAAACATACTCCGGACTGTCCGCGTATCCATTGGACCAGTCTTCCAGGTACATGTTGACCCGCAACCCCTGCTGTCGGGCGTAACGCACCGTGGCCAGAATGTCTTCGACATGACCGTCCAGCGTGCGGCCCAGCTGTTCGCGGCAATGCTTCTCGCTACCCTTGGCCAGCAGATTGATGACACGGGCGCCGGCCTGACACACCCAGTCGACACTGCGGGTGTGATCGGCAAAGCCCAGCACCTCAATCCGGTCCGCCAGCCCTTCCTGGTCCGCCCAGGCCACGATGTCGGCGACGGAACGCAGCTCACCGTCGGAGACCCGAGCCGAAGCCACCTCGATCCTGTCAATCCGCAGGGACTGCAACAGGGCGCGCGCGATATGTAATTTTTCCTTGCCGGTAAAGGAAACACCCTGGGTCTGTTCGCCATCCCGCAAGGTGGTATCAAGCAGATTGATCTGTCGGGGTTGCACCGTTTTCGTCATCACATCTGTACTCCGAAGAAGACCGCCGATTCTAACAGATGTGCCGGAACCGCAGAAAGCACTCAAGTTGTGCTCCACTCCGTCGATTCCCTGACACATGAAACCGATTCTCTCCTGCTTCCGATCGTTGTCCCCATGGCTGTTGGCCACGACCGTCCTTCTGACCGATGCCAGGGCAGCCGAATCCTCTTCGCCGATCCTGTCCGCGGAAAGACTCTGGCTGCCACCCAGCCAGGAACACCTGCTACCGGTACTGCAACGTGCCGTCGAGATGGCATTGTCGGACCCCGATTGCGGGCAGGTGCTGTATGGCAGTCTCAATGAATTCCGTACCGGGCGCGGCGAACCCGCACTGACCATTCTGTGCCAACAGGACGCACGCACCACTTTCAATCTCGTCTACCGGGTCAGCGAGGTGCGGGCCACGATGGCGGAAAGCACCACGACGACCGCCTCGGGCGACGGCGAGGACAACCTTGATGCCTTGCGGCGACTGTTGATGAGTGACGAGGAACTTCGCCGCCAGCCGACCTCCGGGGCCAGCGGACAGGACAGCTCGGCAGCGGACGAAGCCGGGGGAGAAGAGCAGGACGAACGCAGCCTGGAACTGGACCTGGATGACCTGATGCGGGACCGGCGCCGTCCCTCCGACGACCCGCCCGAACTGTTCTGAGGGGATCAGTCAGACCTGATTCATGGCACCGGTTCCGGTATACTGGCGCCCCATCTTCACCAGGTGCCGAGACGCATGCATCCGCAACACAAGAAACCGGAAAAAGTCCTGTTGTCCACCGAGGAGCTTGCCGCGCTGCCACGAGCGGGCCTGCTGCGCAGGTTGGCGGCCCTGCTCTACGACGTGTTTCTGGTGTTCGCGATCTGGATGAGTCTGGGCTTTCTGATATTGCCGATACTGGGTGCCGACTCCAACCAGTTGGTGGATGAACGGGTACAGACCGACCCGATGACCAACCGGATCATGCTGGTGATGATGCTGGGCAGTGCAGCCGCCTTCTATATCGGCTTCTGGCGCAAGACCGGACAGACGCTGGGCATGATCGCATGGCGTATCCGGGTACTGGGCACGGATGACCGCCCGATCACACTGAAGCAGGGACTGATCCGGTTCCTGCTGGCCTGGCCGGCTTTCTGGCTGTTCGGCCTCGGTTATCTGTGGAAATTCCTGGATCCGCGGGGAGATGCCGCGCACGAGCGACTGTCCGACAGCAAGACGGTCGTATTGCCGAAACACGCAAGACCATTCTGATCCCCGGCACGACAGCGGCGAGCGGTCATACGCGCCGCAGCAGGAACAGCCCGACTCCCGCGCTCAGTATGATCGGCCATACCACCGCCAGAACCGGACTGAAGCCATAGAGCAGAATCGTGGGCCCCATCATGCGCTCGACAATGGTGAAAGCCAGACCGATGGTGATGGCCACGAAAACCCGATAGCCCATGGTCGCTTCGCGCAGTGGACCGAAGATGAAAGCCACGGCGAGCAAGACCAGCCCGGCCGTCGACAGCGGCTGCAACAGTTTCTTCCAGAACGCCAGAAAATAGCTGGCGCTCTCCACCCCCTGGGACTCGAAGAACCGGGCGAAACGATACAGACCGGAGATCGATTGACGATCCGGGCGGACCAGCAGCACACTGAGCAACTCCGGAGACAGATCGATCTCCCAGCGATCGCCGGCCACCTCCCGCACCTCCACACCTTCATCGGTGAAATGCGACTCGCGCACATCCACCAGTTGCCACCAGGCCCCGCGATCATCCGACTCCCGATACTGCGCCCGCGCGGCAAAGCTGGCCATCTGCAGTTCACGCGCATCGTTGAACACATAACGGGTGATACCGACCAGCTCACGGCCGCCCGGGGCAATCGCATTGATGTGGATGTATTCATTGTCGACCTTGCGCCATTCCCCCTGGGATGTGGCGATGGCTTCTCCGCCACTTTCCAGCAACGCCCGCTGACTCTGCGCGCGCTGCTCGAGTTGCGGTGCCACCCACTCGCCGAGCACCAGCGACAGCAACATGATCAGCAGCGTCGGCTTCATCACCGCCCAGACGATCCGCATGGTGGAAACGCCGGCGGCCCGCATCACGATCAGTTCCCCATGCGAGGCCAGCAGGCCCAGACCGATCAGTGCCCCGCCCAACGCTGCATAGGGCAGCAGCTCGTAGATTCCGGTGGGCGCGGTCAGCAGGATATGGATCACGGCGTGAATGGGACGATATTGATCACTGGTGTCGGTCAGCTCGTCCGCCAGAGAGAAAATCAGGTCCACGGCGGACATCAATGCCAGCACCATCAGCATGGCAAGCAACACGGTACGC
>JBNJGU010000164.1:0-6718 GCA_051747985.1 Pseudomonadota bacterium | reverse complement strand
CTCGGGAACCCGTAGTGCCCGCCGGTTCGGGGACAGAATCGGGAAGTGCCATTCAGTCGTGGTCATGCCACGTCGCAACGTCCGTTGCCGGAATGAGGCACGGAATTCTCCGCCGGCACAGTTCCTCGAGGAAAATATAAAGGGGCGCGCCGATTGTAAAATCGCCGCGCCCCTTTATATTTTCGTGCACCAATCAACAGTGCAGCCTGAGAACCGGGCCTCAGTCCTCTCGCCCGGCCGCCTCGCGCGCAATCTCCAGCGTCTCGGCGGTGGCACCGCTGATACCGGCGTCACCCCAGTATCCGACCGTCGGGAACATGAATCCCTGGTCGATGCGGTCGGCAATATCACCCGCATTGGTGGTGATACCACAGGGTACGTCGTGCTCCAGGCACAGTGCCAGCACGTCATCGATCGCTGCCTGTACGTCCGGATGACCGGTCTGGAAGGGCAGGCCCATGGACATGGACAGGTCGGCCGGGCCGATGAACACGGCGCCGACACCCGGGGTGGTGACGATGTCCTCGGCGTTCTCCACGCCGGTCACGGATTCGATCTGCATGACCGCCAGCAGGTCGCCATCCGGGTTCAGCGGCCAGGTGTCGGCGCGTTGCAGATAGTCGCGCGCGCCCCAGTACCAGGTGGCCACGCCGGGAGAGGCGCCGCGTACACCGGCCGGCTCGGGAATTTCAGAGCCACGTGGCTGCGGATAGCGCATGGCCGCCACGGCACGCTCGGCCTCTTCACCCGTTTCCACATACGGGAACATGATGCCAAAGGCACCGATGTCCAGGATCTGCTTGACCATCCACTCGGGATCGTTGCGCCCGTTGGCGGGCAGGCGCACGATCGGCGTGGTGGCCATCTGCGTGTGGCCCTGTTCGGCAATGGCGGCTTTGTCGGTCATGCCCAGCAGAAACTCCTGCAGGGTCTCCATGTCATGGGCGGTGTGCTCCATGTCGATCAGGATATAGTCAAGGCCGGAGGTGGCCAGGGCCCGAGCATTGGCCAGGGAAAAATTGCCGGTGAACAGGCCGAAGGCCGGCTGGTCATTCTCCAGTGTCTCGATGCTTTTATTCAGGTGTTGGAAATCCTGGGCCAGGGTGGCCGCAGGGAGGCTGGTGGATGCGGCAATCAGTGCCGCCAGTAACATCTTTTTCATCAGTGGTTCCTGTCAATGGATTTCAAGTGCGGGATGAGCGTAGAAGAATGCCGGAAAGAATTCAATTCGCCGTCACAATACGCTACGTTCAGCCCCGCCGGGCCGCGGGTTGGCCCACCAGGCAAAAACCGATCGTCGATCAATCCGCGATGTAGAAATACCCGGTACCGGTTCCAGAGAGATCCGCGGGCAGTGGCAGGGCACGGACCCGGCACTGGTAGGCGCGCCCCAGATCCGCCTCGGTCAGCACCTCTCGGGCCGTTCCCGACCGGTGCTGACCCGAACCGTCCAGCAACAGGATACGGTTGCAGTAGCGGGCGGCCAGGTTGATGTCATGTGTGGCGAACAGCAGGGCGGCTTCCTGCCTGACCGCCTGCTCCCGCAGTCGCTCCAGACTGCGGAGCTGGAAACCAATATCCAGGTGATTGCCCGGCTCGTCCAGCAGCATGACCCGTGGCGACTGTGCCAGCAGGGCGGCGAGGGCCAGGCGCTGGCGCTCGCCGCCGCTGAGCGAATGCACCTGGCGATGCGCCAGTGCCAGTAGTCCCATCTCTTCCAGCGCCAGCCCGGCGACCTGGTGGTCGTGATCACTTTCCCAGCGCCAGGCACGGCTGTGCGGGAAGCGGCCCAGTAACGCCGTTTCCATGACCGTGGCCGGCATCTCGTCAGTATGGTGTTGGAAGACAATGCCGACATGACGGGCCAGCGCCCGGCGCGGCCAGTGCCGCGGGGCCCGTCCGCTCAGAGTCAGTGAACCCAACGCCGGCGGGCGCAGGCCGGCCAGGGTATGCAGCAGCGTCGTCTTGCCGGTGCCGTTGCGGCCCAGGATGCCGATACAGTCCCCGCGGTGCGCGGTCAGGTCAAGGTCCCGGATCAGGACATGGCCACCGGCTTCGATGTCCAGGGCCCGGGCACACAGCAGTTCCGTGTTGCCGTCGTTCATACGCTCTGCCTGTGACTGCGATGCAGGATGAACAGGAACGCCGGCACGCCGATCAGGGCCGTTACCACGCCCACCGGCAGTTGCTGTGGCGCGACGACGGTGCGGGCAAAGCTGTCCGCGATCACCAGGAAACTGCCCCCCAGCAGGGCGGCCGCCGGTAGCAGCACCCTGTGGTCGCGCGCCCCCAGCAGCCGCAGCATGTGCGGAATGACCAGGCCGACGAAGCCGATGGAGCCGGCCACGGTGACGGCGGCGGCGGTCAGCACCGACGCGGTGAAATACAGCACCAGCTTCAGGCGGGCGGTGTGGACTCCCAGTGAGGCCGCGACCTGCTCGCCCCGGGCCAGGGTGTTCAGTGATCGGGCCAGGAAAAACAGCAGCCCCAGCCCCGCCAGCAACAGGATGAAATGACCGGGACCGACCCGGCTACGGGCCAGGTCGCCCATCAACCAGAACAGCATGCTCTGCACCGTATTACCGCTGGTGGTGGCCAGCATCAGGTTGATCAGCGCACCCCAGCCGGCCGACACCACAACCCCGGTCAGCAGCAGCCGTACCGGATTCCATTCGCCGCGCAGACTGGCCAGACCGAAGACGATGGCGATGGACGACAGTGCGCCGATGAAGGCGGCCTGTGAAACCCAGGCGCCGCCCAGTCCCAGCAGGATGGCGCCCAGCGCGCCCACGGCGGCACCACCGGAGACCCCCAGGATATACGGGTCGGCCAGCGGATTGCGCAGCAGCACCTGCATGACCACGCCCGATAATGCCAGCAGGGCCCCGGTCACGAAAGCGGCCAGGGTGCGCGGCACCCGCAACTCCACCACGATGTCCCGCTCCATGCCGCCTTCTCCGCGCAACCACTGCTCGCTCAGCGCGGTCAGTGAGACCGGAATGCTGCCGCTGGCCAGTGACAGCACGAAGCTGGCAATGGCCAGCATGCAGAGGCAGCCCAGCAGTATGTAGTGTCGTCGTTCCATCCGGTGATCCCGTCCTTGACTCTGCTGCCATTCTAGCATTCGTCAGAGGCCGCCGCCCGTGACCGGCCTGTGCGATAATCCGTGCATGGAATCGTTGCACTGGAAATGGCATGTACTGGGCGCGGGCGCAATGGGCTGCCTGTGGGCGTGCCGTCTGGCCGGGCATGGCTGGCCGGTGCGTCTGGTGCTGCGCAACGAGCACCGGGTGGCCGATTACCGCCGTGGCGACGGGCTGATGCTGGAGTCCGGTCCAGAGGAACGCTGCTTTCCGGTGCCGGCGGACAGCGTGGCGGCGAACGGGGCCATTGATGCGCTGTTGTTGGCGACGAAGGCGGGTGATGCCGTGCCGGCCCTGGAGTCGGTGGCCCACCGTCTGCACAGTGCATCGGTGATCGTGCTGTTGCAGAACGGAGTGGCCGCGCAGGAGGCTGTTCACCGGCGGTACGGGGCGGACCGGATACTGTGCCTCAGTACCAGCCACGGTGCCTGGATGCGTGCCCCGTTTCATGTCGTACATGCCGGGGCGGGACAGGCCTGGCTCGGCAGTCTGGATCCGGAACCCGAGGGGAGCGGCTCCGGGCTGCGACAACGGGTGTTGCCGCAGTTACCGGCTGGTCCCATGCGGATCCATGCCGAACCCGACATGCGCGCCAGGTTGTGGCGCAAGTTCGCGGTCAACTGCGCCGTCAATGCGCTGACCGTGCTTCATGACTGCCGCAACGGAGAGCTGTTGACGCGCCCCGCGGCGGCCGCGGATCTGACGGCGTTGTGCGAGGAGATCGAGGGGGTCCTGGGTGCGCTGCCATGGGCGCCGCGGATCGGTCCACTCTGGCCACAGGTCCGGGCGGTACTGGATGCCTCCGCCGACAATGTCTCATCGACCCTGCAGGATGTCCGCGCAGGAAGGCGCACGGAACTGGGCTGGCTCAACGGCTGGTTGATCGCCCTGGCGCGGGAGCAGGGGCTGGATTGTCCACGCAACCATTCCATTGCCAGCCGGCTGTCCACTCCCGTGCCACGGCTCACCGATGCAGTGCACGCCCCGCACCACCAGTGATAGTATGCAGCATTGATCCACCGGGCAGTCATGGGACTGCCATCCGAGGAACTGACATGCCATCGTTCGATATCGTGTCCGAAGTGGACATGCCGGAAGTGCGCAATGCCGTGGACCAGGCCAATCGCGAGGTCGGTACCCGGTTTGATTTCAAGGGCGTGGACGCCAGCTTCGAGCTGGGTGAATCCGCCATCACCGTGACCACGGAATCCGATTTCCAGATTCAACAGATGATGGATATCCTGCGTGGCAAGCTGGCCAAACGCGGCATCGACCTGAAGTGCCTGGAGGAAGGCGACATCACCCAGTCCGGCAAGAAAGCACTGATGACCGTGCGGATCCAGCAGGGTATCGAGCCCGATCTGGCGCGCAAGCTGGTCCGGATGATCAAGGACGCCAAACTCAAGGTGCAAACGGCGATCCAGGGCGACAAGTTGCGCGTGACCGGCAAGAAGCGCGATGACCTGCAGCAGGTGATCGCCATGCTGAAGGACGCGAAGCTGGACATCCCCCTGCAGTACAATAATTTCCGCGATTGATTGCCATGTTTGCCAGCTGGCGCGAGTCCCTCTCTGTCTACCTGCATCCGCGTGTCGCCGCGATGGTGTTTCTCGGCTTCGCGGCCGGGCTGCCCTATCTGCTGGTGTTCACCACGCTGACCGCCTGGCTCACCGAAGAAGGAGTCAGTCGCGCCAGCATTGGATTCTTCAGCTGGGTGGGTATCACCTACTCGGTGAAAGTGTTCTGGTCGCCGATCGTCGACCGCACGAAGCTGCCGGTCCTGGGCGCCTGGTTGGGGCAGCGACGTAGCTGGATCCTGCTGGGGCAGCTGATGATTGCCGGGGGACTGATCGGGATGTCATTGACCGATCCTTCCACGCAGTTGCTGCAGCTGGCTCTGTTGGCGCTGATGGTGGCCTTCGGCTCGGCGACACAGGATATCGCGATCGATGCCTGGCGTATCGAGGCGGTGAGCACCGAGCGCCAGGCCGCCATGTCGGCGGTGTATGTGTTCGCCTACCGTATCGCATTGCTGGTGGCCGGTGCCGGCGCCCTGCATCTGGTCAGTTTCGTGTCCTGGCCCGGCGTCTACCTCACCATGGCGCTGCTGATGGGCGTGGGCATGGTGACCGTGCTGCTCGCGCCCGAGCCCGATGCCACGCGCCGCTCGGATGCGGCTTTTCTGGAACAGCGGGCCCGCGACTATCTGGCGCGCAGCGAACATGTCACGCCCATCGTGCGGCGGGCGGTGGCCTGGTTCATCGGCGCCGTGGTCTGCCCCTTCGTGGATTTCTTCCGTCGCTACGGCAAGCACTCCCTGGTCCTGTTGCTGATCGTCGGCCTGTACCGGGTCAGCGACATCAGCATGGGTAGCATGGCCATGCCGTTCTACCTGGACCTGGGGTTCACCCGCGCCGAGATCGCCAATATCGCCGGTATCTGGGGCATCGGCATGACCATTGTCGGCGGGCTGACCGCCGGCCTGCTGGTGCCGCGTTTTGGTCTGCTGCGCCTGCTGCTGGCCGGCGCGATCCTGACGGCGGTGACCAATCTGCTGTTCACCGCCATGGCGCTGGTGGGACCCGAGTTGTGGATGTTGACCATCACCATCAGTGGTGACAATTTCTTCGGTGGCATGGCCATGGCCGTGCTGATTGCCTGGCTGTCCAGTCTGACCAGCAGCAGTTATACTGCCACGCAATACGCTCTGTTCAGTTCGCTGATGACCCTGCCGGGGAAATTCATCGGTGGATTCTCGGGACTGATTGTCGCCAGTCAGGGGTACGCCGTGTATTTTGCCTATGTCGCCGTCATCGGCACGCCGGCCTGTATTCTGGTCTGGTACCTGATCCGGCATATCGAGCAGGATGAGCGCGACGCCGACGAACGCGCCGTCGGCGCGGAACAGAGTTGATCTACAACGTTACAGGAGCCACATGCGATTTCCCCTGATTGTTTTCGTCGTCGTGCCCATGGCCGAACTGCTGCTGCTGTTCGAGGTGGCCGAGCGCATCGGCGGGGTCACCACGCTGTTGCTGGTGGTCACCACGGCCTTCATCGGATTGAGTATTCTCAAGCGACAGGGCCTGGGCACGATGCGCCGGGCGGACCTGCGTATGCAGCAGGGTCAGCTCCCGGCCCAGGAAATCGTCGAGGGCATGTTGCTGGCCATGGCCGGCGCGATGCTGCTGACACCGGGTCTGATCACCGACGTGGCCGGTTTCACGTTGCTGGCACCACCGTCGCGCCGGGCCATCGCGCGGCGCATCATGCGCTCCGGAACCTCCTGGTTCGTGGGTGGCGCCTCCTTCCGCGGTGGCTTTGGCGGTCCGGGCCGGCCTCCGGGTGGTGACGCCGGTCCCTCCGGCGGCAATACCGTGGATGGCGAATACCGTCGCGATGACGATCCGAACGATCGGCTGGATCGATAAGGGAGGCTCCCAGAGCCTCTGGCGCGTGGCCGCTGCTGAAATTTTTTCCTCCCCGCCATTGAATTCCTCTCTCGCAGCCCCATCTAGGGGGTACACAAGCTGTTCCAAACCTGCCGTGTGACGCAAACGCGTCGGCGGCACCGT
>JBNJGU010000163.1:0-6787 GCA_051747985.1 Pseudomonadota bacterium | reverse complement strand
GCACGATGCCGTAACAGATGGTCCACCAATACCAATGCCATCATGGCTTCGGCAATCGGTACGGCGCGGATGCCCACACAGGGATCATGACGCCCCTTGGTGACCACTTCAACAGGGTTGCCGTGGATATCAATGGATTGACCGGGCAATCGCAGGCTGGAGGTCGGCTTCAAAGCAATCCTGGCCACAATATCCTGACCACTGGAGATGCCACCCAATACGCCTCCCGCATGATTGGAGAGAAAGCCATCCGGCGTCATTTCATCGCGATGCTCGGTACCTTTCTGCTCCACCGACGCGAAGCCGGCACCGATCTCAACGCCCTTCACGGCATTGATACTCATGAGGGCATGCGCGAGCTCTGCATCCAGTCGATCGAATACGGGCTCTCCCAGCCCGGGCGGCACCCCAAGGGCTTCCACATGAATGCGGGCACCGATGGAGTTGCCCTCCTTGGACAGCGCCTTCATATAGTCTTCCAGTTCCCCCACTCGTCCGGAATCCGGAAAGAAGAACGGGTTGTCCGCGACCACATCCCAATCAAACCCGTCGGCATGGATGGGACCGAGCTGCACCATACAGCCACGTACGCGGATACCAGACGACGCCAGATACTTTCGGGCTATCGCCCCGGCCGCGACGCGCATGGCCGTCTCGCGCGCGGATGAACGCCCGCCACCGCGATAATCACGGATGCCGTATTTGTGCTGATAGGTATAATCGGCATGCGCCGGCCGGAACTGCTGACTGATCTCGCTGTAATCCTTCGACCGCTGGTCGGTGTTCTCTATCAACAGCCCGATCGGCGTCCCCGTGGTGATTCCTTCAAACACACCCGACAGGATCCGCACCTGATCTGCTTCCCGGCGCTGCGTGGTGAAACGCGACGCGCCCGGACGACGCCGATCCAGGTCACCCTGCAGGTCCGCCTCCGACAGCGGCAGTCCCGGTGGACAACCATCCACCACGCAACCCAACGCCGGGCCATGGCTCTCACCGAAGCTCGTTACCGTGAACAGTTTGCCGAAGGTATTGCCGGACATAGGTCTGCGCCGTCTGAAAAGGCACGCATTGTACACCAATTCCTAGCGGGTCGACAGTTGCCCCCGCCCCAGGGCCAACACCCCCTCCCCGCCAGACTCGAACGACAGCCACAGGAACGGAAGACGGGGACAGCGCCGCTCCAGCTCGGGCCAGCTGTATCCCACCTCCATCAGCAACAGTCCATGCGGTGTCAGATATCGGGCAGCATCCTGCAGTATCCGCATGGGAAGCGCGACCCCGGCCTCACCGGAACGCAGCCCCAGGACCGGTTCGTGGCCATACTCGGCCGGCAACGCGGCCACCTCTTCATCCGACACATAAGGGGGATTGCTGATGATGAGGTCGTAGCGCTCCGTCAAGCGCTCAAAAAGGTCGGAGCGGATCGCGCGCACTCTATCGCCCAGCTCATGCCTCTGTATGTTGTTGGCGGCCACTTCCAGTGCACCGGCGTCGATATCCACCAGATCCACCTGTGCATCCGGAAACATCGTCGCGCAGGCAATGCCGATACAACCACTGCCCGTACACAGATCCAGAATCCGACGCGGGGCCTCTTCCAGCAGGCCGTCGAAGCCGCTGACAATCAACTCGGCCAGGGGCGAGCGCGGCACCAGTACGCGCTCGTCCACATGAAACGGCAATCCGGCGAACCAGGCCTCCCCGGTCAGATAGGCAACGGGCAGACGCTCCTCGATCCGGCGCCTTGCCAATACTTCCAGTCGCTCGCACTGCGTGGCGTCGACCTGTTCCGGCAGGAGTCGGTCCGCCTCCGAAAAATCCAGGCGCAAGGCCGAAAACACCAGGTAGAATGCCTCATCCGAAGCGTTATCAGTGCCGTGTCCATAAAACAGCCCGGCCGCGTCGAAACGTTCGGCCAGCCGCCCGATGTACTCCTCCAGTGTCATACCGGGTATCCCGTCTCATCAGGTACTGTGCCCCACAGTACCTACAAAATGCTTTACCGCATCCTGCCAATAGCGTAGTGTATGCGCTCCCCCGAACACTCCAACCTGACAGAATACCTACCATGAGTAATTCTTCCGAACGACAGATGGAGATGGCCTACCAGACCATCATTCAGGCCATGGGCGAGGATCCCGATCGGGCGGGGCTGAAGGATACGCCAAAACGTGCTGCCGGCGCCATGGCTTTCCTGACCCGGGGCTACCACCAGGACATTGATGAAGTCATCAATGGCGCGCTGTTCCCGTCCAGCTCGGAAGAGATGGTCATCGTCAAGAACATTGAGCTGTACTCGATGTGTGAACATCATCTGTTGCCGTTCATCGGCAAATGTCATGTCGCCTACCTGCCCAAGGGACAGGTCATCGGACTGTCCAAGGTGGCCCGTATCGTCGATGTCTTCGCGCGACGGCTGCAGATTCAGGAGAATCTCACCAAGGAAATCGCGGAAACCATCATAGACCGTACCGGTGCCGCCGGCGCGGCCGTCATCATCGAGGCCCAACACATGTGCATGATGATGCGCGGAGTGGAAAAACAGAACTCGATCATGACCACTTCCTCCATGCTCGGTGCTTTCCGTAACAGCCAGAGCACCCGGATGGAATTTCTCTCATTGATCAGTCAGGGCTGACGGACCAGCTCGACCCGCTCGTAGCATGGGCCAGCAGGACACCACGGAGCCAGTGGTCCGGCGCCATGGGCTGTAACCCGGTCTTCGCCGACACCCTCGCTCAGCAGGCGTTGTCTGATGCGCTCCGCCCGCTGCTCCGAGCGCCGCTGCAGATCCTCCGTACCACTGCCGGTCTCCCACAGATGGGACACGATCATGACCTCCAGCAGGCTGTCCCGCTGCAGGGTCTCCATGATCAGTTCGATGCCGCCATCGTCAACCAGACGGTCTTCTTCGTCAAAAGCCAGACGAGGGATGATGGCGGCGCCACTTTGCTGTAACTGCAGCCGGATCGCATCCGGCGTGACCATGAGACTGCCGACCTCGCTCTCGGGGAGTTCGAGAAAATCCAGGTGGGCATAGACGCGCCGATTCCCGCGGGTGACGGTATACAGCGCAGCATAGCCTCGCACCGGGCGACCGTCATCCATGGAGCGGTACGCCGCCGCCATGAAGAACTGCCCCTCCACGGGGCCGTAGAGTACGCGATTGTCGAACATGTCGTTGGCCCAGTAGTTGCTGCTGCCACAGCCTCTGCCACGGCATTCAAACAGGGCTGCCTCCTCGGACTCCAGCAGCTGACCACTGAAGTGTTCAAACGCATCCTCGGCCGTGAAACCGTCCGGTATTTCATAAGTGATGCGATACAGCTCCCCGGTCATGCGACGGGATCGGCCGGGCGCCACCTGTCCGTCCACGCGTTGCATACGGCCGAGTGGCAGATTGTAGACAGTGCTTTCTTGATGACGGTATTCCGTGATCTGCGAGCCAGGAAAGCGATTGAAGCCGGCATAATCGGAGGGTTCGTCCGAAGTCTGGGCGAGCACTGAAGGGGCGACGCCGGAAGTCCACAGGAAAACCGCCAGCATCAGGAATAGTCCCGCTATCCGCACCATCATGTTTCCCGATCCGGATCATCATCGCCATCAACGGCGGAGGGGAACGGAGAAAACGGGAATGGCCGGTACTCGCTGTTGTAAGTGGCAAAAGCCAGCAATTGCCTCACATAGTCCGAAAGGCTGGCTCCGAGCCTGCGCAGATTGGGATTGTCGCTACCACTGAACAGACTGAACAGTGCCTGGGCGATGACCACCACCAGCAACACTATGGCCGTGACATACAACGCGATCATGAACAATACGGTATAGAAAATACGCAGCCAGTGCTGGCGCTTGGTGACGTTCTCCATCATTTCATCAGACATGTTGATTCTCCGCGACACAGCACCTCAATCCGCATTCCCTCTCGGGCTTCCCGCCTCGTACTCGACATCCAATGCCTGTTCTCCAAGCATCAGGGACGATACGACACTGTCCACCGAGCGACCTTCATACATGAGCGCATAGAGGCCTGATGTCAGGGGCATGTAGACATCCAGTTCGTCCGCTTTCTCCTTGACCAGTTTCAGGGTGTTGACGCCTTCGGCAACCTGACCGAGTTCGGCGATGATGTCTTGCAATCCCTTGCCCTCACCCAACGCAAAGCCTACACGAAAATTGCGACTCAACGAAGATGAACAGGTCACAATCAGGTCGCCGACGCCGGACAACCCCAGAAACGTCATCGGATCGGCACCGAGTCGACGCCCGAAGCGGGCCATTTCGGTCAGGCTTCGGGTCACCAGCATGGCATTGGTGTTGTGCCCCATACCCAGTGCGGATGCCATGCCGGCAATGATCGCATAGATATTCTTCAACGAGCCTCCCAGCTCCACCCCGAACATGTCCCGATTGGTATAGACACGGAAGTGATCCGACCGCAGCACCGTCATCACCGCCTCCAGCAGCCTTTCATTCTCGCTGGCCAGCACGGTGCCGGTCAGCTGTCCCTCGGCGATCTCGCGGGCCAGATTGGGTCCGCTCAACACGCCGACACTGGTGCCGGGCACATCGGCCGTCTCCTCCGCCAGCACCTGGCTCATCAGCAGAAACCGCCCGCCTTCAATGCCTTTGGTGGTGCTGACCAGTATGCAGCCCTCTTCCAGGAAAGGCGTCATCTGCCTCACCACCTTGCGGAAATGCGCACTGGGTACGGCCACGAACACCAGTCGCACCCCACGTACCGCCTCGGCCATATCGTGCGTGGCCACCACATTCGAGCTCAATGGATAATCCGGCAGGTAACGCCGGTTTTCATGCAGTCTGTTCACTTCCTCGGCCAGCCGGGTGCTGCGCATCCAGAAGTTCACCACATGACCGTTTCCGGCGATGATATTGGCGATCACGGTACCGAAGCTGCCACCGCCAAGTACCGCCACTCGTTGCAGGGCCATTGCCTGCCCGCCCTGTGGTCCATCACTCACGTCAGAATACCCGATTCAGTCCATCCAGTGCCGCAATCCGGTATGCCTCGGCCATGGTCGGATAATTGAAGGTGGTATTGAGGAAATACCGCATGGTGTTGGCTTCGCCTTTCTGTTCCATTATGGCCTGTCCAATATGGACAATTTCCGACGCCTGGTCGCCGAAACAGTGGATACCGAGTATTTCCAGTGTCTCGAAATGAAATATCAGCTTCAGCATGCCGACCTGTTCCCCGGTAATCTGCCCCCGCGCGGTATGATTGAACAGGGCCTTGCCCACTTCATAGGGCACACAGGCCTCGGTCAGCTCCTTTTCGGTCTTGCCCAGCGTACTGATCTCCGGAATGGTGTAGATGCCCGAAGCCACATGATCGACCGGAACAAATTGATCAGGGTCGAAAATCGCGTTGGTCGCTGCCCTGCCCTGGTCATAGGCCGCACTGGCCAATGACGGCCAACCGATCACGTCACCGGCCGCGACGATATGTTCCAGACTGGTCTGGTAACGTTCGTTGACCTCCAGCTGACCACGACTGTTGACCGGGATGCCCAGTTTATCGAGGTTCAGTCGGTCCGTGTTGCCGGTTCGCCCATTGGCCCACAACACGATATCACTTTTGATCTTCTTGCCGGACTTGAGGTGAGTGATGATATGGTCCGTGTGGTACTCGATCTGCTCGTATTCTTCATTATGCCGGCTACGCACGCCAACGTTCCGCAGGTGATAGCTCAACGCATCGGAAATTTCCCAGTCCAGAAAAGACAGCAACGAATCGGCCGGATTGATCAGCTCGACCTTGCAGCCCAGTCCACCGAAAATCGATGCGTATTCGCAGCCGATCACCCCGGCACCGATTACCGTGATCTTGCGCGGGAGGCGCTCCAGCCCCAGAATGGTATCGCTGTCGAACATCCTCGCGTGGTCGAAATCGACATTCTCGGGATGGTAGGGTCTCGATCCGGTGGCAATGACAAAATGTTCAGCCCTCAACTGACGGCCTCGCGCACCCAGCCGGATCGATTTCTCGTCGACAAACGAGGCAATGCCCTGAATCACATCCACATTATTCTTTTCAAAGTAGTTGGTTCTCAGAAATACCTGATCGGTGATGACCCGTTGTGCATGGCGCATGATATCGCCGAACCCCGGTTTCTGCAGTGTACCGAACTCACGTAACAGCGGGTTGTCCCGGAACTGCATGATCTGCCTGACAGAATGGCGGAGCGCCTTGGACGGAATGGTCCCCAGATGAGTACAGTTCCCTCCGACCTGGGGACGATCACTGATCAGGGCAACGCTGCGCCCGTGCTTGGCCGAATTGATGGCGGCCGATTCGGCCGCGGGGCCGCTGCCGATCACAATGATGTCGTACTGGTGCTTCGCCATAAAGCGGGCTTTCCTCCGTGTTGCGATATCAGGACTTCGATGCTTCCTCGCAGCGCTGCGTATTGCCGCCGCAGATCTCACACTCCCCTTCGACTCCGGCGTTGTTGAGACCACCACAGGAACCCTTGATCGGTTCCCGACCGAATATCACGCCCACGGCCATGCCGGCTACCAGCACAACCATGACCACGATGGTCAACAGAACGGTCGCCATACTTGTCACCTCTCGATATAACCGGCAAAAGCCGGCGTCATGTCATCCGCCAGAGCCTCACTGTCGGCCTGGCGGTATATGAAATAGGCAGCGATGTCATTGGCAACAGCCTGCTCACGGGCCTCGGCCAGGCCCATTGCCATGAACGCGGTCGTCAGTGCATCGGCCCGAACCGCCGTTTCGCTGATCACATACACGGCGGCG
>JBNJGU010000162.1:0-6802 GCA_051747985.1 Pseudomonadota bacterium | reverse complement strand
TGGCCCCGTCCGCCGTGGCTCCGGTCTATATCAAGGACGATCTGGAGTATCGCAAATCCGGTGTGCCGATCAACAGATGAGCCATTCCTCAAAAGACCCGGTTTCGGTTGGCGTGCTGGATGACGGATCCGCCCTGATCCAGGAGCTGGCGCAATCATTGAATGTTCCGTTGGTGACCCGGTCACGGGGCCCGGGACAACCGTCCATGGATTTTTTACTCTGCCGTCGGTCCGATGACGGTGCGGTCTGTCTGATGGAAGCCTCCAGTGGCATTCACGTTGCCGCCACATTCGATTCCGGTGCGCTGGGCTATCGCAGACGACAAGCAGTGGGTGGTGAACTGCTGGTGAAAGCCGCGGGTGGTTTGCGGGCCGCCGGTCAGACAGTCATCGATGCGACCGCGGGTCTGGGTCGTGACGCATTGCTTCTTGCCACGGCCGGTTTCCATGTGACCATGCTGGAACGCTCGCCGGTGGTCAGAGCCTTACTGGATGATGGATTGCACCGGGCCCGGCGCAGTGAGGATGCAACCCTGGTGGCGGCAGTCTCCCGTATGTCCTTGCAACAATGCGAGGCGCTTGACTGGTTGCGGGAACATCAAGCAGACGTGGTCTGCCTGGATCCCATGTTTCCCGCGCGCAGGAAATCCGCGCAGGTGAAAAAGGAAATGTATCTGCTGGGACGCATGTTGGGACAACAGGAGGACGGGGACGATCTGCTGGAACCGGCCCTGTATTCGGCCATGCGGCGCGTCGTGGTCAAACGGCCCAAACTGGCTGGTAATCTGGGCGGACGCAAGCCGGACTGGCAATTGCGCGGGCGATCCGGTCGCTTCGATGTCTATGCGGTATCCCCCTGATGATGCAGCAACACATCGTGCATGATTTTTTCATAAATGACTGACAGCGTCTCCAGATCAGCAATACGCACATGCTCGTCGATCTTGTGAATGCTGTCATTGCATGGACCGAGTTCCACCAGGTGGGCTCCGGTCGGGGCAATGAATCGTCCGTCGGATGTGCCCCCCGATGTGGAGCGTTGCGGCGTCAGGCCGGTCACCGTCGTGATTGCGTTGGCGACGGTATCGACGAAGGTACTGTCGAGCGTCAGGAACGGTTCTCCCGACAGGTTCCAGGTCAGCGAAAAGGGGATGCCATGGTGTTCCAGTATGGCCTCCGTGCGTTGTGTCAGTGAATCACGCGAGGATTCCGTGGAGTAACGGAAGTTGAAGACCACCTCCAACTCCCCCGGAATCACGTTGTCCGCGCCGGTACCACCATGAATGTTGGAAATCTGGAATGATGTGGGAGGAAAGCCTTCGTTTCCCTCGTCCCATATCGTGCCACACAATTCCCGAAGTGGGGCGAGACAGTCATGGATGGGGTTGCGTGCCAGGTGGGGGTAGGCGATATGTCCCTGTACGCCGTGGAATACCAGTCTGCCGTGTAGCGATCCCCGACGTCCGATCTTGATGACGTCGCCGAGATCCGACTGGCTGCTGGGTTCTCCCACGACACAATAGTCGATCCGTTCATTGCGTTCGCGCAGCCGCTCGATGACGGCCCGTGTCCCGTCGCGGGCGGGGCCTTCCTCGTCGCTGGTGATCAGAAAGGCGAGTGAGCCATGAAGTGGGTGCCGCTCCGTCGGGTGGCGACTGCAGAACCGTTCGCAGGCCGTGATCATGGCCGCCAGGCTGCCCTTCATGTCAGCAGTGCCGCGGCCAAACAGTCTGCCGTCGCGGATTTCCGGTTCGAACGGAGGCGAATGCCACGCATCCAGAGGGCCCGGGGGTACGACATCGGTATGGCCGGCAAAACAGAGCACCGGACTGCCGCTGCCGAGTCGGGCCCAGAAATTCCGGACTCCGCCCTGATTGATGACTTCGATCGTGAACCCCAGCGCCTGCAGGCGCCCGGCCAACAACTCATTACAACCGGCATCATCCGGCGTCACGGAGGCGCGGCGGACCAGTTCTCGGGTCAGTTCCAGGGTCGGGGTATCCCGGTGATTCATCGTGGTCGGCCTCAGTTGTGTCGATGCAGTTCTTCGTTCAGCTCGATCTGTGTGCTGTTGCCGCGACATTCGACGGCGCCCGTGGCCGAGTTACGTCGGAACAGCAGATCGGACCGGCCCGAAAGGTCCCTCGCCTTGACCGTCCGCACCGGTTGGTTGTCGCTGTCCAGTAACTGCACCTTGGTGCCGGCGGTCACATAGAGGCCGGCTTCCACCACGCAATGATCCCCGAGTGCGATGCCGATGCCGGCATTGGCGCCAATAAGGCAGTCCTTGCCGACCGAGATGATCTCCTTGCCGCCACCAGACAGTGTGCCCATGGTGCTGCTGCCGCCGCCCAGGTCGCTGCCTTCACCGATGATCACGCCCGCCGATATGCGGCCCTCGATCATCGCCGGACCCAGCGTGCCGGCATTGAAATTGATGAACCCTTCATGCATGACCGTGGTGCCTTCTCCCACATGGGCTCCCAGCCGGACGCGGGCGGTATCGGCGATGCGGATGCCAGACGGGATGACGTAGTCGGACATTTTCGGAAACTTGTCCACGCAGTTCACCGACAATGCGCGACCGGCCAGCCTTGCTCGCAGCTGTCGTTCGGGCAGTTCGGGCAGATCCACCGGGCCTTCATCGGTCCAGGCAATGTTGTGCAGAATACCGAACGCGCCGTCCAGATTCAGTTCATGTGGCCGGCACAGACGGTGCGAGAGCAGATGCAGCTTCAGATACACTTCAGCCACTGATGCCGGCCCGTCATCGGTCTCCAGAAATGTGGCAACGGTCTCCCGGCTGCTGGATTGCAGGGAGTGGACCAGCTTCCTCAGCGCGGGATGTCTGTTCTGGTCGATGGCGGTCTCCAGCGCTTCCAGTCTGGAGGGCTCCAGTACGATCGCCTGATTGCCGCCATGGTATCCACAGGCTTCGCGGATGGCGCTGATCAGTTCGGGTTCCGGATGCAGTATCGGGGCCGGATACCAGGCTTCGATCAGTTTACCTTCACGATTGAGGGTCGCGGTACCAAGGGCAAAACTGTGTATGGTCTGAGTCATTTCAGGAAATCCTTGTCAAGGCATTGGTGTAATGAGTGCCCGGCTATCGCCGGTCACTGGACCAGCGCGTCTTTCAGAGCCCGCTTCAATTGCTCATTGCGTGCTTCGTCCAGTAATGGCCTGTCATTCAGGTCGGTGATGAAGAACAGGTCTTCCACCCGTTCACCGAGTGTGGCAATCCGCGCGTTGAGCAGTTGGATGTCCTGTTCCGCGAAGACCTTGCCGATTGCGGCCAGAATACCGGGCCGGTCGATACAGCTCAGTTCGAGGATGGTGTAGGGGGTGTCTTCCTGATTGATCAGTTCGGTGTCGACGAACTGGTCAAAGTGCCGGAGCTTGCGAGGCGTCCGCTTGTCGGTGGTGCGCAGGTTCGCCGCCGGATCACGCAGATGGCCGGACAGGGTCCGTTTGATTTCCTCGATCCGGCGGGGACGCTCATCAATGGCCGTGCCGTCGCTTTCGAGTACTGAATAGGTGTTCATGCAGTAATTCTTCTGCGACGTGAAGATGCGGGCGTCCTGGATATTGAGTCCGAGCTGGTCCATCGCGGCCGCGCTGCTGGCGAACAGATAGGGTCGGTTGACGGTGTATATGAAGATGTGTGTGGCACCTTCCGCCAGCGTATCGGTGGTGTCCTGCACCAGCACCAGTGTTTCGTCGCCCTCGTGGCGGGCGATGGCCTCCGTGTGCCAGACGATATTGCTGACGGACTCGCGCACGAAGTATTCGTCGTCGGTGGTGTCCCAGATCTGCAGGATCTGCTCCTGTGTCAGGCCCTTGTCCAGCAGTTTCGTAAGGGCGCTTTCCTGTTTGTCGCGGATCCTTTCATCCCGATCAATCGGGTTCTCCAGCCCGCGCCGCAGGGCGCGTTTGGTGTTGAGATACAGCTGGCGCAGCAGGGAGGCACGCCATGCGTTCCACAAGGTCGGGTTGGTGGCGTTGATGTCGGCCACGGTCAATGCATACAGGTAGTCCAGATGCAGCTTGTCGCCGACCTCGCGGGCAAATTCATGGATCACTTCCGGGTCCATGATGTCCTTGCGCTGGGCGGTCATGGACATCAGCAGGTGTCTGCCGATGAGCCAGGAGACCAGATTGGCGTCCCATGTGCTTAGATGGTGCCGTTCGCAGAATCTTGTCGCATCCTCCATGCCCAGCACGGAGTGATCACCGCCGCGACCCTTGGCGATGTCGTGATAGAGGCCGGCGATGTAGAGCAGTTCGATCTTGGGCAGACGTCGCACAATGTGCGCGGCGATCGGGTAGTCTTCCTCTGCATCCGGCAGCCGGAATCGACGCATGTTCTCGACCACCTGCAGGGTGTGTGCATCCACGGTGTAGATATGGAAAAGATCGTGTTGCATCTTGCCGGTGATGGCGCCGAACTCCGGCAGATAGCGGCCCAGAACCCCGTAGCGGGCCATACGGCGTAGCTGCCGGGTGAAGTCATGAGGCGAGCGCAACAGCTCCATGAACAGGGTCACATTGCGCAGGTCATGACGGAAATCCTCATCGATCAGGTTGCGGTGCTCGCGGATCTGTCGGATCGTGGCGGCGCGCACACCCTGGACTTCCGGGTGCTGGGCCATCAACACAAACACCTCGATCAGGGCAAACGGAAAACGGCTGAACACAGTATCCGAAGTCACTTCAATATAATCATTGCGGATCCGGAAGCGCTTGTTCAGGTCATGCACCTCGGCGTCTTCACCGGCCCGCAGAATGGCTTCATCAAAATGCTGCAGCAACATGTCATTGAGTTCCCGCACAGTGGCCACGGCCCGATAGTAGCTCTGCATCAGTTTTTCGACACCGAGACTGCGCTCGTCATCGTGGTATCCGAACAGATCGGCCAGCTCTTTCTGCTTGTCGAACAGCAGGCGGTCTTCCTTGCGTCCGGCCAGCAGATGCAGGCCCCATCGCAGACTCCAGAGCAGTTGCTCGCTGCGCTGCAATAACCGGAACTCGCTGGGAAGCAGAAAATCCAGCCGTACCAGGTCTTCCAGGTTACTTGCGTTATAGTGGCGCTTGGCTGTCCAGGCAATGGTCTGGATGTCGCGCAGTCCGCCCGGTGATGTCTTCACGTTCGGTTCCAGCGCGTAGTCGATATCGTAGTACTTGCGATGTCGGGCGATCTGCTCGTCACGTTTGGCCCGGAAGAACTCGCGGGTTGGCCAGATATCGTCCGCGCTGGTGATCTCCATCATCTGCTGGCGCAGATGATCGGGACCGGCAATGGTGCGAGATTCCATCAGGCTGGTTACCACCGTGATGTCCTTGCGGGCCTCTTCGCGACACTGCTCGATGGAACGGACGCTGTGTCCGATCTCCAGATTCAGATCCCAGAGGAAGGTGAAGAATTCGCTCAGCTTCTGTCGATCCGATGGGTTGCCATTGCCGTTGTCCAGCAGCAGCAGATCGACATCGGAGTGGGGGTGCAGCTCGCCACGACCGTAGCCACCAACGGCGATCAATGCCAGGGTGTCCGGCTCCGACCATTCCTGACGCATCCATATATGGTGCAGTAACTGGTCGACGAAACGGGCGCGGCCATGCACCAGCGCGGTGATGTCCATTCCGGCCCGGTAGCGTTCCGCCAGTTCCTTTTCAGTGACGGCAATACAGTGTCGGTAGGCCGTCAGCGCATCCGGCTTTTCCCGCAGCCAGGTATTCATCTGATCGACATCAAACAGCGGGATGGAATCGCTCCGGGTGGACGGTGGCATGGATTCACTCACCCGAAGGACTCTTCGCCACGTCGGGTCAATACCTCGCAACCGTCCGCGGTCACGGCCAGAGTATGCTCCCACTGCGCCGAAAGTCGCCGGTCGCGGGTGGTCACGGTCCAGCCATCCGCCTTGTTCAGTTTGGTGTGCCGACTGCCGGCGTTAAGCATGGGTTCTATGGTGAACGTCATACCCTGTTTCAGTGTGATGCCGGTGCCGGGGCGCCCGTAGTGCAGTACCTGGGGCTCTTCATGAAAACCGAGTCCGATACCGTGGCCACAGTATTCCCGGACAACGGAGTAGTTGTGGCTCTCGGCATGAGTCTGGATGACATGTCCGATATCACCCAACTGGGCCCCCGGGCGGACGATATCGATGGCGCGATACAGACACTCCTGGGTGATTCTCACCAGCCGCTTCGCATGCGGGGCCACTTCGCCGACCAGGAACATCTTGCTGGTATCGCCGTGATAGCCGTCCTTGATCACGGTGATGTCGATATTCAGGATATCGCCGTTTTTGAGGATCTTGCTGTCACTGGGGATGCCGTGGCAGATCACATGATTCAGTGAAGTGCAGATGGACTTGGGAAACCCGTTGTAGTTCAGGGGCGCCGGGATGGCTCCCTGGATGTTGACGATGTGGTCGTGGCAGATGCGGTCAAGTTCCCCGGTGCTGATTCCGGGCTGGACATGATCGCCGATCATCTCCAGCACTTCGGAAGCGAGGCGGCCGGCTACGCGCATTTTCTCGATTTCGTCGGGTGTCTTGATACTGATGGCCATGTATAGTGGTTCTGTTGCGTCAGAGTTGGATGCGTATTGTAAAGGACAGCTGCCGCAATTGCATCCGGGCCCGGACGGGGTTCTGCTTTATATCCATGGCGTTATATGGTATAAAGCTGCCCGCCTGAAATTACGTTGAACAGGTGGCCGTGCCGCCATTGGCGGCCATGGCAATGGTAATGAACGAGCAGTTCCGGATGTCCCGGTGTCTGCAATCAAAATGTCACAC
>JBNJGU010000161.1:0-7007 GCA_051747985.1 Pseudomonadota bacterium | reverse complement strand
GGGGCCGTGGTGGGAGAGAAGTTTGTCAGAGCCGTGGACATCTGCATCGAGCAGCGACTGCCCCTGATCTGTTTCTCCACCAGTGGTGGCGCCCGCATGCAGGAGGCACTGATATCGCTGATGCAGATGGCCAAGACCTCGGCCGCGCTGGCACGATTACGCGAGGAGGGGCTGCCGTTCATCTCGGTGATGGTGGACCCGGTGTATGGTGGTGTCTCCGCCAGTCTGGCCATGTTAGGCGACATCAACATCGCCGAACCCAATGCATTGGTTGGCTTCACCGGACCCGACGTGATCCGACAGACGGTGCGGGTGAAATTGCCGGAAGGTTTTCAGCGCAGCGAGTTTCTGCTGGAACACGGGGCAGTGGACATGATCGTGCATAGGCGTGACCTGCGTGACCGGATCAGTGGACTGGTGCAGAAGCTCACCCATCTGCCGCCGGCCGCCTGAATGCCGACCAATGGTTCGAGCGATCACGGCCCCCGTTCGCTATCGCAGTGGCTTGCCAGACTGGAGCGCCTGCACCCCGATGAGATCGATCTCGGTCTGGCCCGCGTCGGCGAGGTGGCGCGGCGCCTGGGTCTGATCGATGCGTTTCCGATGGTGATCACCGTGGCTGGCACCAACGGCAAGGGTTCGGTGGTGGCAACGCTGGAGGCATTGCTGCTGGCGCAGGGTTGCACTGTTGGCGCGCATACTTCTCCTCATATATTGCGTTACAATGAACGCATAAAAATCAATGGCCTGGAAGCTGATGATGAAGCAATTTGTCAGGCATTTCTCCGGATTGAAGAAGCGCGGAACGATATCTCCCTGACCTATTTCGAGTTCGGTGTGCTGGCTGCACTGTGGTTGTTCCGTGAGGCGGGACCGGATGTGATCGTGCTGGAAACCGGACTGGGCGGTCGTCTGGATGCGGTCAATATACTGGACGCCGACATCGCGGTGATCTCCAGTATCGGTCTGGATCATCAGCAGTGGTTGGGCGATGACCGTGAATCAATAGGCCGCGAGAAGGCCGGTATATTCCGTGCCGGTCGCCCCGTGGTCTGTGTCGACGACAATCCACCGGTATCGTTGCGCGATATCGCCAGCTCTCTGGAGTGCACGTGGCATGGCACGGACAATGCCATCCACTGGGAGGAGCACTCGGATACCTGGTCCTGGTCGGGGCTCGGCCGGGACGGCCAACAGCGGGAGATGTCAGCCCTGCCTGTTCCCCGACTGGCATTGTCGAATGTGTCGGCGGCCCTGCAGGCATTGGCACTGACGCCGTACTGGCCATCCCGCGATGCCGTGGAGGCGGCCCTGTCGGACCTGCACCTGGCGGGACGCCGGCAATGGCTGAAAGATGCCGGGTGCGGCTGCCGGGTGATACTGGATGTGGCGCATAATGAGCAGGCCGCGGCGGCACTGGCCGTCGAGCTGAATCGGCAGCCGGTGCGGGGGCGGGTGCACGCAGTGCTGGCGATGATGCGGGACAAGGATCATGCTGGCTTCTACCGCGCTTTAGAATCCAGTGTGGATTTCTGGTATATTACGCAGGTCGATCAGCCACGTTGTCTGCCAGCGGACCAACTGCTGGAACGCCTGCGGATGTTGGGCGCTGAAACGCTGCACGGTCCTTGTGAGGACGTGGAAGCGGCCTACCGGTCAGCCTGCCGGGAGGCGGCGACCGATGACACTATTGTGGTGTGTGGCTCATTTTTCACGGTATCCGCCATGCTGCGGTTGGCGGATACCGTATTCTCTCCCGATCCGGAGCGCTGAGGCATAGAAACGGCTTGAACCAGAGCACCCGGCAAAGAGTTGCAGGCAGCATCGTATTACTGCTGGCGGCCATAGTGGTCCTGCCTGCGGTACTGGACGGTGATGGAATTCCTTCCCGCGACATTGCCGACCGGATCCCGGAGCGGGCCGCCGATCCGGAGCCTCCCTCCATCAATCCCCAACGACCCGTGATCACGGCGGACACGGACGAACTGCGACTTCCGGATGACAGTCCCGCGCTGTCCAGAACGGCATCCCCGGATGATTCCGCTGAAGAGCAGAGCGGGGAGCCGGACAGCCGGCCTTCGCCGGCGCTGGATCAGTCCACCGGTCTGCCGGAGGCCTGGAGTGTCCGGCTGGGCGCCTTTTCCAGTGAGGCGAATGCCCGGCGCCTGCGGGACCGGCTGCAGGCAGCCGGCCATCCTGCCTATACCGGACCGGTGGATACCGCGTCCGGAGCGCTCGTCGGCGTGTTTGTCGGACCATTGGCGGACCGCGGGGTGGCCGAGGAAATGAAGACCACACTGCAGGAATCATTCAATGAATCGGGCATGGTGGTCCGCTACCGGATTGACGAATGACGGACCGGAGACGGGCATTGTGAGTGGAGGGTGGCCATGAACTGGCTGGACATCGCGATCCTGATGGTACTGGCATTGTCCGGCTTCTTCGGACTGTTGCGTGGCTTCATCAGGGAAGTGTTGTCGTTGGCGACCTGGATCGCGGCGATTCTCGTGGCCCGTTTCTATGCGGAAAGCCTGGCGCCCTCTCTGGAAGGATTCCTGGCCAACGAGATGGCCCGGTACATACTGGCGTTCGGTCTGTTGGTGTTGGCGGTACTGATCGTCGGGGCGCTGGTGCATGGTCTGGTGAGCCGCCTGATAAAGGCGGTCGGTCTGCAGCTTTCGGATCGAATGCTGGGCATACTTTTCGGTCTCCTGCGGGGAGTGGTCGTGGTGATGCTCGCGGTCTACGCCGGCATGAATTTCTTCAGTACCGAGCCGTGGTGGCAGGCGTCGGTATTGCTTCCCCATGTCACTGATCTTATCGAATGGTCGCGCCTGTTCATCATGGATTTTACCGGGCAGGAAGCGACAACTGTATGACAATGATCGAGGTACTCTGAATGTGCGGTCTGGTTGGAATGGTCGGCAGGTCCGACGTGGGTGTGTGTCTGTACGATACGTTGACGGTGTTGCAGCATCGGGGTCAGGATGCGGCCGGGATAGCAACCTGTGACAATGGCAGGCTGAATCTGCGCAAGGACAACGGGCTGGTGAAGGATGTGTTCCGGACCCGCCACATGCGTCGTCTCACCGGGCAGCTGGGAATCGGTCATGTCCGCTATCCGACGGCTGGCAGTTCCAGTCCGGCGCTGGCGCAACCATTCTATGTCAATTCCCCCTACGGCCTGTGTCTGGCCCACAATGGCAACCTGACCAACTCCGAGCAGCTCGGGCAGGACCTGTTTCGAGAGGATCTGCGCCACATCAATACCGATTCGGATTCGGAGATCCTGCTTAATGTGTTTGCTCATGAACTGCAACAGGTTGGACACATGGAGCCGACACCGGAGGACATTTTCAATGCGGTGGAGGGGGTCAACCGGCGTTGCCGTGGCGGATATGTCGCGCTGGTCATGATCACCGGTCATGGTGTGGTCGGATTCCGGGACAAGCATGGAATCCGGCCGCTGGTGTATGGCAAGCGGGAACGTGACGGTGTGACCGAATACATGCTCGCGTCGGAAAGCGTGGCGCTGGACTCGCAGGGTTTCTCGCTGGTCCGTGACGTCAGACCCGGGGAAGCGATCTATATCGATGTGGACGGCCAGCTCCATTCCCGCCACTGCGCGGCGGAAGCCGAGCATACCCCCTGTATTTTCGAGCACGTGTATTTTGCCCGTCCCGATTCACTGATGGATGATGTGTCCGTGTACAAGGCCCGATTGAGAATGGGCGAGAAGCTGGCCGAGAAAGTGATGCGGTTGCGTCCCGAGCATGACATCGATGTGGTCATTCCCATCCCCGATACCAGTCGGACATCGGCGCTGGAAATGGCCAACTGTCTCGGGGTGAAGTACCGGGAAGGTTTCGTGAAGAACCGCTATATCGGCCGTACCTTCATCATGCCCGGTCAGAGTCAGCGCCGTAAGTCCGTGCGGCAGAAGCTCAATGCCATCGAGCTGGAGTTCCGGGACAAGAACGTCATGCTGGTGGATGACTCCATTGTCCGTGGAACGACCTGCCGGCAGATCGTGCAGATGGCACGCGACGTGGGTGCCAGGAATGTCTACTTCGCATCGGCCGCGCCTCCCGTGCGATACCCCAACGTATACGGAATCGACATGCCGGCGGCCTCCGAGCTGATCGCGCACGATCGGACGGAAAAAGAGGTCGAGGAGCTGATCGGGGCCGACTGGCTGGTGTTCCAGGACCTGAAAGACCTGATCGCGGCCTCGGCGGAAGGTAACTCCCGCATCAGGCAGTTCGAATGTTCGGTATTCGATGGTCAGTACATCACCGGCGATGTCGATGATGCGTATCTGCGCAGACTGGAGAGCATCCGCAACGATGTCGCCAAGCAGAAACGCGTGGCCGCCACTTCATAGAGAGCCGATCCGTCATGAAGGAACAGATCGACCAGGCAAGCGTAGCGCTTGGACGGGTTCTGCAGGGCAAACAGGACCGCATCCGACTCGCCCTGTGCTGTCTTCTTGGTGGTGGTCATCTGCTGATCGAGGATCTTCCCGGCATGGGCAAGACCACGCTGTGCCGTGCGTTGGCGACGTTGTTCGGCCTGCAATACACGCGTATCCAGTTCACCAGTGATCTGTTGCCCGCTGATATCACGGGCTGCTCGGTCTATGATTCCGAAGCCGGCCGCTTCCGTTTTCACCCGGGACCGGTATTCAGTCAGCTGGTCATGGCGGACGAGATCAACCGGGCCAGTCCGCGCACGCAGAGTGCACTGCTGGAGGCCATGGAAGAAGGGCAGGTGAGTGTGGAAGGGGAGACCCGGCCATTGCCCGATCCGTTCTTTGTCATCGCCACCCAGAATCCGGTATCCATGTCCGGTACCTATCCGTTGCCGGAGTCGCAGCTGGACCGATTCCACCTCTGTCTGGAAATCGGTTACCCTGACGCCCGGGCCGAGCGTGCTCTGCTGGCCGACGGGGAGCGTCCCGGAACCGGTGCGGTCCCCCGGTGTTTCGATCCCGGGCAGCTGCTGGACATACGAAACCGGATCCGGGGCATCCGGGTCAGTGATGCGCTGCTCGATTATGTCCAGCGACTGGTGGCGGCCACACGCAATGACCCGGCGGTCACTCTCGGGCTCTCGCCGAGGGGAGCCCTGTCGGTGATGCAGGCGGCGCGCACCTGGGCCCTGATGGGAGACCGCGACCATGTACTTCCGGAAGATGTCCAGGCCGTGTTTGTTGCGGTCTGCCGGCATCGTCTGGTGCTGGATGGTGGCCAGCCGATGGATGCGGCTGACCGGTTGCTCGAGTCCATGCTGGAAGCCGTACCGGTGTACAGCTGACCGTGGAGGCTCCGTGTCCGGAAGGACGGCTGCAAGACATCGACTCGTCGATCTGATCCAGCTGACATGGCTGCGACGTCACCCGCCTGCCTCCCGGCAGGATCTGGGATACAGACGCCTGTTCATCCTGCCCACGCGAACCGGCCTGTTTTTCCTTTTCTGTGCCGGACTGATCTTCCTGTTATCCGTGAATTATGTATTGAGCCTGGGGCTGTCGCTGGCTTTCTTCATGTTCAGTCTGTTCATGGCGGCCATTCTGGTGACGTTTCGAAACCTGTACGGTCTCCGGCTGAGCTCGGTTGAGGACCAAAGGTCGATCACCTTCGCCGGACAGCCATTGGTGTTCCGGGTCTTGCTGGACGCTGGTGGTGCTGATGTGAAGGCGGTTTCCATCCGGTTCTGGCGGTCACGCTCCGGCCCGGCGCCTGTGACCCCGGACCGTGGTCCCATGACAGTGGAGCTGTCCCTGCCTGCCTCGGACAGAGGGCTCCACAAGGCTCCGCCGGTACGGGTTCAGAGTCTGTATCCGACCGGGCTATGCCGGGTCTGGGCGGATGTTGATCTGGACATGCGGTGCCTTGTGGCGCCGAAGCCGTCAAAGCCTGCCTTGATGCATGTACGCGCGGCATCCGGTCAGCAGAGCAGGAGTCAGCATCGGCCGCGATCCGGGGAAGACGCCGGCAACGAGCACTTTCATGGCTTGCGGGACTATCGCCATGGAGACAACCTCTCCCGTGTAGCCTGGAAGAGCCTGGCCGGACAACGTCAACTGCAGGTCAAAATGTTCGGTGATGAGACGGATGGCGGGACGATGCTGCGCTGGAGCGACCATGAAGGAGCCGATGCGGAATCGCGATTGTCCTGGCTGTGTTACAGGGTGTTGGAGGCGGACCGTAATGGATCGCTGTATGGTCTGCAGTTGCCAGGACAACATTTTGCGCCGGGCCGGGGGAGCCAGCATCGTCGGCGGCTGCTGGAAGCCCTGGCCTTGCACGGGATGGTGGACTCATGATCCGTCGCGACACTCTGTCTGCTGTATCCGTCACCTGGGTGCTGGTGACCGTGACCGTTGCACTGATCCCACACTTCATGCGCCTGCCGTTATGGGTCAGTGGAGTGTTGCTGTTGCTGCTGGGCTGGCGTTATTCGGCCACGTTCCACGGCTGGAGGCTACCCGGAAAAATGGTGCGTGTTCTGCTGGTGGTGGGGTTGATCGGTGGTGTTGTGGTCACATACGGCCTTGATGACAGCAGCGTCGACATCTTTGCCGCCCTGTTGGCGTCCGGTGCTGTGTTGCGCTTTCTGGAAGTGCATTCAGCGCGCGCCGCGCGGAACCTGATGACGCTACTGCTGGTGGTGATGGCGTCGGGGTTCATCTATGGTCAGTCGATTCCCATGGCATTGCATGCGGTCATCGTGGTGATGCTGGTGCTGATGACCTGGCAACAACTGTTGCTGGACCCGCAAAAGGGCCCCGGTCTTGTAGAACAATTGCAGGAGGCGCTCCGACTGGTCCTGATGGCGGCACCCCTGATGCTGCTGCTTTTCCTGACCGTACCAAGAATCGGACCGTTATGGTCCATGCCCTCCCGGGATACTGCAGCCACCTCCGGTGTCAGTGATGAACTGGCTCCAGGCGGGATCACGGAGCTGGGCCTGTCCGACGAACTCGCTTTCCGGGTCGGTTTCGA
>JBNJGU010000160.1:0-7031 GCA_051747985.1 Pseudomonadota bacterium | reverse complement strand
GGATACTGCAGCCACCTCCGGTGTCAGTGATGAACTGGCTCCAGGCGGGATCACGGAGCTGGGCCTGTCCGACGAACTCGCTTTCCGGGTCGGTTTCGAGGGAGACAGTCCCGAACCCCGGCGGCTGTACTGGCGAGGACTGGCCCTGGATCAGTTCGATGACGGACGCTGGAGACGCAGTCGCGGCAGTCTGGTTCCGACCAGACCCGGAGACCTGGATCCGGGGGCGTCGTTGCATGAAGAGGAGGAAAATGCACCCACATACGAGCTCATCATGGAGCCGACCGGTCAGCGCTGGATCTACTCTCTGGCCCCATTGTCCACGAGGGATTCCGATATCGGCATGGATGGCAATCTGGCTCTGTATGCGGAGCGCTCCATTCTGCAGCGGGAGCGGTTCCGTCTGGCGGGTCTGCCGCCACCGGACAGCCTGCCGGGACTGGCTGATGGCAGTGATCGTCGTCGGGCGCTGAGGCTGCCCGAATCGGGCGAGCCCCGGACCCGCGAGCTGGCTCGTCAATGGCGTCGTGATGCGGATGACGACAGGGCGGTGCTTGAACGGGCCATGGAGTGGCTCCGCTCGCGCCCGTTCGAATATACATTGCAGCCGCCGGCATACGGGGACAACGGGCTCGATTCGTTCCTGTTCGATGAACGCCGTGGGTTCTGCGGCCACTATGCCTCGGCTTTCACCTATATGATGCGCGCGGCAGGGGTGCCGGCCCGCGTGGTGGTCGGTTACCAGGGGGGAGAGCGCAACCCCTATGAAAACTACGTGATGGTCTATCAGTACAACGCCCACGCATGGGTGGAAGTCTGGCTGGAGGAGGACGGGTGGGTCAGAGTCGATCCGACCACCGCGGTGTCACCGGACCGGATCGAACTGGGGGCACAGGCCTGGTTGCAGCAATACGGCGAACAGACTGGACTGGAGACCCCGGGTAACGGGTCACGTTGGTTCTATGGGATGCGGATGCAGCTGGATCGGCTGGAATATGCCTGGAACCGATGGGTCATCAATTTCGACACGGAAACCCAGTTCAATCTGCTGGAGTCGCTGACCGGACAACGGTCCGAACGACTGCTGCGTCTGATTCTGGTCGTTGGATTGATGGCAATGGTCATGGTGTCGATCGCATTGGTGGTCTGGTCGGTCCGCGGGAAACGGTCCGTCTTTCATGGGACGGACAGGGTGCTGGGTGGCTTTCATCGGCTGCTGGAGGTGGCGAGCCGTCGTGGCGCCGACATCAGTGCAACAACGGGCCCATTGGAAGCCTCAATGGCCATGAGCCGCGCCTGGCCCCGATTGTCATCGGAATTTCTGTGGGTGGGTGACCGGGTGATCGATTGTTGTTATGCACAGCGTGAGGCGGTTTCCGGAAGAGACAGGTTGAAGAGTCGTCTGCGGCTGCGATGGACGATGTACCTGTTGCGATGGAAGTTGCGGTTCAGCCGCCCGCAAACTTGCTGCTGATGCCCTGATCGGCAAGGTGATCACGGATGGTGTCCCGATGATCTCCCTGGATCTCGATGATCCCGTTCCTGACCGTCCCGCCGCTGCCGCAGCGGGCTTTCAGCACTTTGGCCATCTTTTTCAGTTCTGCCTCGGTACCGGTCAATCCATCCACCAACGTCACGCCCTTGCCTTTGCGGCCACTGGTTTCCCGTCGCAATCGGACGACGCCGTCGCTGTACCCCTCGTGAGGGGTCCGGGCCTTCTCGGCCGCGCATCGACAATCCGTAACGGGTTGTCCGCAATCCGGGCAGAGCCGTCCATTCTCTGTGCTGTATACGCGGGACATGAACGGTTCAGTTCCTGTACAGCGGCGGCAATTCGTAACGATGTCTGCGATCGCGGTCACGCCGATTGCGCTGGTTCCGCTCTCGCCAGTCGCTGATGTACAGGGCCAGATTTTCACGGGTGTCGCGATTCAGGTCCTCGGCATTATCAGCGGCGTACAGTGCCTGCTGCAGCTGATTGCAGTAGGCGGTGAGTCTGGGGTCGTCGACACGTCGGGTCAACGCATCGAGTGTGTGTAATTCCGGGTCATTGTAATACTGGCGAGCCCAGGCGATCAGGGCCAGACGGATGGCTCCCGGTGTACCCTGGCGACAACGCTGCAGCAGTTCATGATAGGACTGCTTCTCGTCCAGTTCGGTGAAATCCCTTCGATAGGCCATTGATGTAGGGGCCACGGTGGGTTGTCCGGTGCTGGCCAGGGCAAGCGACTGTTTACGCCGGTATGTCAGGGCCATGAAAGCGCCGGCGGCGAGCAGCAGGACGGTCATCAGTGTGAATATCCAGACGGGTGTGGTCGGTGAACTGACGAGTTCATCCGGGGTGTCCAGCAGGGCAGCCGGATCACTTTCATTGTCCTGTCGGGAAGAAGCGCCTTCGGCGGAGGCACTGACTTCAGGGTCGCGCACGGTGATGAATGCCTCTTCCAGCACGGCATATTCCAGGCGCTCTTCGTCGGTGTTCCACCAGGGGATGCGGACTTCGGGAATGACGATGGATCCGGCCCCCGTCGGGACCATCGACCAGGTGCGGGTGCGGCTGCCGACCACCTGACCGTCGATGATGCTGCGATCAACGTCAGGGGCCTCCGGATACAGGTTGGCACGCTGGATCTCGTCCATGTCGATCGGCGGTATGGCAGCGCCATCCAGTCCGTCCGCACGGATGGTGATGGTTCTTTCGGCCGAATCACCCGGCTCAAGATCTGTTATGTCCCGGTCCCATTCTTCGTTGATATTCAGTGAGCGGGCTGGAAGCCAGGTCGCATCCTCGGGGAACTCATCCGGCCGCGACTTCACTTCCACCTGATAGCCGGGGGCAAACGCGGTGATGGTCTCCACGCTGTTGTTGCGGAAGATCGAACGACTGGCCCCGTCAGTCAGCTGTGCACGGAAGAAGATGTCAGGTATCTCCAGTTCGCCGCTGCGTTGTGGAAAGATGGCGTAATTCAGTTCATAGACACCGTAACGTTGCCCATCCACGATCTGCTCGTACTGGTTGGGCGGGCCAAGCTGCTCGATGACCGTGTCATCCATGTCCAGCGTGGTGAAATTCGGATTGCGGATGCCGTCGAGACGGAAAAACAGCCTGATGGTGAACAACAGTTCCTGTTGTACATAGATACTGTCCTCGCTCAGCGAGGTCTCCAGATACAGGTTTTCGTCACGTTGTTCATTGCGCTGTCGCTCGTTGACGCTGATCTCTATCGGGTCGCTGCTGTAACCACCCACTTCGATGGAGGGAATGGTCTGGTCTCCCGCCTGGCGGGGGAACAGCATGAGTTCGTAGCGTGTCCGGGCCTGGACACGGCCGTTGATGGTGCGGAGCTGGGAGGAAGTCCGGGTCGATATCACATCAAAGTCTTCTTCGAGCGCGGTGATGTCGATCGGCACGTTGCCCTGGCGGCCCAGTACCTCAACAGTCATCGTGATGGTCTCACCGAGGGTGATCTCTTCACTGTCGATTTCCGTGTTGATGTTGTTCTGGGCGATAGCGGTCGTGGTCAGCGCCAGCAGGACCACCGTTGTAAGCCAGTATTGCAGTCTGTGTTTCATAACTCTCTGCCTGCTGCCCTTGCCTCGATCTGACGCCTGCGGTACTCGAACTGGAATTTCCGTTGCAGCAGTTCCCCCGGATTGTCCTCGATGCGGCGCAACCATTGTTCCAGTGCCTCCTGATCCTCGGTCTCTTCCAGGTTCAGTTGCTGCTCCTGATCCTGGGATCCGTCATCGTCGGGCTGTTGCTCCTGAGGTTCCTCTTCCCGCTGGTCTCCCTCGGGGGCCTCTTCCTCGGATTCCTGCTCCTGCGGCTCTTCATCCTCTTCCTGCTCGTCCTCTCCCTGTTCCTGCTCCTGCTCGTCGCTTTCTTCTTCCTGCTCCTCGCTGTCCTCGCTTTCTTCCTGCTGTTGCTGCTCAAGCAGTTCCTCGACCAGTTCCTTGTTGGCCCGGGCATCTTCATGGTCGGGCTCAAGGGTCAGCGACGCTTCATAGGAGGCGATGGCCTCTTCATACATCTCGCTGCGGGCCAGTGCATTGCCCAGGTTGTAGTAGGTATCAGGGTCGTCCTCGTCGGCCCGTGCCCAGGCCTCGGCCGCGGCCTGGTAGTTGCCGGCGCGATAATGGGCGGCACCCCGCCAGGCGGGTGATTCAAACAGCTCGGCGGCGTTCTGGTGTTCATCCTGCTCGAATGCACGGGCTCCCTGCTGGTCGGGATTGCGGAACAGGTCACCGAGTTCCTGAGCCTGGACCGGGCGCGAGGGCGTGCCGATGCCAAGTGCCAGTGTTCCGGTCAGCATCAGTCCCAGCAGCCAGCCACGACGGAAGATCAGCGCGGTCAGAGGCAGGACCAGCAACAGCAGCCAGGGACCCATATCATTCCACAGATCAAATTCGCGCAGGGTGTCGGCGAACTCACCTTCGCCGGGAAGTACGGTGTTGTCCAGCAGTTGCTCGATATCCTCGTCACCCAGGGTCATGTCCTGATAATCACCACCCTGGGAGTCTGCGAGTTCGCGCAGACTGTCGCGATTCAGTGACGAGATCAGGGTTTCACCGGAGTCGGTGCGCAGAAAATCACCATCGGGTCCGGTGATGGGGCCTCCACGGCTCGTGCCGACACCGATCACCGACAGTACGAAAGGAGTCTCGTCCATCAGATCCCGGATTCTGGCGCGCTGACTTTCCGCGACGCCACTGGTCATCAACAGGACCTGTCCCGTGCCACTGCGCGACTCGGCCAACAGCTCCAGGGCCAGTTCGACGCCATGAGCGGGGTTGTTACCCTGGGCCGGCATGATGTCCGGACTCAGGGAAGGCGCCAGGGAGCGCATCATGACGTTGTCTTCGGTCAGGGGGGTGACCACATGCGCCTCGCCGGCGTAGACCACCAGTCCGGTCTGACCTTCCTCGCGATGATCGAGTATGTCCAGCAGTTTGCGCCGGGTCACGGTCTGGCGGTCGGGTTCGACATCGTCGACGGTCATGGCAAGGGACTGATCCAGGACGATCACCAGGGCACTCTGGCGTTCCTGGGCCGGGTAGGGTATCTGGCTCCATGTGGGGCCGGCGAGCGCAATGATGCCGGTAAACCAGGCGATCGACAACAGCAGTACCGGCGCCCGCTGGGCGCGACCGGGTCGCTTGTCCAGCAGCCAGGGGAGCAGCTCCGGGTCGATGGCCTGTTGCCAGGCCGAACCCCGGGCGTTGCGCCGCCACACGCTGCGGACCAGCCATAAGGCAGGCAGCAGGGCAAGCAGCCACCAGGGCCGCAGAAAATGGAAATTGGCAAGGAACTGCGCGAAATTCATCGATTCATTCATGAATCCGGTCTCCCCGTCATGCCCGAGCGCATTCCGGAGCCTGCGCCACGATCACGAAATGCCAGCAACCTGGTGCCCACCGGGGTTGCCACCAGTGCCATCAGAAAGCTCAGCAGCATTGCAATGCCCAGTGGCCAGTGGAAAAGCACCTTGACCGGTCGGAATGTCTGGTCGTCCTGTTCGATCGGTTCGATCTGGTCGAGCTCGTCATAGATTTCCACCAGGTCTTCCAGTGTACGCGCCCGGAAGTAGCGCCCTCCGGTCATCTGTGCCACCCGGGTCATGGCGGCATCATCAATTTCCGAGTTGGCACTGTTGCCCTGGGAGCGGATGAACGCCGACTGTCTGGCAAACTGGTCGGAAGCCAGACCGACAATGTGGACGCGTACACCCTCGGTCTCCGCCAGCTGGCCTGCCTGGTCCGGGGTAAGCTCGCCGGAATTGTTGACGCCGTCGGTCAGCAGGATCATGACCCGGTTGTTCTCAGGCTGCTCCCGCAGATGTTTGACGGCAAGGCCGATACCGTCCCCGATGGCCGTGGCCGATTCATCGATGACGCCGACCTCCAGGTCCTGGATCATACCGGCCACGGAGTTGAGGTCGAAGGTCATCGGCGTCAGCATATAGGCGAAGCGGGAAAAAAGGATGATCCCGAGCCGGTCGCCCTGGCGGTTCTCGGCGAAGTCGCTGACGACCTCTTTCATGACCCGGAAACGGGACAGCTGTGTATTGTCCAGGAACATGTCGCGGGCCTCCATGCTGCCGGACATGTCCAGCACCAGCATCATGTCCCGTCCGGTGGCGGGCAGCTGCTGCGGTTCGCCGGCCCACTGCGGGCGACTGGCCGCCGTGACCATCAGCAGCCAGATGAGAATGCACAGGGTCAGCAATACGGGCTTGCGTCCCAATCGGTGAGAACTGTCGCTGCGCAGCTGCAGCGCCTGGCGGAAAAACGGTACCTGCAGAGCGGCTTCCTGGCGCGGTGCCCGTGGCACAAACCAGTAGATCAGTAGCGGCAGTGGCAGAGCCAGAAAAACCCAGGGCCAGATGAATTCAAGCATGATGCGTCGCCGTTTTTCGGAATGAAGTCCCGGAGCTGACTCCGGTGGAGTATTGACTGTCGATCCACTCTTCCGCCGCCTTCTGGATGGCGTCCGGATCGAACTGGCAGTCCGGAGCGAAGCGGCCTTCGGCCAGTGCCTGTTCGGATTGCGGGTCGAGTGTCTGCAGACTGCCATGTGTCTGCAGGAACCGGAGCCAGGCGCGACCGGTCAGGCCGGCGACGGTCTGGCGTGGAAAATGTGCCAGTGCCACCCGACGGAGTACCGCGTTGACCGCGTTGAGATAGTCTATCCGGCTGGCGTTGGACTCCTCAGCGCCAGCCAGCTGATCACGACAGTACTGCAATTCGCGCAGTGCAGCCTGACGCAGGCGTCTGCGGTGCAGGTAGCGGCCCGCCAGGAACAGGGCCCGGATCAATACAATGGCCAGCACGAACAACAGCACCCACCAGCCGGGGGCCAATGGCCAGATACCGACCTCTTCGGGCAGATGTATGTCGGCCAGCGCGCTTAGCGGATCCGATTCCATGTCTGTATCCGTTCCATTACTGATTCGTCGGTTCGGAGTGTCAGCAGCGGAATCTGCATCTTGTCGAACTCCCCCTTGAGGTGTTCGAGATGCTGGCTGAACAAC
>JBNJGU010000159.1:0-7036 GCA_051747985.1 Pseudomonadota bacterium | reverse complement strand
ACACCCCTTCCTTCTGGATGCGACCCTTGGCCCCGGTACCGTCGATCCGGGTCAGATCCACGCCCAGTTCGCGGGCCAGCTTGCGGACAGCCGGACCGGCATACACCTTGCCCTGCGCTTTCCCGGCGGCCTGCTCCGCATATTGCTGCTGCTTCTGCTCCAGCTTCTGGTCGCCATTGCCGGAGGCCGCCGCCGATGCCGGCTTCTCCGCTTTCTGGCTGGCGGAGGCGTCGTCCTTCTTCGGTGCCTCCTTCCTGTCCGCCGGGGCATCACCGCCCGATACGGCCAGATCCATCATCGGCGAGCCACTGGACACACGATCCCCGACCTTGACTTTCAGGGCCTTGACTTCGCCCCCCTTGGGCGAGGGAATCTCCATGGCGGCCTTGTCGGATTCCAGCGTGATCACCGGATCCTCGGCCGAGATGATGTCGCCTTCGCTGACATGCACCTCGATGATCTCGACATCGGATTCATCACCGATATCCGGCACATCGATCTGCTCGACGGCACCGCCACTCGACGAGGGCTCGGCCGCCGCTTCTTCCGGCTGCCCGGACGCATCACTGTCGTCAGCTTCCTGCCCGGCGGCATCCTTCTCGTCTTCCTGTTCGCCCGGCTCTTCCTCTTCGACCGCCCCGGCACCTTCCGCTTCCACGGTCAGGATCTCGTCACCCTGATTGACCGTGTCACCGACTTTCACCGTGATGCTTTTCACCGTGCCACCGCGGGAAGCGGGGATCTCCATCGCCGCCTTGTCGGTTTCCAGCACAATGATGTCTTCGTTCTCTTCGATCGACTGACCTTCCTTGACCAGGATCTCGATCACCTCGACATCACTGGAATCGCCCAGGTCTGGTACTTTTACGCTTTCTACAGGCACCTTGTATGCTCCTGATATTGCTGTTCTTCACTTGAGATCAACGGAGTCGATCCGTGCATGCCGCGCCCGGGGGCGCGGGCCTCGCCTCAGGTCAGCACGGGATTCGGCTTGTCGGGATCGATCCCCATTTCCTTCATGGCCTTGTTGACAGTGGCCGCGGTGACGACCTTGCGCGCCTTGAGCTCGGTCAGGGCGGCCAGCACGATGTAGTGGCGGTCGACCTCGAAGAACCAGCGCAGCTTCTGGCGCGTGTCACTGCGACCGAAACCGTCGGTGCCCAGCACCCGATAGCTCTCCGGCACGTATTCCCGGATCTGGTCCGCAAACAGCCGCATGTAGTCGGTCGCGGCCAGGACCGCGCCCTTCTGTCCTTTCAGGCATTGCGTGACATACGGCTCCTTGTCCTTGCCGGAGGGATGCAGCATGTTGTGACGCGTGGTGGCCATGCCCTCGCGACGCAGCTCGTTGAAGCTGGTCACGCTCCAGACATCGACCGGCACCTTGTACTGATCGCGCAGAATGGCGGCGGCCTCGCGTACCTCGCGCAGGATGGTGCCGCTACCCAGCAGTCGCAGGCGCTCGGTGGTGGCCGCCTTGCCTGACACCTTGTACTCCTTGCTGCCACCGTCTTCCAGCAGGTACATGCCCTTGAGGATGCCGTCCTCGATGCCCTTGGGCATCTCCGGATGGGCATAGTTCTCGTTCATCGTGGTGATGTAGTAGAAGACGTTTTCCTTCTCCTGGTACATCCGGCGCAGACCGTCCTGGATGATCACCGCCACCTCGTAGGCATAGGTGGGGTCATAGGCCACACAGTTCGGGATCGTCGACGCCAGGATATGGCTGTGCCCGTCCTGGTGCTGCAGACCCTCTCCGTTCAGCGTGGTGCGACCCGCCGTGGCGCCGATCAGGAAGCCGCGTGCCTGTGAGTCACCGGCCGCCCAGGCCAGATCGCCGATACGCTGGAACCCGAACATCGAGTAGTAGATGTAGAAAGGAATCAGCGGGTAGTCGTTGACACTGTAGGAGGTCGCCGCCGCCAGCCAGGTGGAGAAGGCACCAGCCTCGGAGATGCCTTCCTCCAGCATCTGACCCTTGACGTCCTCGCGATAGTACATGACCTGGTTGGAGTCGGCGGGATCATACAGCTGACCGACAGACGAATAGATCCCCATCTGGCGGAACATGCCTTCCATGCCGAATGTGCGCGCCTCGTCTGGCACGATCGGCACGACACGCTGACCGATTTCCTTGTCCTTTGCCATGGTATTGAGCATCCGCACGAACGCCATGGTCGTGGACACTTCACGGTCTCCGGTTCCCTTGATCTGCTGATCGAAGGCCGACAGCGGCGGCACCGGCAGGGAGTAGGAGTTGGCCTGTCGCTGGGGTACCGGGCCACCCAGTTTCTCCCGGGCCTTGCGCATGTAGCGCATTTCCAGACTGTCTTCCTCCGGCCGGTAGTACGGTACCTTGTCCAGTTCATCGTCCGGGATGGGCACACCGAAACGGTCACGGAATTTCTTCAGTGACTCCTTGTCCAGCTTCTTGACCTGGTGCGCCACGTTCTGGGCCTCGGCCGCGGAACCGAAGGCATAACCCTTCACGGTCTTGGCCAGGATCACGGTCGGGCGGCCGTTGCTCTTCACCGCCTCGGCATAGGCTGCGTAGACCTTGTAGGGGTCATGGCCGCCCCGGTTGAGACGCATGATGTCGTCATCGGACAGGTGCTCGACCATCTCCAGCAGCTCGGGATGCTTGCCGAAGAATTCCTCGCGTGTGTAGGCGCCACCCCGGCCCCAGTAGTTCTGGTATTCGCCGTCGACGACTTCATCCATGCGCTTCTGCAGAATGCCGTCGCGATCCGCTTCGAACAGCGGATCCCAGTGCCGGCCCCAGACCACCTTGATGACATTCCAGCCGGCGCCACGGAAGATGCCTTCCAGCTCCTGGATGATCTTGCCATTGCCCCGCACCGGCCCGTCCAGACGCTGCAGGTTGCAGTTCACCACCCAGATCAGGTTGTCCAGTTTCTCGCGGCCGGCCTTGCCGATGGCGCCCAGTGATTCCGGCTCGTCCATCTCACCGTCGCCCAGGAAGCACCAGACCTTGCGGTCGCCACGCTCCATCAGCTCCCGGTTGTCCAGGTACTTCATGACGTGGGCCTGGTAGATGGAGTTGATGGGACCGATGCCCATGGAAACTGTGGGGAACTGCCAGTAGTCCGGCATCAGCCACGGGTGGGGATAGGAGGACAGGCCGTTGCCATCGACTTCCTGACGGAAGTTGTCCATTTGATCCTCGGTGATGCGCCCCTCCATGTAGGAGCGGGCGTAGATGCCGGGAGAGACATGGCCCTGGAAGTAGATCAGGTCACCGGGCCGCTCTTCGGTGGGGCCGTGGAAAAAGTAGTTGAAACCGACGTCATACAGTGTTGCGGACGAGGCAAAGGAGGAAATGTGACCACCCAGGTCGGGGTTGGCCGTATTGGCCCGCATCACCATGGCCAGCGCGTTCCAGCGATTGATGCCGCGAATGCGCCGCTCCATGAACATGTCGCCGGGCATGCGTTCCTCATCCTCCGGCGCGATGGTGTTTCTGTAGGGTGTGGTCATGGCCCGCTGGGGCAGACTGCGGGTCAGGCGCGTGGCCTTGTCGGAGAGCTGATCGAGCAGGTAATGGGCGCGCTCGGGGCCTTCATGCTCGATGACGGCGGCCAGCGATTCCAGCCATTCTCCGGTTTCCGTGGGATTTTGATCGTCCTGGTAATCAGTCATAAGTCATTGTTCTCTGGAGATATTCGACACTCAACAGTTTGTAAATAAATTACAGGCATGGCGCCATCCTACTGTAAACCGGCGCTTTTTTCAATCCGGCGACGAAGCGGATGGCATTACCATGTAGTTAAACTACAAAACAGACAGCGCAACGGATCACGACAGCCCGTCACGGTATCGGGCCCAGTCGAAATGCGGTCCCGGGTCCGTTTTACGGCCCGGCGCAATATCGCTGTGACCGGTAATCCGTTGTGGCGAAAGCGCCGGATACTGCGCCATCAATACCGCGGTCACGCGGGTCAGGCGCGCATACTGGATATCCGTAAAGGGCCGGTCATCGCAGCCTTCCAGCTCGATTCCGATGGAAAACTCGTTGCACCGCTCCCGTCCCCGGTAACAGGACTGCCCCGCGTGCCAGGCCATCCGGTCAAAAGGAACATACTGCGTAATCACCCCGGCACGGTCAATCAACAGATGAGCCGAGACACGCAACGTTGCAATTTGCGAGAAAAACGGATGCTCACCGGGATCAAGCCGGTTGAGAAACAGCTCATCGATATGACAGCCCCCGAACTCGCCGGGCGGCAGGCTGATATTGTGGATCACCAGCAATTCCGGCTCCACCCCCGCCGGTCGCTCGGCCTGGTTCGGGGAATCCAGCTGTCGGACACCGGACAGGCGGTGCTGGTGCACGGTCAATTCCATACCGGCAGTATAGCGCAGCTGACACCGGCCATGCAGTGCAGTAGAATCGCCAGCCACCAGTCAACTTCAGCGTCTCGACAGGACCTACATGCAGGCAGCAACACTTCCGGACGATCTGACCGCCACCGCGCAACGGGCCCTGGACGAGGATGTGGGCAGCGGGGACCTGACGGCCATGCTCATCCCCGAGCACACGCGGACCAGTGGCCGTATCCTGTGCCGCGAAAAGGCCGTGCTCTGTGGCACCGCCTGGGCCGATGCGGTCGCGGCCCTGATGGATCGGCGCATCGTCATCGAGTGGCTGGCAAGGGATGGTGACCTCCTGCAGCCGGACCAGCACCTGGCCCGACTGGAGGGTCCGGCGCGCAGCCTGCTGACCGCCGAGCGCTGTATGCTGAATTTTCTGCAGACCCTCTCCGGTACGGCCACGGTGGCCAGGGACTACGCGGAGCGGGTGGCTCACACCGGCGTGCAGTTACTGGATACCCGCAAGACACTGCCGGGACTGCGTACGGCACAGAAGTACGCGGTGCGGACGGGAGGCTGCAGCAATCACCGCATGGGGCTGTATGACGCCTTCCTGATCAAGGAAAATCACATCAGTGCCTGCGGCTCGATCACCGCGGCCGTTGAACAGGCCCGACATGTCGCGGCCGACCGGCCAGTGGAAGTGGAAGTGGAGACGCTGGAGCAGCTCAAGGAAGCGTTGTCGGCCGGTGCGGACATCGTCATGCTGGACAATTTCACCCCACCGCGATTGCGCGAGGCGGTGGCGCTGAACCGGGGCAGAAGCCGTCTGGAGGCGTCCGGCGGGATTACGGATGCCAACCTGGTGGAGGTAGCGGAGACGGGCGTCGACCACATCTCGATCGGCGCCCTCACCAAGCATTGCCGCGCCATCGATCTGTCATTCCGTCTCGATGACGCGCCAGCGGGGTGCTGACCGCTATCAGTCCGGCTGTACCAGGCGGACCTGATCCATCATGCCGCTGTCGTAACGCAGCTCGACATCACCGGCCGGAAATCCGAGCCCACTGAAGATGTAGGCGAAGATGTCCTCATAGGTCTCGATGGGCAGAAAACCGGGCGCATCCAGCGGCATGGTGCCCAGCACTTCCTCGAACATGAAGGACACCGGCTGATTGACCCGATTGCCCAGGCTCTGCTCGTAGAAGCCCATGTTGTGACAGGAGGAGCAATTCTCCTCGTACAGGGTTTCCCCATTGGCCGCCTGCTCTTCCGTATAGACACCATCGGCGATGGTTTCCGGATCATCGGCCATCACGGCCGGGCTGGATGCCAATGCGAACGTAGCGGTCATGGCCGCGGAAGCAAAGAATACTCTGGCCTTCATCATAATCACTTCTCCGGCACACCGGTGCCTGTTTACTGCGTTATCTGTTTGTGGTCGTCGTGACGATCACCCTTTGTCTGCATGATGCAGCCGACAGCCTGAATAGTGGCTGAACGGATATTCACGCCTCCGCCTGCCCGCGGCCCGGTGATCGCAGCCGGCTAACATAAAGAATCCGGGGCCATTTGGCAACCACGACGCAGCCGCCCCCGAAACGAAAAAAGGGAGCGCCCGCGAGGAGCACTCCCTTTTCCGTGTTGCCGGACCATAAGGTCCGGCAGGGAACAGCCCGATCAGAATTCGTGGCTGAAGCGTGCGTAGAACACGCGACCCAGCGCGTCCTGCAGCTCACCCACGATACCGGAGGTCATGCCAACCTTCTGCGGCTGACGATCGAATGCGTTACGCATACCGACTGTCAGGGCAGATTCGGCACCACCCAGATCCAGACCACGGTAGGTGTAGAACCAGTCCATCTGTGTCCAGGCACGGATGGTATCCACGTCACGCCAGTTGCTGTGCGGGAAGTACTGCTGGAAACTGTAGTTGTTGGCGTCGTAGTTCACCTCGTCCACATAACGGGTCGTGGCGGACACGATATGATCGCCATACGTCCAGTTCAGGCGCAGGTTGGCACGCCACTCCGGCATGGCCGGTACCGCACCATAGTCGTTGTTGTGGTTACCCACCGCACTGAGGACCGGATCCAGCGGATCCACCTGGAAGTCATAGGTGTCCACCATGGTGGCACTCAGATTGGCACCCAGGGTACCCCAGTTATCCAGCATGTAGGTGTAATCCACTGTCATGTCCAGTGCCTTGACCAGCATGGCCGAAGCATTGGAGTCGCTCTGGATCACCTCGGTGATGAAACCGATATCATTCGATGCACGGACGATACGGTCATCAGACGCCGGATTGGCGACCCAGTCGCGGATCTGCTGCTCGGTCGGATACGGGTTGGCATCCGTCGGCGTGAAACCGGTTTCCAGCTGGAAATTGGCAAAGTCCTTGCGCATCAGGTCCTGCGTCGTGGTGCTGACGATCCGGTTGCTGAAATCCGTCTCGCTCCAGTTCAGGGTGATGCTCAGGTCATCGTTCGGCACCAGGTCGATGCCCAGCGTCCAGCTCTCGGACGTCTCCGACTCCAGGTTCGGGTTGCCCTGCTGACAGGAGTTCACATAGGCGTTGAATGAGGAGAACCGGTCATCCAGCAACGTCAGACCACAGTCCCGCGGTGCTTCCAGCTGGTTCATGGTCGGCGCCAGGAAGGCCTCGCCCCATGTGGCACGCAGCCCCAGCCAGTTGGTCGGCTCG
>JBNJGU010000158.1:0-7036 GCA_051747985.1 Pseudomonadota bacterium | reverse complement strand
GTCAGACCACAGTCCCGCGGTGCTTCCAGCTGGTTCATGGTCGGCGCCAGGAAGGCCTCGCCCCATGTGGCACGCAGCCCCAGCCAGTTGGTCGGCTCGTAGACCGCACCGACTTTCACGATGGAGTCTTCCTGACCGGTACTGAAGTTCTCGTTCCGTGCCGCCAGATTGATCTCGAAGTTCGAGGTCACCGGCAACAGGAACTCGGCCATGGCCGCGTTCACGAAACGGCTACGGGAGAACGGCGCCACCTGGGCGCCCAGCAGGCCTTCCCCGGCGATCGACAGCGCATCCGGAATCCGCTCCAGCGACTCGTTACGACGCTGCAGACCGAAAGCCGCGCCGATTTCGCCACCGGGCAGCTCGAAGTCACCCAGCGGAATGGTGCCGTTGAGGACCAGATCGAACGTTTCCAGATCGTCCGTGTAGCGACGACGCGGCTCGATACCGATCTGGTCCATCACCGCCTGCGACGTGGCGAACTGCGGATCCGTCACACCGAAAGGGTTGAAACAGGCATCCACATCATTGACGACGTCACATTCCAGACCCTGCGCGATGGCGCGATAGTTCCAGACCTGCGATTCCGTGCTCACGTCCAGCATGCGCGAGAATGAATAACCGGCCGTGCCTTCCCAGCCATCCAGATACGGTACGGTGAAATCGGCATCGAAGGAAGCGCGGGTATAGCGCCGATCCAGCTCGTCCTGGCGGGCACAGGAACCGTCCTGGGCGTTCTGCGACGGGCAGGTATCGGCCTTGCCCACAACACGCCAGCGGGTGATGCCCATATCCTCATAGAAAGGCACACCACCCATCGGGTCGCTACCCAGCGGAGCAAACTGGTTCTGAGCCAGCATCACGTTGCCATCGGCGCCACGCTGCGGCAGCGGCCGACCCAGGCCATCAGTGATGATGTTACCTTCGTTGTCCCGCGCCGGCTGGGCAAACAGCTCCGCCCCGCTGGCATTCACTGCACGGAACGGGTTGCCGGGCAGTTCACCACGGACCGTCGGCAGATCCGTGGTCCGGCCGCCCGGGTTGGAGGCGGAAGAACGACGGTCAGCCGTCTGGCGAGTGAACATCAGCTGACCGGAGAAGCTCAGGTCGGCGCTGTAGTCCCAGGTGGCATTGGTGAAGAACTGGGCGATGTCATTCTGCTCGCGGTAATCACGGCTGTCGCCGAAATCCAGCCAGCAGCTGCCCAGCGACTGGAAGCCGAACGGGTTGGCACCCAACTGTGCAGGATCCTCGCGATCCGTGCCGCAGGACGGGTCGGGACGATTGACGGTGTCACCGGTCAGATGGCCCTGCTCATCGCGAACGGGCACAGTCCAGTTGCCCGGGTTGGCGGTACCGGAAGAGGTCAGACCGGCCTTCATCAGGTCGGGCCGGTCAATCCAGCGCAGCGGATCGATTTCACGGAATGCCATGGCACCCACGACATCGATCTCGTTGGCGATATTGGTGCCGAACAGCACGGAAGCCTGCTTCTCGTTGAAGTTGCCCGGACCGTCATCCTGCTCGTAGTACAGTTCGGTGCGGATGCCCTCGAATGACGTGACCGGTACGATGTTGACCACACCGGCCACGGCGTCGGTACCGTACAGGGCAGCGGCGCCGTCGGTCACGATCTCCATGCGCTCCACGGCAATGTTCGGCAGCAGCACGTTGACGTTGTCCGTCGGCGTACGCTTGCCGTCCATCAGCAGCAGTGTCGCGCTGCTGCCCAGACCACGCAGGTTGAATGCGGTGGTGTTACTGGATGTGCCCTGGATGGTGTTGGTCACCGCCGAGCCGGCATTGAAAGTCATGTTCTGCACGACCTGGCCCATGTTCACGGTGCCCTCGGCCTGCAGATCCTCATTGCTCATCGTGGTGACGGGCGAAGCCGCTGTGAAACCTTCACTGCGGCGGATGAAGGAGCCGGTGACGACCACTTCCTCGATTTCCGATTCGTCCTGCGCGACGGCCAGGTTGGCACCAGCCGCGGACAGCAGGGCCATGGAGACGGCGGCACACAGGGTGTTTTTTCTGAAATTGCGGGTTTGGTTCTTGCGGGCAATACGGGATACAGATGTAGATATAGCAGTCACTCTACAGTCCTCTTGTGATGATTCATTGTGATTATTGATACGGACGTAAGTCAGTCTTGTTATTGCGCCGGACATTCCCTGTCGGACTACTGGTTTCCGGCCATCACCATGGTCCGGAGATTCCTGTTTTTGGATACTTTATTATTGTATGGTTCTCCCCCTTGAAACCAGATCACACCGCGATGTCCTGCGGCGCGTGATCGCGCCCTACTGCTTGAAAGACGTAATCACTCGCGACAGTAGCATTTTTTTGCCACATTTTCAAAATCAATAATGCGGAAGGGTAAAATTCGTCTGACGATCGCAAAGGCTGTCAGCGAAACCCGAACATCAGAGTCGGCTGGGCTGCAAAATTCCAAGGGCGTCAGGTATCAACCATGAATCCATACACATTTAACAAAAATGCCCCGGGGGTAACCCCGGGGCATTTTTCCCATCAGGCATGAAGATGAAAATCTCGCCATTCCCCTGTTACGGCACGGCAATCAGTGCAAAGAAGTCATACCATCAGCACAATCCAGCGGCCACACAGCCTCCACCGGGGGTCCAGGTGACAGATCCGTTCTCGGCCACTCCGGAAAGCGTATAGTCAGGATCCCCGTCATACTCATCAGCAACAGGAGTGACTGTCACTACATACGGATCATCAACCGTCCCCGCACCGGTAACGGCAACATCGTCCACCGATGGCGCGCTACTCCATCCGTCCTGATCCAGTGACGAGCAATCAGCCGGAGTCCCTGTCTGAACGCATACATCAACCGCCGTTCTTGCGGGTGAAGCCGCACTGACCACCTCGGAGTAGGCCGCCCGCTGCGAATAGGTCTGATACGCCGGCAGCGCCACCGCCGCCAGGATGCCGATGATCGCGACCACGATCATCAGTTCGATCAGGGTGAAACCCTTCTGTTGTGTTCTGACCTGCATGTCGGTCTCCTTTAACGCTGTCATGGAAGAATGGACCGGTGGACCGGCCCGTGACACGCTTTTTACATGTCTGGCACAGGTACATACAAAACCCGTGCCAGAACGACAGAACCGCTACGCCGTGCACTCCGCCCCGTCACAGAATGCCCATATCCGTCACTGACTGACAAGTTTTGTCAGTCACACCCGCAAACCGTCCAGGTGTGCGTTAGGTCACATAATGCTGCACGGTGGCTGTTGCGACGGCATCACAGTCTGCGCATTATTCCGTTATACTGTGGGATGATGAGGGCCACCAGAGAACCGCACAGCGTGATACCGACCCGTTTCAGCGGGCTGACCCGCCGCTTTGTCCGGGAAGGCCTGATCAGCGAGGAAGATGCCGAAAAAGCCGCCGGGGCCGCGGAGCGCGACAACATCCCGCTGATCACGCATCTGGTACGCAACCGTCTGGTGGACAGTCGCCGCGTGGCCCGGCTGGCCGCCGAGGAGTTCGGCACGCCGGTGCTGGACCTGTCCGCGTTCGACCTGCAGTACTGCCCCACCCACCTGGTGGACGTACGCCTGATCCGCAAGCACCGAGTTCTGCCGCTGTACCGTCGCGAGAACCGGCTGTTCCTGGCCACCTCCGATCCGACCAACCTGGGCGCCTTCGACGAACTCAAGTTCCACACCGGCCTGACCACGGACATCGTCGTGGTCGACGAGAACCAGCTCAGCGAGGTGGTGGACGAGATCATCAACACACTGGAAGGCGGTGACAGTCTGCTGGGCGCCTTCGATGACGTGGGCCTGGAAGACCTGGACATCGAACTGGGCGAGACCGAGAAGGATACCGATGAGGTCTCGCCCGTGGACGAGGCCGACGAGGCGCCGGTGGTGCGTTTCGTCAACAAGGTGCTGGTGGACGCCATCCGCCAGGGCGCCTCCGACATCCACCTGGAACCCTACGAGAACATGTACCGGGTCCGTTACCGTACCGACGGCATCCTGCATGAGGTGGCGCACCCACCGCTCAATCTCGCGCCCCGCATCGCATCGCGACTGAAAATCATGTCCCGCATGGACATTTCCGAGCGACGTCTGCCGCAGGACGGGCGGATCAAGATGAAGTTGTCCCGCACACATGCCGTCGACTTCCGCGTCAGTTCCCTCCCCACGCTGTGGGGCGAGAAGATCGTGTTGCGCATCCTGGATCCGTCCACGGCCCGGATGGGCATCGACATGCTGGGCTTCGAGCCGGAGCAGAAGAAGTGGTACATGAAGACCCTGGCGCAGTCCCAGGGGATGATCCTGGTCACCGGCCCCACCGGCAGCGGCAAGACCGTATCGCTGTATACGGGCCTGAACATCCTCAACACCGCGGAGCGCAATATCTCCACGGCCGAGGATCCGGTGGAGATCAACCTGGAAGGGGTCAACCAGGTGGCCGTCAATGCGCGCGTGGGACTGACTTTCGCCACCGCGCTGCGATCATTCCTGCGACAGGATCCCGACGTGGTCATGGTGGGCGAGATCCGCGATCTGGAAACCGCCGAGATTGCCGTAAAGGCGGCCCAGACCGGCCACCTGGTCCTGTCCACGCTGCACACCAACAGCGCCCCGGAGACCCTGACCCGGCTGCGCAACATGGGCGTACCCACCTTCAACATCGCCACCTCGGTCAGCCTGATCATCGCCCAGCGACTGGCCCGCCGGCTGTGCACACATTGCCGCGAACCGGTGGATCTGCCCGCGAGCACGCTACTGGAAGCCGGCTTCACCCAGGAGCAGATCGACGCCGCCACCTTCTACCGGCCCGTGGGCTGTGAACGCTGCCGCGAAGGCTACAAGGGGCGGGTCGGGATTTACGAAGTGGTGCCTGTGACAGAGGCGATCTCGCGTATTATCATGGATGAAGGCAACGCCATGGACATCGCGGCGCAGGTCAGAAAGGAAGGCCACAACAATCTACGGCAGTCCGCGCTGGTGAAAGTCGCCAACGGCCTGACCAGTCTTGAAGAAGCCAACCGGCTGACCGCATAGGCAGGCACACTATGGCCACACAGACAGGCAACAATTCCACCTACATCTGGTTCGGCAAGGACCGCCAGGGCAACAAGGCCCGCGGCGAACTGCCCGGCGCCAGCGTGGCGCTGATCCGGGCGCAGCTGCGCAAGCAGGGCATCACACCAACGCGGGTACGCAAGAAAACCGGCTCGGTGCTGGGCAAGCGCAAGAAAAAGATCAAGCCGGGTGACATCTCCATTTTCAGCCGTCAACTGGCCACCATGATGAAAGCCGGCATACCGCTGGTGCAGTCCTTCGACATCGTCGCCGACAGTCTGGACAACCCTTCAATGAGTGCCATGGTGCGCGAGATCCGCGACGACGTGGCGCAGGGCACACAGTTGACCGACGCCATCCGCAAGCATCCGCGGTATTTCGATGACCTGTACTGCAACCTGGTCTCCTCCGGCGAGCAGAGTGGCTCACTGGAGGTGATGCTGGACCGGATCGCGACCTACAAGGAGAAGACCGAATCCCTGAAGGCGAAGATCCGCAAGGCACTCAAGTACCCGATGGCGGTCATTGCCGTGGCCATCATCGTCACCGGCCTGCTGCTGGTCAAGGTGGTGCCGCAGTTTGCCGAGACCTTTTCCAGTTTTGGCGCCGACCTGCCCGCCTTCACACTGCTTGTACTGGGCATGTCGGATGTGGCCATCGCGCACTGGTGGAAAGTGGTCATCGGCCTGGGGGTGCTGTATATCCTGTTCCGGGAGGGTCGCAAGCGCTCGCGGGCCTTTTCCGACCGCGTCGATGCCATGATGCTGAAAATCCCCATCATCGGTACGATCGTCGAGAAATCCTGTTACGCCCGTTTTGCCCGGACCATGTCGACCACCTTCTCCGCCGGCGTCCCGTTGGTGGAGGCCCTCGACTCGGTGGCCGGCGCCACCGGCAATGCCGTCTACGAGTATGCCACGCAGCGCATACGCGATGATGTCACCACCGGTCAGCAACTGCAGTTTGCCATCCGCAACACCACCCTGTTCCCGGCCATGATCGTGCAGATGGTGGGCATCGGCGAGGAGTCGGGTGAACTGGACACCATGCTGGACAAATGCGCCAGTTACTATGAAGAGGAAGTGGACAATGCGGTCGACGGCCTGACCTCACTGATCGAGCCGGTCATCATTTCCATACTGGGCATTCTGGTGGGCGGCCTGCTGGTGGCCATGTACCTGCCCATCTTCCAGCTCGGCGCCGTCATGTGACCCGGTTGCCCATCCGCCACAAGGAACGCGAAAATCATGGAACTGCTGGACCCTCTCGCCCATCAACCCCTGTCACGGGTGACCCTGGCCATCGTGCTGGGTCTGCTGGTGGGCAGTTTCCTCAATGTCGTGGTCTACCGGCTGCCACTGATGCTGCAGCGCGGCTGGCGCAATCAGTGCCTGGAATTCCTGGAACTGGACGAAAGCCGGGTCGAGCTGAAGGACCCGATGCCGGATCACGTCCGTTTCTCCCTGTCGAGTCCCGGCTCCCATTGCCCGCGCTGTAATGCGCCGGTGCGCGCCTGGCAGAACATCCCGATCCTCAGTTATCTGTGGCTGCGAGGTCGCTGCGCCAGTTGCCGGCAGCGGATTCCGTTGCGGTATCCGCTGGTGGAAGCGACCAGCGCCACGCTGGTGGCGCTGGTCGCCTGGTCGGTCAGCGACCCGGTGGATCTGCTGATGCTGATGATACTGACCTGGAGCCTGCTGGCACTGAGTCTGATCGATTTCGATCACCAGCTGTTGCCGGATGACATCACCCTGCCCCTGCTCTGGCTGGGCCTGGTACTGAGCGTGGCCGGCATCGGCACCGGGGTCAGCCCGGCGGACTCGGTGCTGGGCGCTGCGCTGGGCTACATGACGCTATGGAGCGTCTACTGGCTGTTCCGCCTGGCCACCGGGCGCGAGGGCATGGGTTACGGCGACTTCAAGCTGCTGGCCGCACTGGGCGCCTGGCTGGGCTGGCAGAACCTGCTG
>JBNJGU010000157.1:0-7133 GCA_051747985.1 Pseudomonadota bacterium | reverse complement strand
CGTATGTTTGCCGGCGAGGGCGATGCGTTCCGGACCAACCGCCGGTTTCACCGCCTGTCGGAGCATGCTCCGGCCAAGCGTCTGTCAACCGCCTTCGATTCGGTGACCCTGTATGGTTTCGATCCGGCCGAACGTCCGGACATTCACGGCAAGATCGGCAATGCCGGTGTGTCCATCGCCACGCTGGATGACATGAAGGCACTGTATGACGGCTTCGACCTGTGCAGCCCGGACACGTCGGTGTCCATGACCATCAACGGTCCGGCCCCCACCATACTGGCGATGTTCCTCAACACCGCCATCGATCAGCAACTGGATCAGTTCAGGCAACAGGAGGGAAGGGAGCCGGAGCCGGCCGAAGTGGAAGAAGTCACGGCGCAGGCACTGCGCAGGGTTCGGGGCACGGTGCAGGCCGATATCCTGAAAGAGGACCAGGGGCAGAACACCTGCATTTTCTCCACCGAGTTCAGTCTCAAGCTGATGGGAGACATTCAGGCCTGGTTTATCGAGAACGGGGTACGGAATTTCTATTCGGTTTCCATATCTGGTTATCATATCGCGGAGGCTGGCGCGAACCCGATCTCACAGCTTGCCTTCACGCTGGCCAACGGCTTCACCTTCGTCGAGGCGTACCTGGCACGGGGTATGGATATCGATGACTTTGCACCCAATCTGTCTTTCTTCTTTTCCAATGGCATGGATGCGGAGTACTCCGTGCTGGGCCGCGTGGCCCGGAGGATATGGGCCGTGGCGATGCGCGAAAAGTATGGTGCCAATGATCGCGGCCAGAAGCTCAAGTACCACATCCAGACTTCGGGCCGTTCACTCCATGCCAGTGAAATGGCGTTCAATGACATCCGGACCACATTGCAGGCCCTGATCGCCATCCAGGACAACTGCAACAGCCTGCACACCAATGCGTATGATGAGGCAGTGACCACCCCCACCAATGAGTCGGTGCGGCGGGCCATGGCCATCCAGCTGATCATCAACAGGGAGTGGGGGCTGAGCCTGAACGAGAACGTCAATCAGGGGTCTTTCATCATCGAGGAATTGACGGATCTGGTGGAGGCGGCCGTGCTGGAGGAATTCGAGCGGCTGTCCGGGCGTGGCGGGGTGCTGGGTGCCATGGAAACCGGCTACCAGCGCAGCCGGATCCAGGAGGAGTCCCTGTACTACGAACACCGCAAACACGATGGCAGCCTGCCGGTCATCGGTGTCAACACCTTTCTGGGTCCGGGCAGTGGCGCGGATGGCACGGGACAATCACCGGAGCTGGCGAGGTCCACGCCCGGGGAAAAGCAGAGTCAGATTGACCGGTTGCATGACTTTCAGCAACGTCATGCCGGGCAGTCGGACGTGGCACTGGCCAGGCTGAAACAGGTGGCGCTGGAGAATGGCAATGTGTTCGCGGAACTGATGCATACCGTGCGGCATTGTTCCCTGGGTCAGATCACCGACGCCTTCTTCGAGGTGGGCGGGCAGTACCGGCGCAGCATGTGACCACGCCGGGGCCCGTCTCAGGCGCGGCCACCACTTCCGGCCGGATTCCGCCAACCCGGGGACCGGTGTCCGTCATTCCGGTTTCGCCAGTCATCCAGGCGGCCAGACAGTCGGTCCCTGATGTTGTTGGCGATCACATAGACCACGGGAATGAACACCAGGGTGATCAGTGACGAGGCCGTCAGGCCGCCAATCACCACTCGGGCCAGTGCCGCCTGCATCTCGGCCCCGGCACCGAAGCCGATGGCCAGTGGCAGCAGCGCCAGGATCGTGGTCAGTGTGGTCATCATGATGGGGCGAAGACGCCGCCGGCCGCTGACACGCACGGCCTCCATCACCGACAGACCCTGCTCGCGGCGCATCAGGTTGATGTAGTCGATCAGGACGATGGCGTTATTGACGACAATGCCCAGCAACATGATGATGCCCATGAAACTCTGCATGTTCAGCGTGGTGCCGGTGAGCAGCAGCGTGGGTACCACCCCGATCAACGCCAGTGGTACGGAGAACATCACGATCAGCGGATCCAGGAAGCGTTCGAACTGAGCCGCCATCACCATGTAGATCAGCAGCACCGCCATGATGATGGCCATGATGAAATCCTGCTGGGCGCGCTGCTGCTCCTCGTATTCACCGCCGTACACGATGGAGAAACCGTCCGGTAGAGCATAGCCGGAGAGTTCCTGCTGGATGCGTCCCACGGCATCACCCAGGGCCGTGCCGCTGTCCAGGTTGGCATTGATGTAGGTGACCCGCTGGCTGTCGATGCGCCGGATATCGGTCGGTCCCCGGCCGGTTTCCGAAGTCACCAGCGCGGAAATCGGTACCACGGTACCGTCGGCCGCTCGCACCGCGATATTGTCGACGTCCTGTTGGTTGAGTCGGTCCTGCGGGCGCAGTCGGACCATGATGTCGAACTCGTCGCCCTGGCTCCGGAACACGCCGGCCCGGGTCCCGCCGATGCTGGCCTGAATGGCCCGGCTGATGTCCGTTATGCTGATGCCCATGTTGGCCATGCGTTCGCGGTCGAAACGCAGGGTCTGTTCCGGGCGTCCCTCCAGTTCGTTCAGGTCGACATCGGCGATTCCCGGTACCTGCTCGATGCGATCCCGCAACTGTCGGGCGGTCTGTTCGGCGACTTCCAGACTGTGGCCGCGCAATTCGATCTGCAGCTCATCCTCGCCGCCGGAACGGAACATCCTTCGCATGATCCAGAGTCCGCCCTGGGTCCTGACCCGGACGCGGGCACCCGGTATGGTCTCCGAGACCTGTCGCCGGATCTCGTCGGCAAGCCGGTCGGTATCCACGCCTCTATCCTCCTGGCTGACCATGGCCAGTTCAATCTCGCCGTCGCCATTCCGCATATCACGTGTGTAATGCAGAATGTCTTCCTCGGGGACCATTCCGCGTACGATACGGTCGAGCTCCTGCATATAGGCATGAACGATGGTGATGTTGGTTCCCTCGTCCATGTCCATGCGGATACTGATCTCGTCGGATTCGGTGGCCGGGGCCAGGTCCAGTGACAGGAACTGGACGCTGAATGCGGATCCGAGCAGCACCACGGTGGTGGCCACCACCACGGTGGCCCGGTGGTGCAGCGACCAGTCCAGTACCCTGCTGTAATGGTGCGTCAGCCGGTCCATGAAATGGGCGCGTGGCGGGTGGTCGCCCTCGTTCTCATCCGGCTGGATGGTCAGAAATCGGCTGGCCATCATCGGTACCAGTGTCAATGCCACCATCAGTGAGCAGAACAGGGAGAACACCACGACCAGCGCCAGCTCCTGGAACATGGTGCCGGTCATGGTCTGCATGAACACCACGGGCAGGAAGATCACCGAGGTGGTGATGGTGGAGGCGATGATGGCGCCCGTCACCTGCCGGGTGCCGATAACCGACGCCTCGCGCCTGGGTTTGCCACCCTGTCGCAGGCGCACGATGTTTTCAATCACCACAATGGCATTGTCGACGATCAGGCCCACACCGAGTGCCAGTCCCCCGAAACTCATCTGGTTCAGGGTGAGGCCGCCGAAGTAGAGCAGCGCGAAGGTGGAGATGATGGCAATGGGTATGGAGATGGAGATGATGCCGACCGTGGAGCCATTGCGCAGGAACGCGAACAGGATGATGACGGCCAGAATCCCGCCCCATACGGCGGAGTTGCGGACGTTGTCGATGGACTCCTGGATGAAGGTGCTCTGGTCGGTGATCACCATCAGCTCCAGGTCGTCGCGGGATGCATTGATCCGTTCCACTTCGCGGCGGATATCCTGGGCCACGGCCACCGTGTTGGCACCGGACTGCTTGCGGATGCCGAGGCGTATCATCGGGACATCGTTGACCTCGATATAGCGCCAGACATCGGAGCGGGCGAAGTCGACATCGGCCACATCCTGCACCCGGATCGGGACGCCGTCGATGGAACGGATCACCGTGTTGGCGATTTCCCCGACATTGTTGTACTCGCCCAGGGCGCGCACGTACAGGTCGTTCAGACCACGTCGCACGTTGCCTCCGGGCACATTGGCGTTCTCGCTGCCGATGGCCTGGATCAGGTCATTCATGGTCAGACCGGCGGAGAGCAGGCGGTCGCGCATGACATCGATGCGCACTTCCCGGTCTATGCCGCCCCAGACATCAATCGCACCCACGCCGGAAATCTGTTCGAAGCGACGACTGATTTCCCGGTCGAGGGTGATGGTCAGATCCACCAGATCCCGCTCCGAGCGGGCACCGAGTATCACGATGGGTGCGGCATCGGGGTCGAACTTGCGGATCTGTGCCGGATTGGCGTCCTCGGGCAGGCTGCCGCGCAGGCGATCCAGTGCCTCGCGGACTTCGTTGGTGGACTCGTCCAGATTGACACCACCGGCGAACCGCAGGCTGACGGAACTGGTCCCCTCGCCGGAGGAAGAGGTCATCTGCTCGACATTGGAGACACCGGACAACGCATTCTCCAGTGGTTCGGTCACCAGCAGTTCCATCTCTTCGGGGCCGACATTGCCATAGCGTACCTGGACATTCAGCTGTGGCATTTCAACGGCTGGCAGCAGGTCCACCGGCAGGAAGCGAAAACCGATGATGCCCAGGGCGATGACGATCAGAAAGACCATCATGGTGGTGATCGGACGTCGTATGGAGCCTTCGGTCAGTGGCATGGTGTCTCCTCGCTGGCGCGGTCAGCCGTCGGTTCTGGCCTGGCGCTCGCGGTCGATGATCTGGAACAGGTCCCGGCTCTCCAGGCGCTGCATTTCCATCAGACGATCCCAGTCCATCACTCTGGCACGGGCTTCCTCCACGTTGCCGATCAACAGGTTCTGGCCCAGCGTGACCACCCAGGCGTCGCTGTCGAGGCCATTCACCCCAGTGGTCATGCGACCCTCGGCGACCGTCTGCACCGGCACGAAGCTGACTGGTAACGGATCGCTCAGTGGGGGGGCTTCCTGTGGATTATCCACCTGCCCGAGCAGGGACTCCCGCGGTTCGACCACGAACACGCCTTCCTCTCCGGTATCCGGGTTACGGTACAGGGCGCTGTTGGGCACGATCGTGGCCTGCTCGCTCTCTCCGTACAGTACATCGACCGTCACGAACATGCCCGACCGGAGCAACCGGTTGGCATTTTCCATATCGACATACCCCTGGGTCCGCAGTGTCTGGGTATCGAGAAATGGCGAGATGCGGGACAGTTCAGCCTCCAGGGGGGCGGCCGACCAGTAATCCGAGTAGATGTTGACCGGCATGCCTTCTTCCACGTAGTTGAGCATGCGTCCCGTCAGGGAGACTTCGATCCGGACCTGGCTGAGATCACCGATCATGAACAGCTGCGTGCCGGTGTTGGCCTGCTGGCCCACTTCCGCGTTGCGTTGACCGACCTGGCCATCGGTGGGCGCCCGCACGGTGGTGCTGCGTTGGGCGATCTGCTGTTCTTCCAGCGAAGACTCCGCCTGGTTTTCCTGGGCCTGGCGCAGGGACAGATTGGCCTCCGCCACGGTCACCTGGGCGCGTATGTCATCCAGTGCGGATTGGGTCTCGAGTCGGCGTTCGGCCAGATCTTCCACCCGGGCCAACTGGGTGCGAAGCTGCTGCAGGTTGGCCTCGGCCTGACGGGTCTGGGCACGGGCCACTTCCAGCGCGGAACGGGCCTGGGAGACACGTTCGCGGTATTCGGTGTCGCGGATCTGCACCAGTGGCTGACCCTGTTCCACGTAGTCACCGGCATCCACCATGACTTCCACGATCGGACCACTGACCTCCGGGTAGATGGCAGTCTGATTGCGCGCGATGACCTGGCCGGTAAGGCGTTCTTCCAGGGGCAATGCGCCGGTGCGGGCCTGCACCACCTCGACGGCGGGACGATTGCCGCCGCCTCCTCCGGGGCCGCCCGGACCGCCTGGGCCGCCGCCCTGCCGGTTCTGGGAGGCCGACTCTCCATTGCATCCCGCCAGGAATAAAACCACCAGCGCCAGTATCGCGCCGGGTACCCGTCCGGAGATGCGATCTTCCGGGCCGGTTGTGAGTCCAATCATTCCGTTCTGCATCAAATCAACCCGATAACCGCCATCAATGTGGATTCGTACGCCTGCGGGGAACGGACAGTTCACTGGCAATCGCGTTAGAATCCGCCTGCGTTCATTCACACGACTCTATCAGAGAGCGAGTACAAGGCAATGCGAGACCTGTGCCAATGCGTTACATTGCGCTCTCTGCGCGACAGCCGCTGTACTTTCATGCGCTTATGGCCGAGGAGACAATATGGCAAGCTGGGATGATGCCTTCCGGGGGGAGGCGGGACAGGGGTTGTCCCATACATTGAGTTTCGGTGGGGCAGGCAGTTTTTTCCGCATTCCGTACAGCCGGAATCTGGCCGGTATCGACCTGGCCGTGACCGGCATACCGCTGGATATCGCCACCACCAATCGTCCGGGCGCCCGTCTGGGTCCCCGGGCCATCCGGCAGGCGTCACTGTCACTGGCCTGGGATCGACCCTGGCCGTGGCGCGTGGACGCGATGCAGGCCTTGCGGGTGGTCGATTACGGCGACTGTGAGCCGCCGGGAGAGAATCTGCTCAGTGTGGCCCATATCGAGGCGCATGTGGCACGCATACTTGAGTCGGGGACTGCTGTGCTGTCGCTGGGTGGTGATCATTTCATCGCCTATCCGTGCCTGCGGGCCCATGCGGCGGTGCATGGCCCCCTCTGTCTGGTGCATTTCGACGCCCATACAGACACCTGGCCTTCTTCCGGGAACGGGGTCAACCACGGCACCATGTTCCATCAGGCCGCCCGCGAGGCACTGGTGGATCCGGCGCATTCCACGCAGATCGGTATCCGTACCACCAATGAGGATACGCTCGGCTTCCGCACCATCACGGCACGGGAAGTCCATCAACGCTCTCCCGAAGACGTGGCCCGGGAAGTGCTGCAGCGCGCCGGTGACAGACCGGTCTACCTGACCTTTGACATCGACTGCCTGGACCCGGCCTTCGCACCCGGTACCGGCACTCCGGTGCCGGGCGGGCTGTCGACTTTCCAGACACTGGAGATCCTGCGGTCCCTGCGCGGCCTCAATGTGGTGGGCATGGATATCGTCGAGGTGGCGCCCGCCTATGATCATGCGGAGATCACCGC
>JBNJGU010000156.1:0-7138 GCA_051747985.1 Pseudomonadota bacterium | reverse complement strand
CGGGTTACCCCGCGCGGGCCTTTTTCTTTCCTGGCAGACCGGTTGGTCGCTTGCGACCGGATCAGCCGCCGTGCACGTGACCGTGCTCTTTCTCTTCGTCCGTGGCATCGCGGACATCGACGATTTCGACATCAAAGTGCAGTGTCTGACCCGCCATCGGGTGGTTGGCATCGATGGTGACATCATCGCCATCGACCGCGGTGACCGTGACCTGCTGCTGGCCCTGCGGTCCCTGGGCGGTGAAGGCCATACCGGGCTCGACCTTGTCGACGCCCTGAAACATTTCCTTGCTGATGGTCTGTACGAGTTCAGGATTGTTGTCCCCGTACGCCTTTTCCGGCGGAATGCTGGCGCTGAACGACTGACCGGCGCTCTTGCCTTCCAGTTCCTGTTCCAGTCCCGGAATCAGGTTGTTGGCGCCATGCAGATAGCTCAGGGGATCGCGACCCTCCGAAGAATCCACTACCTGCCCTTCGTCGTTCTTAAGCGTGTAGTGAATGGACACCACAGCATCTTTGCCGATCATCAAACTCATAAGTGTTTACCTGTCTTGATTGCTTTATGCGGGGCACACCCTAACATTTCCTGACCCAAAGGGCATCTCCGGTGATATTGTCAGGACCGCTCATACTGGTCCGCGAACCGATCGTTCAGCCGGCGCATGCCTCCCAGCCAGCGATCATAGTCGGAGGTCTTGCGCTGCATATAGGTGAGCACCTCCGGGTGCGGCAGACACAGAAAGCGCTCTTCGTCCAGGGTCTCGACCACGGTCTGCGCCAACTGTTCCGGCTCCAGCATGCCATCCACCCCGGCCACGCCACCGCCCCGGGTATTGGCGGTCATTTCGGTGCGCACGGCCTGCGGACACAGCACCGACACACGGATGCCACGGTTGCCGTAGGTCATCGAGATCCACTCGGCAAACCCCACCGCCGCGTGCTTGGTGACCGCATAGGGGGCCGAACCGACCTGGCTGAGCAGACCGGCGGCCGAGGCAGTATTGAGCAGATAGCCTTCCCCGCGCTCGAGCATGTGCGGCAGCACCGCACGCGAGGCGTAAATGTGGGCCATCACGTTGATGTCCCAGATGCGTTGCCAGTCATCATTGGCCACACTCTCATCACCGGGGATGAATATGCCGGCGTTGGAACAGAACAGATCGATGTGTCCGCAATGATCGAGACTCCGCTCGACGAGGGCCCGCACCTCTTCCTCACGGCGCACATCGGTCTTCACGGCCAGAGCGCGGCAACGATCCCCGATCCGCGCGGCGACCTGTTGTGCGCCAGCCTCATTGATGTCGGCCGCCACGATGGCCGCCGCCCCCTCGGCCGCGAAGCGCTCGCACAGGGCCTTGCCGATGCCGCTGGCCGCGCCGGTGACCACGATGTTCCGTCCCTTGACCCGCATGATGTTTCCCCTTCGTTCCGCTGTCATACCGATGACCGCATTATAGCGGCAGGCGCCGCAACCATAACAGCTGCGCCGGTGGCCTGCTATCATAGCCCGTTTGATGTCCGCTGACCGGAGACTGCAGCCCCGTGACCGAATCCGACACAGCCGGCACACCATCAGACCTGCGACGCGCAGTCCTGCTGATGGTGCTGCTCAACGCCTTCACCACGCCACTGATGCTGTCGGCCACCAACGTGGCGCTTCCGGCCATTGCCGGCGACCTGCAACTGGATGCGGTGACCCTGAGCTGGATCCCCATGGCCTACCTGATGGCCAGCGCCATGTTCGTGCTGATCTTCGGTCGCATCGCGGATGTGGCCGGGCGCAAGAAAGTGTTCCTGTACGGCACGGCGGCGGTCATCGCCAGCTCGACACTGGCCGCGCTTTCGGTGAATGGCGGCATGCTGCTGGCCGGCCGCTTCCTACAGGGCATCAGCGCGGCCATGCTGTACGCCACCCAGATGGCCATAGTCACCTCCGTGTTCCCGGCCCACCAGCGCGGCCGCATGATCGGTCTGGTGGTGTCGAGTGTCTACGTGGGGCTGGCGGCCGGACCGCTGTTGGGCGGCTTCGTCATCGACACGCTGGGCTGGCGCTACAGTTTTCTGCTGCAGGTGCCGCTGGCCCTGGTGGTGCTGTTCACCGGTCTTACCCGCGTCCACGGGGAATGGCGGGCCGCCAAGCGCACGCCATTCGATTTTCGCGGCGCCCTGTTGTACAGCAGCACCATCCTGCTGCTCTGCCTGGGCGTCTCGCTGTTACCGTCCTGGCGGGGCGGCGCGTTGCTGACGGGCAGCGCACTCTTGCTCGCGACATTCCTGCACCACGCACGGGGCGCCCCGTACCCGATCTGGGACGTACGGCTGTTCTTCAGCAATCGCACCTTCACCTTCTCCTGCGGCGCGTCGCTGATCATGTACAGCGCCACCTACGCCAACATCGTGCTGATGAGTCTGTTCCTGCAATATCTGCGCGAACTGTCCGCTTTCCAGGCCGGTCTGTTGATCATGGTGCAGCCCGTCACCATGGCGTTGCTGTCGCCACGCATGGGACGCTGGTCGGATCATGTCGAGCCCCGTCGTCTGGCGTCGGCGGGCATGGCCATCACGGCAGCCGGCCTGGTGGCACTGGCTCTGCTGGAAGCGGACAGCCGCATCACCACCATCGTCATTGCACTGGTACTGACAGGGGTCGGCTTCAGCCTGTTTTCGTCCCCCAATGTGAATGCCATCATGGGCTCGGTGGGCCGGGAGCATGCCGGCAGCGCTTCGGCGGCCGTGGCCACGACACGGTTGCTGGGGCAACTCGCCAGCATGGTACTGGTGGCCCTGATGCTGACCCTGGTCATGGGCGCCACCGAGGTCGGCCCGGACACACTGCCCCATCTGGACCAGGCCATCACCTGGAGTTTTCTGCTGGCCGCCGGCCTGTGCCTGCCGGGCATCGTCCTGTCACTGGGCCGGGGCACCCTGCACACGACCACCGGAGAGACCCGATGAACGCACCGACAGCGACCGCCACACTGCCCCACGGATACTGGAAACCGGCACTGGATGCCGACCGGGTTTTCAGCCGCAGCGAGGCCATCAGCCATCTGCGACCGGCCCCGGAGAACGGCTTCTGGTTCGTCCTCAGCCAGCCGGAGGAAGGCAATGCCCTGGCACTGATGTACCTGGATGCAGAGAATCGGGCTCACCGCGTCTCCCCCGTCGGATTCAACGTGCGCTCCCGGGTACATGAATACGGCGGCCTGCCCTGTACCGCGGGCGATGATACCGTGTACTACGTGCACTTCAGTGACCAACGGCTGTACCGCCAGCCCTTCGACCCGGCCACCGGCCGGACCGGTACCCCGCAACCGCTGACGCCGGCCACCGAGCCACAGGCGGCGCTGCGGTATGAGCAACCCGTGCTGGACCGGAATCGTCATCGCCTGATCGCCGTGCGCGAGGATCACCGGACGCCCGATGACGTGCGCAACACCCTGGTCAGCATCGATCTCCAGAAAGGCGGAGAAGGACAACTCCTGTTTCAGGACAGCGATTTCGTCACGGCACCCTGCCTGTCCCCGGATGGCAACACACTGGTTTTCCTCAGCTGGAACCACCCCGACATGCCCTGGGATCGCACCACACTGCATATTGCCGACCTTGATGAAGATGGCCACCCCCATCAGCTCCGGACGCTGGAGGGGCAGGAAAACAGTGCCCTGGTGCAGCCACAGTTTGCCCCGGATGGTGATCTGTACCTGATGTCGGATCGCGACAACTGGTGGACGCCGTGGCGGGTGAGCGCTGCCGCGCTGCAAGGGGAAAAGCCGGAGGCGGAGCAGGTGCTGGCACTGGAGGCGGAATGCTGCAGCCCGCCCTGGCAAGGCGGCAACCGGCAGATGGCCGTGATCGATGAGCACCGCCTGTTGCTCACCGTGATCCGCCAGGGACTCAGCGATCTGGTGCTGGTCGACCGGAAAAGTGGTCAACAGCGGGTACTGCTTTCACAGCAGGGACAGATCGAGTCGGTACTGTGGCGTGATGGCCGCGCCGTGGCGATCGTCGCGGAGCGGCAGGACACTCCCGCCATCCTGTCTCTGGACCCGGAAGAAGCGAAGGCCGGACCGCGGGTACTGAAGCGCTGCCACAGCGAGGCCAGACTGCCCGCCGACGCCGTCTCCACCGGGGAGCCGATCCACTACGCCACCGGTGACGGAGAGCAGGCCCACGGCGTGTTCTATACACCATGCAACCCGGCCTGTCAGGCGCCCGATGGCGAGCGCCCGCCGCTGATCGTGGCCGTGCACGGAGGCCCCACCGGCTGCGCCCGCACTGGCTATAATCCGGCCATCCAGTACTGGACCAGCCGCGGTTTCGCCTTCTTTGACGTCAACCACCGGGGCAGCACCGGTTTCGGACGACGCTTTCGCCATGCCCTCTACGGACAATGGGGCGTGGTCGATGTGGAAGACATCATCAATGGCGTGCGGGCGCTCATCGATCGCGGCGCCGTGGATCCGGAGCGTATCGTCATCCGGGGCGGCAGCGCCGGTGGCTATGCGGTGCTGGCGGCGCTGGTGCACAGTGATCTGTTCAGCGCCGGCACCAGCTACTATGGCGTCAGCGACCTGAGCCTGCTGGCCGCCGACACCCACAAGTTCGAGTCCCGCTACCTGGACCAGTTGATCGGTCCCTGGCCCGAGGCTGAAGCGGTCTACCGCGAGCGTTCGCCGATTCACCATATTGACCGGATCAATGCGCCGGTGTTGTTACTGCAGGGCTCGGAGGACAAGGTCGTGCCGCCCAACCAGGCCGAGGCGATCTTCGGCCGCCTCAAGGCCCGCAACCCGGACAGCGACCTGATCCGGTTCGAGAATGAAGGCCACGGCTTCCGCCAGCCGGTCAACCAGATCCATGCACTGGAGAGCGAACTGGCCTTCTACCGGCGAGTGCTGTGGTGATATGACGCACCCAAAAGTTTTGCAAGCGCCGAATACTGTGCTAATGTCGATCATGTTGCCGGTCTGCGTGATTCGGCACACATCCTGAAAACCATTGATGAAGCAAGGGGAGGTGATAGCCATGTGGACCAAGCCGTCTTACCAGGATATCCGACTGGGTTTTGAAATCACTATGTATTTCAAAAGCGTATAACGGATACGCCAGCTGACAGAGGCGGGTCACCCTTGGGTAACCCGTCCTGTCGGCATCCACGATCACCCTGCCGTGATCGGTACCTCGCAACATCTTTTCCTGCCCGTAGCAACCAGAACAACAAAGGAACCATCCGCAACGCGCTGAGGAGCAGCCATGTATGTGCATGTCATGGGAGCCGCCGCCGGTGGCGGGTTTCCGCAGTGGAACTGTAACTGTCGCAACTGCCGGGGTCTGCGTGAAGGCACCCTCCGGGCCACGCGCCGCACCCAGTCCTCCATTGCCATCTCGGGAGACGGTGAAAACTGGGTCCTGTTCAACGCCTCGCCCGATATCCTGACCCAGATCAGCGAGTTTCCGGCCCTGCAGCCGGCCCGCAGCGAACGCGACTCCGCCATCCGGGCCATCCTGTTGATGGACTCGCAGATCGACCACACCACCGGACTGCTGATGCTGCGCGAGGGTTGTCCGCACGAAGTCTATTGCAGCGATATGGTGTATGAGGACCTGAGCACCGGATTCCCGCTGTTTCCCATGCTGACACACTGGAACGGCGGCCTGAAGCACAACCCAGTGCCTCTGGATGGCAGCGATTTCAGCATCAGGGGCATCAAGGGACTGCAATTCCGGGCCATTCCGGTGGACGGCAAAGCGCCGCCCTATTCACCACATCGCCACGATCCGCACACCGGCGACAATATCGGTGTGTTGATCACCGATGAGCGCAGCGGTCGCCGACTGTTCTACGCGCCCGGCCTGGGCAATCTCACTGAACCCACCAGAGAGCTGATGCAATCCTCCGACTGTCTGCTGGTGGATGGCACATTCTGGCAGGAAGATGAAATGGCCAGCGTCGGTCTGGGAGAGAAGAAGGCCGCGGACATGGGACACCTGCCGCAATCGGGTGAGCATGGCATGATCGAGGTGTTGCGCCCCATGACCCGGCCGCGCAAGATCCTGATCCATATCAACAACACCAATCCGATCCTGGACGAGGACTCCCGGCAGCGCCAGACCCTGTTCGAGGAAGGGATCGAGGTGGCCTACGACGGCATGGACATCGAGTTATGAGCGATACCGACCAGCGCATCCAGCTCAATCCCCGGTACCGGTTGCAATGGGAACCGGCGCAGAACTGTCATGTACTGTTGTACCCGGAAGGGCTGGTCAAGCTCAGCGATACGGCACACGAGATTCTCAGCCGCTGCCAGTCCGAACGTACCGTGTCCGGATTGATCGGGGAACTGCAGCAGGCCTATCCCGACGCCACCACCCTGCCGGACGATGTCAGGGATTTTCTGCAGGAAGCACAACGCCAGGAGTGGATCCGGATATTGCCCTGATCCACGGTAATTCGAGGGCCGAATCATGACCGACAATATCCCCATGTGGCTGCTGGCTGAGCTGACCTATGCCTGCCCGCTGCAATGTCCCTACTGTTCCAACCCGCTGCAGCTGCCGGCCTCCCGCAAGCAGGAGCTGAGTACAGAACAGTGGCTGTCGGTCATGCGCCAGGCCCGCGAGCTGGGCGCCGTGCAACTGGGTTTCTCGGGCGGCGAACCGCTGGTGCGCCAGGATCTGCTGGAACTGATGCAGGAAGCGGGTCGGATGGGATTCTATTGCAACCTGATCACTTCCGCACTGGGAATGACCGCCGAAAAAGTGCGCCAGTTCCGCGACGCCGGACTGAACCACATCCAGATCAGTTTCCAGGGAGCCGATGAGGAAACCAATGCGCGTTTCGGCGGCAGTGACAGCTTCGCGCACAAGCTGGCCATGACCCGCGAGGTCATCGCCCAGGGCATTCCGCTGGGGCTCAACTTCGTGCTGCATCGTCACAACATCCACCAGGTCACCCCGTTCCTGGAGCTGGCCCACGAACTGGGCGCGGAATTCGTGGAACTGGCCAACACCCAATACTACGCATGGGCCCTGCACAACCGGGATCAGCTCATGCCATCCCGTGAACAGCTGCAGGAAGGCGAGGACGCCACCAACCGTTTCCGTGAAAAACATGGCGAGCGCATGAAGGTGTTCTT
>JBNJGU010000155.1:0-7152 GCA_051747985.1 Pseudomonadota bacterium | reverse complement strand
CGAGGGGATATCACGCATCGGATTGGTCACACCCATCAGGTCCAGCACCGCCGGGTTGACGCTACCAAACGGTTCGTCCGAAGCCGGGTTACGCACACCGGCGGTGTAACGACCGATCAGGGCGACACGATGGTTGTCCATGGTCCAGCCCAGCCGGGTGTTGGCACGCAGGCGCGGCGCCGGCGGCAGGAAGCCGGTGGCATTGTTGCGGTTGCCGGCACCCCGGGTGAGCGGAGCATCTTCGCGGGCCTGCGAGTTGAACTCATCCACATAGGTGCCGGTGACACTCATGTTGAATTCACCCATGGGCCGGTCGACGAACGGCAGGTCCTCGGCCAGGAAGCGATACGTCCAGGTGGTATCGAAACCCTTCCAGGTCATTGACGCGGCGTTGACCAGCGGCGTCACGATCTGGGAAACGATACCGCTGTTGGGATCGCGCTGGATGTTGGGATCCGCCAGACCGCTGTCCAGCCACTCATCCAGTCCCGCGTCGGGGTTGCCGGCGGACCACTCCTGGAAATTCTCGTAGTCCGCATCCAACACATCCTGCGGCAGCAGACGGACAATGCGATTGGTGAAGTCGAAATCCTTCCAGTCAAAGGAGAACGTCATGTCACCCTGCATCATGTCCACCGTGAAGCCCAGGTTGATGATCTCGGCCTCTTCCGGCTCCAGGGTCGGGGTGCCACCCAGAGAACGCGCCATGAAGAAGGAGTCACCGGTGAAGCGGTCAGTGGCGTTGTTGATGCCGGTCGTCTGCGGAGCGAACAGCTGCTCCATGGACGGCGTGATGAACGCTTCATTGTACGACGCGCGCAGTGACAGCCAGTCACGCGCCTCCCAACGCAGACCCAATTTGGCCGTGGTGGAGTCCAGATCGGATTCGGAGTCGTCATCGACCAGCTCATGACGGACAGCGCCATTGAATTCCAGCACGCCCAAGTCAAAGCCACCCAGCTCTGCGTACTCCCATACTGGTATGCTCATTTCAGCAAAGCCCGCGTAGATGTCCCGCTCGCCTTCCCAGCCCGGTGCACCATTGCCGATCCACGCATCCTGACTGGCGAATACCGGTCCGCGGTCCTGACGGAAGTTGATGTTGCGCCACTGTCCACCAACGGCACCATCGACCACACGATCACCAATGGTGAACATCTCACCGCTCATGACCAGGTCGACGATGTTGAACTTGGTGGTGTCCTTGTCGATATCGATCATCTGGATCTGGTCGATCACCGGCAGCGGATTGTTGGCATTCGGATCATCCTGGACCTCGCCGCTACCCGGCACCGAACCGTCACAGACCCCATCCACACAGGTGTAGTTCATGGTGGAAAACGGGTTGAACCAGGCCGTGCGGGACCCTTCCGCGCCGTCGTCAGCCACGACCAGATCACCAGTCAGACCCGCCGAAATGGCGCTCAGGCGCTCACGACGTTCCGGACTTTCGGTGGTCACACGATCGTGCGTGTAAGAGGCATAGCCGCCCCAGGTGGTATCCGGAATCTCGAAGTTCAACTGACCGACCCAACGGTACTTGAACGACTCGAAATCACCATCACCGATACCACTGCCGTCGGGATTGTTCCGTGTCGGCTGGTTGTTGGGATACATCGGCGGGCGCCAGCCGGCCAGACGCACATCCTCGTTGAACGCAATGCCGCCCTGCGGATCGCTGTCCATGGAAGCAAACTGGTTCTGCGCCAGAATCACAGTACCGCTTTCATCACGGGCCGGGATATAACGTCCCAGATCATCGGTGACCAGGTCTCCCTGACTGTTGCGCCGCGGCTGCGCGTACAACAGCTCGCCCTCGGAGTTCATGGCCCGATACGGGTTCCCCGGGTTTTCGCCCGGAACCGTCGGCAATTCAGCCACGCGGCCACCCGGGTTCTGCGGTGAACCACGCCCCGCCACTGTCTGGCTGCCCAGCAGCACCTCGGACTCAAAGCTCAGATAGTCGCTGAAATCGTGATCGAAGAAGAACGCGCCGGTGAACTGTTCGGACGGCGCGATGTAATCGAAGTTGGCGCCAAATTCCATGCCACAGGATGCGCCGAAGATGTTCTTGCCCTGCTGGAATCCGCCCACTTCCGCTTTGGAGCCATCCGGGTCATTGTTCAGTCCACATCCGGGATCTATCTGTGTACGCTGATCGACAACATTGCCGTTCTCATCCCGCACAGGCACCGTGGCGGTACCTGGACTGGCCGTGGTCGAGAAAGACGGTGCGCCCAGCGCGAACTCGGGGCGATCCATGAACTTCATCTGGTCACGATCGCGGTACTCAAAGGCGCCGGTAAAACTGGTGGTGCCGTTACTGGCGCCGCCCATGACGGACCAGGTGGTTTCGTCCCAGTCACCACTGGTGGTGGCATTGTTGGACAGACGCACTTCAAGACCTTCGAACTGCCGGCGTGGAATCACGTTGACCACACCACCGATCGCATCGGTACCGTAGATGGCACCGCCACCGTCGGTCAGTGTTTCAATGCGCTGTACGGCGATCTGCGGATACAGATTGGACAGGTTCTGAGAGGTGCTGCGTCGGCCGTCGATGACCGTCAGAGTGGCGCCGGCGCCCAGTCCACGCAGGTTGGCACTCGGTGAAGCGCCACCCTGGGCCGTGGAGGCCAGGATATTGGTGACGGACGCGACACCATAGTTGAATGTGGTGTTGCGGATGACCTCCCCGATATTGGGCGTGCCCTGCTCGGAGATGGCATCGGAATCGATGGTGTCCACCGGAGAAACGGTATCGAAATTGTCGGTGCGACTGATCAGTGAGCCGGTTACGGTCACCTCTTCAATCTGGCTTTCTTGCTGCGCCATGACGGCGGCAGGTGCTGGCAATACGATACTTGCCGTCAAACCCATCTGCAGGACAGATCGTTTGATCCTCATACTCCCCCCTTACTTCTCTACTGCTACTTCTACTGCTTGTTTGATGTAGAGCCGTATTCCGCACGCCGAGTGGCGATGAGTGCAACGGTACATCCCCATTGGGCCTTGGGACCCCGTGACGCTGAACGGCTACGATCAGCTGATCAGTGCGTTCAATGTCACATTTCTGTCAGACATCTGGTCCATGATGGTAAAGGTAGAATGGCACCGGAAACCTGCCTCGGCCACACGCCTCGTTTCTGACAAATGCTGCATACAAAAACGTCCCGCTACACTTGCCGAATGCAGACATCATTTCTGCCACAGACGGGGAGCGTATCGAGACGTGTTGTTGTAGTTTTGGCTGCGGAGAATACCTCAGCCCATTCCATGCGTCAATTACGGACTGGCTTCCTGACTGCACCGCGCGTACATGGTCAAACTCTGACACATTCGCTAGAATCGACGACAATCACTCAGCAGGACAATGAGCAGAAGGGAGCAACCGATCATGAGAGAAGCCGTCATCGTATCCACCGCCCGCACGCCGATAGGCAAGGCCTATCGCGGCGCCTTCAACAACACCGAAGGGCCGACACTTGGAGGGCACGCCATCCGCACAGCCGTGGAACGCGCCGGCATTGCACCCGACGAGGTGGATGACGTGATCCTGGGCTGCGCCATGCAGCAGGGCACCACCGGTTACAATATAGGCCGGCTGGCCGCCGTGGCGGCCGGTCTGCCCAATACCGTGGCCGGGATGAGCATGGATCGTCAGTGCGCCTCTGGCATGATGGCCATCGCCACCGCCGCCAAGCAGATCATGGCGGACGAGATGCCGGTCGTTGTCGGCGGCGGCCTGGAATCGATCAGCCTGGTACAGAATGAACATCGCAACACCTACCGCACCGAGGATGAAAATGTGTTGCGCGTTTCCGGAAACGCCTACATGCCCATGCTGCAGACCGCTGAAGTGGTGGCCAATCGCTACGGCATCACGCGGGAACAGCAGGACGAGTATGCATTGCAAAGCCAACAGCGGACAGCCGCGGCCCAGGAGGCCGGGAAGCTGGATGACGAGTTGGCACCGATGAAGTCGACCAAGGTCGTGATCGACAAGGAAACCCGGGAACAACACTACGAGGAAGTGGAACTGGCCAAGGATGAAGGTAACCGTCCCTCCACCAACCTGGAAGGACTGTCTTCCCTGAAACCGGTCATCGAGGGTGGCTTCATCACCGCCGGCAATGCCAGTCAGCTGTCGGACGGAGCGTCCGCCGCCGTACTGATGGACGGCAGGCTGGCCGAACAGAAGGGTCTGACCCCTCTTGGAGCCTATCGCGGCATGGCCGTGGCCGGTTGTGAACCCGATGAAATGGGTATCGGCCCGGTCTTTGCGATTCCAAAGCTGCTCAAGCGCTTCGGCCTGAAGATGGACGATATCGGTCTGTGGGAGCTCAATGAGGCCTTTGCCGTGCAGGTTCTCTACTGCCGCGACAAGCTGGGTATTCCCGACGAATTGCTGAACGTCAATGGTGGCGCCATTTCCATCGGGCACCCGTATGGTATGAGCGGAGCACGGATGGTCGGCCACGCGCTGATCGAAGGCAAACGCCGTGGAGCGAAGTATGTCGTCTGCACCATGTGCGTGGGTGGCGGCATGGGCGCCGCGGGACTGTTCGAGGTCTACTGAACCGCCCGCACCCCGCCCCGACCGGCCCGGGCCTTACCGGGCCGGTTTTCCCCGATTATCGTCACTTTGCAAAAAGCTGACTTTCGATGTCCCGGAACGCCTTGAATTCCAGGGCATTACCCGACGGATCCAGAAAAAACAGCGTGGCCTGCTCACCGGGCTGCCCTTCGAAACGTACCGTCGGCTCGATCACGAACTCGTCGATCACTTCCTGCAGACGGTCCGCGAAATACTCCCACTCCTCCATTTCCATCACCACACCAAAATGCGGCACCGGGACACCATGGCCGTCCACCGGATTGGCAATGCGGGGCACCTGACCATGTCTGCCCAGGGCCGGATTCAGGTGGGTGACCAGCTGATGGCCGAACAGATCGAAGTCGATCCAGTGCGTATCGCTACGCCCTTCCGGCAGCCCCAGGCGTTCGCCGTAGAAATCCCTGGCTTCGTCCAGGTCACGTACCTGGATCGCAAGATGAAACGGGGTCAACATCAGACGGCTCCTTCATTCGCTTTCATGATTTCGGTCATTGTAGTCCATTCGATCCCATCATCGCCCAAAAATGGGGCAGAGACCGCCATGCGTGCCCAGTAATGGGTCGAAGTCAGAGCCATCTTACCGAGCACCCCCCGGTTCATCTCCGACCGGACAGGCATACTCGGCTGATATATCGACACTTTCTAAAACTGGCCCATCACTTGCAATCGTCCGGGTGCAGTAACTCTTCTTATTCGGGACAGATAACGATCTCCCTCCCGCTTGCTGGACCTGCATTCCACACTCCCCGGAATGCAGGTCTTTTTTTTGCCGCTTCTTTTTGCCGCTTCAACGCAGAATCGGTAAAGTGGCCTCTGTATTCCCGCGGCACGTCAGAGACTCATGAAACCACCACATTACCCGAACCCCGGCATCCACTTCAAAGCCATCGTGGCCAGCCTGCTGGCATCGGTCTTTCTGTGTTTCAGCGTGCCCTCCATGGCATGGGACGCCACGGCGCATCGCATCAGCGCCTATCTGACCTGGGACCGTCTGTCCGATTCAACACGGCAGGAGTTGAGCCAGGTGCTGTCCGCGCATCCGCGCTTTGATGCGGACTTCATGGAGGCCATGCCCGCGACCGTGCGACATGGCAGCACGCCCGGGCAGCAACGGTGGCTGTTCGGGCGGGCGGCGGTGTGGCCCGACGTGGCACGCGGCCTGCCCGACGATATCCGGGAGCGGTACAACCGCCCGGACTGGCACTGGATCGATGGCGCCGTGGTCCGCGATCACGCGACCGAGCAGGGAAATATTTACCTTGAGGTACCCCGGCAACCCGACATTGACGGCCATCGACACCGGGCCGATAACGTGCTGACGGCTCTGGAGCGGGCGCACCGACGACTGCTGGCGCCGGATACGGGCCCCGCGGACCGCGCGGTGGCACTGAGCTGGTTTCTGCACCTTGCCGGTGATATCCACCAGCCGCTCCACTCAGGCGCTCTTTTCGCGCCGGGCCCGCTGGAGAACGGCGACCGCGGCGGCAACCTGATCCGTGTCTCCCCGGGCCACGAAGGAGGCAACCTGCACGCTCTGTGGGACCGGGCGCTACGAAACAACGACAGAGAAGCCCTGTTGATGGCACTGAAACAACAACGTGACTCGATGCATCCTGCCCCGGATGCCAGCTGGGCACCAACAGGCTGGCTGGCTGAAAGCCGCGGACTGCTCCATGATCAGGTGGTCTATCCGCGGTCATTACGGACAGCGATCCTGCAGAGCATTGAACGCAATGGTCGTGTTGCCACACTGGACCCTTCGACCACCTACATCGCCACAATGCGGGAAATCGCTCAAGTGCGATTGATCCATGCAGCCGAGCGCATGGCAGCCGTATTGTCCGAACTGGAAATCCCGCAATGAGAAAGACTCGTGGCTTTCTCCGCGACCCATTGGCCTGTGTGGCTCCATCTCTCCTGCTGCTGGCGGCCTTCGCCCGGGCCGGGACTGAAGGCCCGCCAGAGGGCGTCGAACAACCACTATGGGAGCTCGGCTTCGGTGCCGGCGTGCTGGACGTACCCGATTATCCCGGATCCGATCAACGTCGGGCACGGGGTCTTGTCCTGCCCTACGTCGTCTATCGGGGCGATATCCTGCGGATTGGCGACGGCCAGTCCGCGCGCGCAGTGGCGGCCGAAGGGCAGCGCCACGAACTGTCTCTGTCATTTGATGCCGCCTTCGACGCCAGTAGCGAAGGGAACCGGGCACGTGAAGGAATGGAAGATCTGGACTATCTGTTCGAAATCGGCCCCCGGTGGTCGTATCAGGCGATGGAGTTCCAGTCGGAAGATCATGGCCGCGGCGAATTACAGCTGTCCTTTCAGACCCGGGCCGTGCTGTCCACGGACCTGAAGAGTGTCGATCACCGTGGATTCGTCGTTGAACCCATGGCGCGATATCGTCATTATGGCCTGCTGACCGATGCACTGGACCTGACTGTCAGTCTGCGCCCGGTATGGGCCGACCGGACCCTGCAGGGCTATTTCCATGACGTTCCGGAAAAGGACGCCCGCACGAACCGCCCCACCTTTCA
>JBNJGU010000154.1:0-7171 GCA_051747985.1 Pseudomonadota bacterium | reverse complement strand
TGAGTGGCGGTGAGGGAGGGATTCGAACCCTCGATACGTTGCCGTATACACACTTTCCAGGCGTGCTCCTTAAGCCACTCGGACACCTCACCGTGCAAGGCGCAGTACTTTATATCAGAGGCTCTGAAATTACAAGAAAGAAGTCGTGCGGACCGGGTGTTCCGCTCTCGCCACGCTTGATGTAGTATCGGTCGATATCAACAAGAATAATGAGAGTGCCCATCATGATCACTGCCCGCAATGAAGCGTTGGTACCGGGATTCATCCTGGCGGTTTCCGCGTTTCTGTTCCCTGCCGTGTCGGCCCAGGACTGGCCTTCGTATGGCGCCGATGGCGCGTCTTCCAAGTACGTACCCTACGATCAGATCAACGCGGACAATGTGATGAGGCTGGAACCCGCGTGGCGCTGGGATTCTCCGGACAATGCCACCGTGGCGGACAATCACGAGGCCGAGAATTTTGCCGCCACGCCCGGAGAGTTCAAGGTCACGCCCATCGCCATTGATGGCGTCCTCTATCTCCCTACCTCGTTCGGTCGGGTGGCAGCGGTGGATGGCGAGGCCGGTGAGGAACTGTGGGTGTTCGATACACGCTCCTGGGAGCGTGGCCGACCGACCAATCTGGGCTACAACCACCGTGGAGTCGCCTACTGGAGTGATGACGGGCAGCAACGCATTCTGATGCCTTCCAATGATGGGTATCTGTGGTCACTGGATGCCCGCACCGGTGAACCGGATCCGGCTTTCGGCGATGACGGGCGGGTGGATCTCACGCAGGGGTTGGGTCGGGAGGTCGATCGGGCCGATTACTCGGTGATGTCGGCGCCACTGGTGTTCGAGGACAGGGTCATCGTGGGTTCGTCCATCTTCGATGTGCCGATGTACCGGGAAGCACCCCCGGGCCACGTGCGGGCCTTTGATATACGCAGTGGCGAGCAGGACTGGATGTTCCACACCATTCCGCGGGGTGCCGATGCATTCGGCGCCGGGACCTGGGAGGAGGGTTCCTGGCGCTACACGGGCAACACCAATGTCTGGACGCTGATGAGCGTCGATGAAGAGCTGGGCCTGGTCTACCTGCCCGTCGGTACGCCGACCAACGACTGGTACGGTGGTCATCGTAAGGGAGACAATCTGTTCGCCGAGTCCCTGGTGGCCGTGGATGGTCGCACCGGCGAGCGGGTCTGGCATTTCCAGCTGGTGCATCACGGGCTATGGGATTACGATCCGCCGGCGGCGCCGAACCTGGTTGACATCATGGTGGACGGCGAACCGGTGAAGGCGGTGGCGCAGATCTCCAAGCAGGCGTTCACCTATGTATTCAACCGGGAGACCGGAGAGCCGATCTGGCCCATTGAGGAGCGACCGGTGCCGTCGAGCACGGTGCCGGGCGAAAGCAGCTCGCCGACGCAGCCCTTTCCGACACGCCCGGCACCGTTCGACCTGCAGGGCATCTCTGATGCCACACTGATCGATTTTACGCCGGAGCTGAGAGAACGGGCGTTGACCAACATCGCTCCATTCGATTACGGACCGCTGTACACCCCACCTTCCACCCGCGGCACCATCAATCTGCCGGGCTGGACCGGAGGCGGCGGATGGCAGGGCGCGGCCGTGGATCCGGAGACGGGGATCCTTTACGTGCCATCCGGTACCGCACCCATTGTGGCCCAGCTCGTGGAGCCGGATCCGGAGCAGTCTGACTTCCGTTACGTGCGAGGGGGGCTCACCTCCGTGAACGGTCCGGACGGACTGCCACTGACGAAACCGCCCTACGGGCGTATCACCGCCATCGATCTGAATACAGGAGAGCATGTCTGGCAGGTACCTCATGGCGAGGGCATCCGGCAGCGGCTGATCGATCGGGGTATCGAGGATCCGGGGCCGGTGGGGTCGCCGTCACGTACCGGACCCTTGCTGACCCGGGAGTTGCTGTTCATCGCCCAGCAGGATGGTCGCCGTTCCGTGCTGCGGGCCTTCGACAAGACGACGGGGGAGGTGATTCACGAGATCGATCTGCCGGCACCACCGAGCGCGACCCCGATGAGTTATATGGTGGATGACAGACAATATGTTGCTTTGACACTGGGAGGAGGTACCGATGCGTTCATGGTCAGCTATGCCCTGCCTGAATGATGTGTTACTGACCGCCGCGCTGACGTGTGCCGCTTCATTGGCGAGTGCGCAGGATGTCGAGTGGCCCCACTATGGCCGCGACCTGGCGTCCAGCAAATATGTGCCGCTGGATCAGATCGATGCGGACAATGTCGATGAACTGGAGCTCGTCTGGAGCTGGGACACGCCGGACAATGCCGTGTTCCGCAGTGAGGCCGAGGCGTCGGCAGCCGAGTACAAGGCCACTCCGATCATGGTGGACGGAGTGTTGTACGTCAGCACGTCACTCGGCCATGTGGCGGCCGTGGACGCGGTCAGTGGTGAACAACTGTGGGTGTTCGACAGTGGCTCCTGGCGACGGGGTCGTCACCCGAACTACAACAACAATCACCGGGGCGTATCCTTCTGGAGTGACGGAGAGGAGTCACGTGTCTTCATGGCGGCCAACGATGGCATTCTCTGGTCGCTTGATGCTGCCACCGGCGAGCCGGATCCTGTCTTTGGCGATCAGGGCTGGGTCGATCTGAAGCAAGGCCTGGGTACGGACGCCGCCATCGGCAACTATGGCAACATCTCCCCGCCATTGATTGTCAATGACACGCTCGTGGTGGGCTCGTCACTGCACGACGTGCCCCGGTTCCGCGATCAGATCCCGCCCGGACATGTCCGGGCCTTCGATGCCCGCACGGGGCAGCGCAAGTGGATGTTCCATGTCATTCCGCGGGAGGACGAGGCCGGAGCGGAAACCTGGGAGGACGAGTCCTGGCGCTTCATGGGTGGCGCCAATGTCTGGACGCTGATGAGCGCCGACCCGGAAGCAGGGCTGGTCTACCTGCCGACCAGCACGCCGGCCAATGACTGGTACGGCGGACATAGAAAGGGAGACAACCTCTATGCCGAAAGTCTCGTGGCTCTGGATATCGACAGCGGCGAGGTGGTCTGGCATTACCAGACCACCCGTCACGGCCTGTGGGACTATGACCTGCCGGCCGCGCCCAATCTGGTGGACATCGAGGTGGACGGAGAGCCGATCAGAGCCGTGGCCCAGATCAGCAAGCAGGGTTTCGTGTTCGTCTTCGATCGACTGACCGGTGAGCCAGTCTGGCCCATCGAGATGCGGCCGGTGCCGCAGAGTGATGTGCCGGGTGAGCGCACCGCCGCGACGCAGCCATTCCCGACCCGACCGGCACCCTTTGAGCCCCAGGGGCTGACGGACGAGACGCTGATCGATTACACCCCGGAACTGCGCGCGGAGGCGCTGGAGCAGCTGGAAGGTGTCGACTATGGAGAACTGTACACGCCACCGTCGACGCGTGGCATGGTGATGGTACCCGGCTACAGTGGCGGTGCCGGCTGGTGGGGGGCGGCGGTCGACCCGCGGACCAACATTCAGTATATCCCGTCCTATACACTGCCGAGATTCATCAAACTGCGTGAACCCGAGCCCGGTGAGTCCGACTACCGATATATCCGCGACCGTAGTTTCACCATTGATGGACCACGGAATCTGCCGTTGACGAAGCCGCCGTACGGGCGCATCACCGCCATCGACCTGGATACCGGTGAGCATGTCTGGCAGGTTCCGCATGGCGAGGGCATCCGCCAGCGTCTGATCGACATGGGCGTGGAGGATCCGGGACCGGTCGGCAATGTGAGCAAGAATGGCCCGTTACTGACGGAATCCCTGTTGTTTGTCGGACAGCTGGACGCCGGCCGGCCCGTATTCCGTGCTTTCGACAAGATGACCGGCGAGGTGGTGCATGAGATGGATCTGCCGCTGCCGCCGACCGGTACGCCGATCAGCTACCGGATCGACGGGCGTCAGTATATCGTCATGGCGGCGGGTGCCGGTCCCACCACGCGCCTGTTGGCGCTGGCATTGCCGGAAGCGGATTGAGTGCCAGAGCGGTGGAGGCCGGACTTTTTCCGGCCTTCCCTTGATTCGGCGGGTGCTTTTCCTGATAATGCGCCCTGTGATGCAGCGCCGGGTGCTGCATCATGGTCGACGGCATTTTCTGCCGGTCCCCGCGCAATGACAGGTTGTGAACCCCGCCAGGCCCGGAAGGGAGCAACGGTAGCAACTGACTCATGTGCCGTGGTGTGGCTGGCAGGAAGTGCCACCCGGATTCGAATCACCCGGTTCTCCGCGACATACGCCGGCACCGGAAGCCGCAATCCCCAATGTCTAGGTCTGGGCCCGCAATGAGTTATCAGGTACTGGCCAGGAAATGGCGCCCCAAAACCTTCCGGGAACTGGCGGGCCAGGAACACGTTCTGCAGACCCTGGCGCATGCCCTGGATCATCAACGCCTCCATCACGCCTACCTGTTCACCGGAACACGCGGCGTCGGCAAGACCACCATTGCCCGTATCCTGGCCAAATGCCTGAACTGCGAGGAAGGGGTGAGCGCGACCCCCTGTGACCGCTGTGATGCCTGTGTCGAGATCAGCAACGGACGTTTCATGGACCTGATCGAGGTGGATGCGGCGTCGCGCACGAAGGTCGAGGATACCCGTGACCTGCTGGACAATGTCCAGTACGCGCCGGTAAAGGGTCGTTTCAAGGTCTACCTGATCGACGAAGTGCACATGCTCTCCACCCACAGTTTCAACGCCCTGTTGAAAACGCTGGAAGAGCCGCCGTCTCATGTGAAATTCCTGCTGGCGACCACCGATCCGCAGAAGCTGCCGGTCACCATTCTGTCGCGCTGCCTGCAGTTCAACCTGAAGAATCTGGCGCCGCAGAAGATTGTCGACTACCTGCGGATGGTCCTGGAAGCCGAGGATATCGCCAGCGAGGAAGCCGCACTCTGGCATCTGGCCAATGCCGCCGGTGGCAGCATGCGCGATGCCCTGACCCTGCTGGACCAGGCCATTTCCTTCGGTGAGGGGCAGGTACGCGAGGCCACGGTCATTGACCTGCTTGGCACGCCAGATCAGCGCATCATCTTCGGTCTGGTCGAGGCGCTGCGCGACCAGGATGGCAAGCGCATTCTGGAAATGGTGGCCACGCTGGCGGAAAGCAATCCCGACTACCGTCGGCAGCTGGAGCAGCTGCTGGCATTGTTTCATCGCCTGGCGGTGGCCCAGGCCGTGCCGGAGGCGCTGGATAACAGTCAGGGAGATCGCCGGGCAGTGATCGATCTGGCCGGGCAGCTGCCGGCGGAGGACGTGCAGCTGTGGTATCAGATGGCCTTGCAGACCCTGCAGGACATGACCATCGCCGTGGACCGCCGCATGGTCTTCGAAATGGGATTGTTGCGCATGCTGGCGTTCACGCCGGACCCCGCCGGCATGCCACCCGAGACAGCCGAACCGGATCAGGACGAAAAAAAAAAGCCTGACCTGAGGCCGTCCACGACCGAAGCCGCCCGGCCCGCGCCGGAACCGACACCGGAAACCCCGTCAGAGCCGGCCCGCGGACCGGATACAGATCCCGCTCCGACGACCGATTCCGCGCCTGAACCCGTCGTCGAACCGGTATCCGCCGCGGAAGCGGACGGCGTGCCTTCGTCCGCGGATGAAGAGACCCCGGCCCGGGCGGATGAGTCGTCGGCCGTCACACTGGCGCAACTGGATAACCGGAACTGGGTGGATGTGGTCCGTGCCGTGGGGCTTCATGGCGTGGCGGGCAACGTGTTGGCCAATTGTGCGCTGGAGAACTGTATCGCCAGTGACCTGCATCTGGTGCTGGATCCCGGCCAGAGTGCCCTGTATCGACCGGAAGAGCATGATCGGCTCTTTGCCCGCGCGCTGGGAGGCTATTTCGGCCAACCGGTCAACGTCCGGGTCGAGATCGCCGCCTCGCAACAGGAGTCGCCGGCGGCGCGCCGCCAGCGTCTGAAGCAGGAGCGGGCCGCCGCGGCATTGCGACAGTTTTCCAATGACCCCGGTGTTCGTGAAATAATGGACCGGTTCCACGCGCAGCTGGATGAATCATCGCTGCAATATTCCGAAGAGAGGTAGGCATGACGGATATCAATCAATTGATGCAACAGGCGCGCCAGATGCAGGAGAAGATGCAGCAGGCGCAGGAAGAGGCCCGCAAGCGGGAAGTCACCGGCGAGGCAGGCGCGGGCATGGTCCGTGTGACCATGAACGGTCGGTATGATGCCCGTCAGGTGAGCCTGAGCCCGGAACTGATGCAGGAGGACCGGGAGATCGTCGAGGACCTGATCACGGCGGCGATCAATGATGCCGTGAAGAAGCTGGAAGAACAGAACAAGGATGCGATGGGTGGTCTCACCGAGGGCATGAATCTGCCGGAAGGCTTCAAATTCCCGTTCTGACGAGTTACTGCCCATGTTTTTCAGTCCCCAGGTGGAAGAGTTGGTCAGCGCGTTGCGCTGCCTGCCGGGTGTAGGCCCGCGATCGGCGCAGCGCATGGCCCTGCATCTGCTGGAGCGCAACCGCGAGGGTGGGCGTGTCCTGGGCCGGACGCTGGAGCAGGCCATGGAATCGGTGGTCAACTGCCGCCAGTGCCGGACCCTGACCGAGGCAGAATACTGCCATATCTGCGACAACCCCGGCCGCGACCGATCGCTGCTGTGCGTGGTCGAATCTCCCATGGACATTCATGCCATCGAGCAGACCGCCAGTTATCGCGGGCTGTATTTTGTGCTGATGGGACGACTGTCCCCATTGGATGGTATCGGTCCGGATGAACTGGGACTGGACCAGTTGTTCGAGCTGGCTGACCGGCTGCCGCTGCAGGAACTGATACTGGCCAACAACACGACCGTGGAAGGCGAGGCCACCGCGTGGTACATCGCCGAACAACTGGACGGACGCCCGTTCCCTATCTCCCGCATCGCTCATGGCGTCCCGGTGGGAGGAGAGCTGGAGTTCGTGGACGGTGGTACGCTGAGTCATGCATTCAACGGTCGACAGGCATTACGCTGATGAGTGATCAACCCGCAACACCTCTTTTTCCTTGGATTCAAGCCAATAAAACCTTGGAGCCTCCTTCAACTTTACCGTGTTTGAACCGCTGAATTCGGTTTTTACACATTCGTTAAAGTTGCCCGCCGGTAAGGTTACTTGAGAATCGATACTCG
>JBNJGU010000153.1:0-7384 GCA_051747985.1 Pseudomonadota bacterium | reverse complement strand
GGGGCTGCATCCCTGGGCCATCTATGGCGTGGTCGCACTGTCACTGGCGTTTTTCACCTACAACAAGGGTCTGCCACTGACCATCCGCTCCACGTTCTATCCTCTGCTGGGAGAGCGGGTATGGGGGCGCATGGGCGACGTGATCGACACGGTGGCGGTGCTGGCCACCATATTCGGTCTGGCCACCTCGCTGGGCCTGGGGGCGCAGCAGGCCGCGGGCGGCCTGTCCTTCCTGTTCAACATCAGTGGCGGCCTGTTGACCCAGGTACTGATCATCATCAGTGTTACCGGACTGGCGTTGATATCCGTGGTGCGCGGCATCGATGGCGGGGTCAAGCTGCTCAGCAACATCAATATGGTGTTCGCGTTCCTTCTGCTGTTTTTCGTGATCCTGGCCAGTTCGCTGACCGCTTTTCTGGGCAATGTCGGCACCACCATCGCCGGCTACGCGGAGAACATTCTTCCGCTGAGCAATCCGGTGGGCCGCACGGACGAAACCTTCTATCACAACTGGACCATCTTCTTCTGGGCCTGGTGGATTTCCTGGTCACCCTTTGTGGGCATGTTCATCGCCCGGGTCTCTCGCGGCCGCACGGTACGACAGTTCCTGACCGCGGTGCTGATCGTACCCACGGTGGTCACCATCATCTGGATGAGTGCCTTTGGTGGTTCCGGTATCGATCAGGCAGCCGACGGTGTCGGTGCGCTGGCGGAGGGCATCACGGATGAGTCACTGGCGCTGTTCCAGATGCTGACCGAGTTGCCCCTCAGCGGCATCACCTCGTTCCTGGGCATCTGCCTGGTACTGGTGTTCTTCGTGACCTCATCGGACTCCGGTTCTCTGGTCATCGACAGCATCACCGCCGGGGGCAAGACCACCGCGCCCGTGACCCAGCGGGTGTTCTGGGCCTCCACCCAGGGCGTGATCGCCGCCGTGCTGCTGACCGTCGGAGGCAGCGCCGCACTGCAGGCGCTGCAGGCCGCCGCGGTCAGTACTGGCCTGCCCTTCACACTGGTGCTGCTGGCCATGTGCGTCAGTCTCGCCAGGGGGCTGCATCACGAACGCATACTCCTGCAACTGAACGAAGTACTGGAACCACAGAGCGAGGCTGGCTGATGTACCGAAAAATCATGGTTCCCGTGGACCTGGAACACGTCGACAACATGGAAAAGGCCCTGCACGGGGCCGCCGAGCTGGCCACCAGCTATTCGGTGCCGGTGTGTTATGTGGCCGTGGCGGGTCGTGCACCGAACGAGGTGGCAGCCAATCCGGAACAGTTCGAAAAGGCCATGCGGGACTTTGCCCGCAAACAGGGTGAACGCCATGGCATCGAGACCGAAAGCCTGACACTGTCCAGCGTGGATGTGCCGGCGGAACTTGATCACAAGCTGCTGGAAGGCCTGCGGCAGACCGGCGCCGACCTGGTGGTCATGGCGTCGCATGTGCCGGGCGTATCCGACCGGCTGCACCTGATCGGCTCCAATGCCGCCTGGCTGGTACGACACTCCGACGTATCGATTTTCGTGGTCCGTTGAAACGACGCCCGGCCTTGATTTCCGCACGGCATCATGTGATATTCGGGACAGACTGAACGGGTTCATGTTCATCGGCAAACGACCGCTGAACCGTGATCCCGACCATAATAATGACAATATTGTGTAAGGAGTTCCCGATGCATGCACCGCTGCGCCGTGCAGTGATGGCCGCCGGCTGTCTGACCGCTTTTTTCTGCGCTTCCACCACGCTGGCCCAGGACATCCCCCGACTGCCCGACGGCACACCCGATCTCAGCGGGCTGTGGCAGACCATGAGCAACGCCAACTGGAACATCGAGCCCCAGGCGGCCGATCACGGCCCCGACTACCGATGGGGTGCATTGGGCGCCATACGCCCCAGCCTCGGCGTGGTCCGGGACGGTCCCCTTCCGTACACGGAGGAAGCCCTGGCGGAACGCGATGCCAACCGGGAAGACTGGCTGGCACTGGATCCGGTGGTGAAGTGCTACATGCCGGGTGTACCCCGGGCCAACTACATGCCCTTCCCGTTCCAGATCGTGCAGTCGACCGACCACATCACCATGGCGTACGAATTTGCCAGTGCCATGCGTATTGTCTACATGGACCGGCCTGACTTTGACGGCCCGGTACCAGCCTGGATGGGGCACTCACGTGGACACTGGGAAGACGACACGCTGGTGATCCGCGTCACCGATTTCATGCCGCACACCTGGTTCGATCACGCCGGCAATCACCACAGCGACCAGCTCGAGGTGATCGAACGCTACACCATGGAATCTCCGAATCTGATCCGTTACGAGGCGGAGATCCATGACCCGGAAACCTTCACCCGGTCCTGGACCATGGAGCTGCCACTCTACCGGCGCATGGAAGACAACGCACAGTTGATGGAGTTCAAGTGCGTGGAGTTTGCCGAGGAACTGATCTACGGCCACCTGAGCCGCGACGCCGACCCGGACCGGGAGCCGCCGCGCGGTCTGCCTTTCAACCTTCGATAAGCCCGATGGAGACCAGAACCATGAACAGGAATCCACTGCATAGGTCACGCCCCCTGATGATCCCGCTGCTCTGTGCCACTATGGGGGCTGCCGTAAGCGGCACTGCCGTGGCACAACAGGATGACGACTGGGAAGTGCCACGTACCATACACGGTCAACCGGATCTGCAGGGTGTTTGGGCCAACAACAGCAGCACGCCGCTGCAGCGCCCGGAAGTGTTCGGCAATCGTGCCACACTGACTGACGAAGAGTACGCCCGACTGCAGGATGAAGCACAGCGCATCCAGTCAGGCGATGGTGATGCACTGTTCGGCGATGGTTTTCTCAACGCCGTGATTACTGGAGAGGTGGAATCCTATGATCCGGCCACCGGTAATTATGACCAGAACTGGATGGTCGATCGCAATCTGGAAAACCGCACATCACTGATTGTCGATCCACCCGACGGGCGACTGCCCGCCATGACGCCCGAAGCAGAGGAACGTCTGGCCCGCGAGGCACGCCAGCGTCGAGAGAGCTCCGCCGGAGACTACACGGACCGTCCATTGCAGGAACGCTGCATCACCTGGGGCATGCCCTACATCATGGCCGGCTATAACAGCTATTACCAGATCGTGCAGAGCGAGGATACCGTCGCCATCATCCAGGAGATGATCCATGACGTTCGGGTGATTCCGCTCACCGACCGGCCCCACCTCGACGAACGGGTGGAACTGTGGCACGGCGACTCACGCGGTTACTGGGACGATGACACGCTGGTGGTCGAAACCCGTAATTTCTCCGATGAAAGCCGCTTCCGCGGTGCCGGGGCCAACCGGGTCTTCACCGAGCGCTATACACGGGTGGCACCGGATGTGCTGGAATACCAGTTCACTCTGGAGGACCCGTCCACCTGGGAGAGACCGTGGACGGCGGTGATCAACTACACGGCTGACGATGGTGAGATCTACGAATACGCCTGTCACGAAGGCAACTATGCGTTGATGGGAATTCTGTCGGGTGCCCGCGCCGAGGAAGCCGCGGAACAGCCGGACTGATCGGCCGGCGACCGGTGATGTCGAGGACTGGCGGCAGTTGAACCAGGTGGTCCACTACTGTTTGTCATCGTCCTCGTCATCTCCGGTCGCCACATCGACCGCGGCACCCGCCACCTTGAACGGCAACTTGCCTACCTCGATGGCCACATCCGCGGTGGTTCCCACCACCGTCCCGAGACAACCGGTGAGCAGCGCGGCCATCAGTAAAGGCAACAGGGCGCGCGAATTACGCTTCATCGCTTCCACTTGATGTTACATCCGATACTGGGCTTCTGCTCCTCCGGCACTTGATTGCCGGCCAGCACCGCATCCACCGCGGCACGCAGGTCGGACCCGCTCACCGGCACGTCATTGCCCGGTCGACTACCGTCGAATTGTCCCCGGTACACCAGGCGGCGGTGCTGGTCGAACAGAAAGAAATCCGGGGTGCAGGAAGCCGCATAGGAGCGGGCAATATTCTGTGTCTCATCATACAGATACGGAAACACATAGCCGGCCTCTTCCTTTTCGCGGGCCATCTCTTCGGGACCATCCTGCGGATAGGCGGACACATCGTTGGCACTGATCGCCACAACGCCCAGACCTTTCTCCGTGTATTCCCTGGCGAAATCGGCCAGTCCGTCGCGCAGATGCCGTACAAAAGGACAGTGGTTACACAGGAACGCGACCAACAGGGCCGGCCGGTCCTCGAAATCCGCCAGTCGCACGATCTGTCCGTCGGTGTCCGGCAGGGAAAAATCCGGCGCCGGTGTTCCCAGCGGCAACATCGTCGATTCAGTAAGCGCCATTCACACCTCCTGTCCGTCTGTCATCGGGTTTTTCATCGCTTCACTCATCATGTGAATGGAGTACTGTACCAGTGTGTCACATTCCGGATACGGATAACTGTCCGGTGTCGCCTCCCAGTAGCGGGGTCCGCGGGTCTGCATGATCACGCCATGCAGCATGCCCTGCAGCATGAACGCGGTCCTGACCGGGTCATCCACGCGTCGCGCGCAGATACTGCCATCTTCGCGACCGTTTCGCAGGACCTGCACCATGATGGCGGTGATGCGTGTCTGACACTCACCCAACGCCCGCATCTGCTCGTCACCGGCCTCCTCGGGTACCGGAAAGGTATTGAGGTCGGTCAACACATCGAAATATTCAGACTGTTCACGAGAGAAGGCATAGTAGGCCTGTCCGATCCGCCCGATCTGCTCCAGACCGGTTCCTCCGGCCTGACGGGCCGCCTCGAAACGCCGTTCGATGGCCTGCGCGGCGCGCAGCATGATGCCCCGCATGATGGCCGCCTTGTCACGGTAGTAGACATACAGCAGAGCCCGGCTCATCCGTGCCTTCCTGGCAATCTCGTCCATCGATGTCTGATGAAAACCCCTGTCGAAGAACACGCACTCGGCGGCATCCAGTATGGCTTCGGCGCGCTCTCGTCTGTCTTGCTCGCGCCGGTTCGCGGCACCCATACCCTCTCCCGTCAGTCCGCCAGCTCCCGCGGCATGCGGAACACGATGTTCTCCTTCACCCCGTCCAGCTCGTGCGGAGTCACCCCCGTCATGTCCCGCAGGCGGTCGACCACCTGCCGGACCAGGATCTCGGGCGCCGAGGCTCCAGCCGTGATGCCGAAGCGGCGCTTGCCGTCAAACCACTGCGGCCGCAGGTCGTCCACGCGGTCGATCAGATGGGCTTCACAGCCCATACGCTCGGCCAGCTCGCGCAGACGGTTGGAGTTGGAGCTGTTGGGGGAACCGACCACCAGCAGCAGGTCGCATTCCAGCGCCAGCTGCTTGACCGCATCCTGACGATTCTGGGTGGCGTAACAGATGTCTTTCTTCCTGGGACCTTCTATTCGGGGGAACCGTTGCCGCAGCGCATCGATGATGCGCGAGGTATCATCCATGGACAGCGTGGTCTGGGTGACATAGGCCAGTCGGTCGGGATCATCCACGTTCAGCGTGGCGACGTCGTCCACCGATTCCACGAGGTAGATGTCACCCCCATTGCCACGGTCATACTGTCCCATGGTGCCCTCCACCTCCGGGTGGCGGGCATGGCCGATCAGGATGCACTCACGCCCTTCCCGGCTGTACCGGCTGACTTCCAGGTGCACCTTGGTGACCAGTGGGCAGGTGGCATCAAAGACCCTGAAACCGCGTTCATTCGCGTCCTTCTGCACTGCCTGGGAGACACCATGGGCACTGAAGATGACGATCGGCTCGCGGCCCAGGCTGTCCTGGCGTGGCACCGCATCCAGTTCATCCACAAAAATGGCGCCGCGCTGACGCAGGGTATCGACCACAAACTTGTTATGTACCACTTCGTGTCGCACGTAGATCGGGGCCCCGTAGACATCCAGCGCCCGATTGACGATATCGATGGCACGGTCCACTCCGGCACAGAAGCCGCGAGGGTTCGCCAGACGGATCTCGATGTCGCCGCCGGGCGTAACGGTCCCCGTGACAGCGCCCTGCTCCTGTGTCGCCATGCTCATCGTACCTCCACGGCCTGCACTCCGGCCGGAATGACTGCAAGTATATCGGCGGAGAAGTCAATCTCGCGCCCGGCCAGTGGATGGTTGAAATCCACGACCATCAATTCTTCATCAATCGACTGTATCACACCGGGTATATCGTTGCCGGCACCATCGGCGAAGGCCAATACCGTGCCCGGCACCACTGGCTCCGGGCTGCGGGCGATCATTGCCGCAAAACGCTCGCGGTTGAAGGTCTGGATGTTCTCCGGATTGACGGCGCCGAAGGCGCTGTCCTCGGACAGACGTATCCGCACCCGGTCACCGGCCCGATGTCCGCCCAGCGCCGCCTCGAAACCCGGCAACAGGGAACCGTCGCCGACCACGAACGTGGCCGGTTCACGCTCGTAGTTGGAATCGATTTCCGTACCATCGGTCAGCGCCAGAGAGAAATGCAGGGTCACACGGGCCCCGTGAGCGATGGTCGCTCCGTCATCACCGGTCTCAGGCATAGAGGCGCTCTTCTCCGTTTCCATCCACATTCTCCACGCAGCGCCCGCACAACTCCGGGTGCGCCTCGTGCTGTCCCACATCGGGTCGGTGATGCCAGCAGCGCGCACATTTGGCGTGTGCCGAAGGCTGCACATGGATACCACCGAGACCGGGCACATCGGCCACGTCTTGCGCGGTCTCCGCGATATTGACGGTGACCTCGGAAACCAGCAACACGAAACGCAGCTCGGAGCCCAGACGGGCCAGTTGATCCGCCAACTCCGCTTGGCAGTCCAATGTGACCTCGGCCCCCAGTCCGGAGCCGATCTCACGGGCCGCACGTCGGTTTTCCAACTCCCGGTTCACTGCCGTACGCACCGCCATGATCTGCCGCCAGAACGTGTCGTCCAGTTCATGCGCCTGTGGCAACGCCTCCAGTCCTTCATCGAAACGGGCCAGAAACACAGCATCGGCGCGTTCACCGGGTATATGCTCCCATAACTCATCAGCGGTGAAGCTGAGAATGGGCGCGATCAACCGGGCCAGTATCTCCACAATGTGGTACATGGCACTTTGTGTAGATCGACGGGCCAGACTGGTGGCCTGGGTGGTGTACTGGCGATCCTTGATCACATCCAGATAGAAACTGCCCAGCTCATTGACACAGAAGTTGTGTACTTTCTGGTATACGCCAAGGAAATGATACTGCCGGTAGTCTTCCTGCACGCTGTCACGCAGCTGTTGGGCCTGACGGGTGATCCAGTAATCCAGCGCCAGCATCTCGCGCGGCGCCACCAGATGCCGCTCCGGCTCAAATCCATTGAGGTTCGACAGCAGGAAACGGGCGGTATTGCGGATACGGCGGTAGGCAT
>JBNJGU010000152.1:0-7403 GCA_051747985.1 Pseudomonadota bacterium | reverse complement strand
CGTCTGACATTCGCCTGCAGTGGTGCCCTGATGGCCATGGGGGCGTGGGCGAGCCGGGGTAGTGACCGGCTGGTGTCCAGGACCCGCTAGCGGGAATTGCTCGCCGGCTGCGTGCCGTTGCCCGCCCGCGCATGGCTGGCCATGTGCTGAATCACGCCGGGCTTCTGACAGGCCAGCCTGCAGACTTCGTAGTGATAGGTGCGGGCACAGGGGTCCAGCTCCGTGGCTTCCTCGATGGCCGCTTCCAGATCTGCCTGGGCGGCACGTCGGGTCAGGTACGGACCAGAGATGTTCACCTGTAGCGCCGAGTCGTGGGGGTCGGTCGCGACGATGTAGAAATTTTCAACATTCATCATGAATGACTGCCAGAGTACTGCCTACTGAATGCCCGATTTGATGGGCGCATATTATCCGCCCGGAAAACGTGATTTACCACCCCTTTTCATGGAAAATACGCCGATTCCGGGGGAAGTGGTTTACCGTTCCACCGCTTCACAGTAGTCTCGGGATTTTTCTCCGCAGGTACAGGGTGCAGACCGTTGCAGAAAACACCATCAGGAAAAGGCGAGTTCACCTCGGGCCCACTCATCAGCATCATCATCCCGGTGCTGGATGAGCGCGAGGCGTTGTGCCGGCATCTCCCCTGGCTGCAGCCGTTGCGCGGGGAGGAACATGAACTGATCCTGGTCGATGGCGGCAGCACCGACGGTGGGCCCGCCGAGGTGGAGGAGCTTGTCGATCAGTCGCTGAGTGCGCCACCCTGTCGGGCCCGGCAGATGAATGCCGGGGCGGAAGCGGCCCGGGGTGACATCCTGCTGTTCCTGCACATCGACACGCTGCTGCCGGACAATGCCGGGGAGCGTATACAGCAGGTGTTGCGGTCCGGGGAGGCGGTCTGGGGCCGTTTCGATGTGAAGCTGTCCGGTGAAGAGCCGGCGTTCCGTCGCATCGAGTCCTGGATCAACCGCCGTTCACGCTGGAGCGGAGTCGCCACGGGTGACCAGGCGATATTCGTCTCGCGCAAGGCATTTCAGCAGGTGGGTGGCTTTCCCGACATACCGCTGATGGAGGATGTGGCCCTGAGCAAGGCGCTGCGGCGTATCGCGCGGCCGGTCTGTCTGGAGGACCGGGTGGTCACATCCAGCCGTCGCTGGGAGCGCGACGGCGTCGTGCGCACGGTGCTGCAGATGTGGTGGCTGCGTCTGCTGTTCACCCTGGGCGTCAGTCCACACAGATTGCACCGGATGTACTATGGAGGTCTGCCAGGGGGCCGTTACGGAGCCGGGCCATGAAGCGGTCAGTCCACTACCCGGATACCATGTTGTTGCTGTTCGCGCGCGAGCCGGTCCGGGGGCAGGTCAAGACAAGACTGCAGGGAGCGTTGGGCGAGGAGGGAACATTGCGTCTGCACGAGGACCTGATCCGTCACAGCGCGCGCATGGTCTCACAAAGCGGGCTGTGTCCCTGGCGTTTCTGCGTGGCCGGCGACCCTGTCCATCCGCTGTTCCTTTCCCTGTCCGATGGCCTGGCACCGCTGCGGCAGACCGGTAGTGACCTGGGAGAGCGCATGGCCCTTGCAGTGGACCAGGCCCTGCGGGACAGCCGTCATGTCATTCTGCTGGGGGCCGACTGCGCGTCCGTGGACGCGGCCGCACTGGGGCAGGCGTTGGCGGCACTTCACGACGGTCGCAATGCGGTCCTGGGGCCCGCGGAAGACGGTGGCTATGTGTTGCTCGGGCTGGATGATCCGCGGTGGCTGGATTTTTCCGACATGCCCTGGGGAACATCGGCGGTACTGGACCTGACCCGCCAGCGGCTCCGGCAATCGGGCACCGACTGGTGCGAACTGGCACCGGGCTGGGATGTGGACCGCGCCGCGGATCTGTCGAAACTGGCTCGGCTGCGGGACTGGCTCGGCGACGCGCCGCCTCCGGTGCTCACACCAGGGAATCACGTTGCATCTGCGTCACCACGCGATTCAGCGTGATCTGCTCGGCGCGGCCAGGGTCTTCAAAGCGACAGCCGCAGAACGTCAACTGACGGCCGCGGTCGTATTGTTGATGGACCATGGAGCAGCGCAGCTCGAGAACGTCCTGTTCGGGAGCCGGGAGTGGCAACCGTATACGCAATGACGCGCCAGGCGGCAGCGGAGGTTCCAGCGATCCTTGCAGCCGCAGGCGCACGCCGGTGGCGGAAAGATTCTCCAGCCCGGCATCCTGTGGCGGTCGATCCTCGAAGTGGCAGCGCGCGGTCAGGGCCAGTCGGGCCGGGACCGGGACACGGTAGGCGTTGCGTCTTTGCAGGTACAACAGACGGTCCGGAAAGGCGACGCGGTAGTAGATGCCGGAGCGGTCCCGGTGACCGGAAAGTACATGCAATCCCGGTGCATAGACCCGAATGCCATTGACGCTGGCGCGGATGCTGAATGTTTCGCCGGCAAGGGCGCGCTCGTTGGCGGACGCCGGAGTCAGTTCATCGAACAGCAGGATACGCTCGCGCAGGCGGGCTTCCAGGATCAGGGAGTTATGGAGGGGGCCATCCTCATCAAACTGGACATTGATGGTGGAGCGGTCGGCCTGCAGTGCCCGGAAGACCGTGAAGATGTCGCCGGGATTGGTGTAATACCGGTCGGGGTTGTCATCGAAGGTCATTCGATCCCTTCCGTGGTGTCAGGCATTGCCCAGTGTGCGATTCTCCGGGCGGGCGCCGGCTGTGCCGCGGGGGCCGTACAGGTCCGGGTGGCCGGTTCCGCCCCGGATCAGTTCGAGCAGGCGTGCATTGTTATGACGGCTGCGGTGCACGATGTTGGCATTGATCTCCGTGGCCTCGCGGCAGTGTGCCAGTTCCGTGAACAGGGTCTCACACAGCCCGTCCAGTGCCCCTCCATGCTGATGATCCAGGTCACGACAACAGGCCTGCAGTCCGCTGCGGTCGACATCATATCCGGCCTGCTCCAGCCGTCTCCGGCGTAGTCCGTCGTGCTTCTCCATCCGCGCCAGCAGCGTGGCCTTGTCCCCAAGCAGACGATCCAGCTCCCGGACATCGCGCTGTTCCAGCAGACGGCGCTCGTCCAGCAGCAGACGGCTGAGGCGACGGGCGTTGTCGAGATCCTGCTCCAGCAGTGTCCGTAGTGAACCGATGTCCATGGACCGTTACTCCGCTCAGAGATCCGATTCGAAGGCGAGCAGCCGGTCGGCGACCTGCTGGCTGTCGATCTGGTATTCGCCACTGGCGATCTGGCTGCGCAGTTCGGTGACCCGTCCCCGGTCCACTTCGGGCAGCTCGGCCAGGCGGGCTTCCATGGCCTGCAGGTCCCCGGCACTGGTGCTGATGTTGACCGTGTCGGCGCTGCTGTTACCCGCGGGACGATTGTCCGGACCGTTGTTGTCGGTGCGGTTGCCACCCGATTGGGCGCCGCTGCTGCGCGGGTCGCTTGGTGTGGCATTGCCGCCGATGGTGTTGATGCTCATAGTCCAACCTCTGTCGTGCAATGTGACAGTCCGGGTCCATGTCCGTCAACGATCACGACCCTTCTGTTATCCAGTCTGTCGGCATCCCGCGTCATAACTTTAGAAGGCCACGCGGGCTTCGCCGTCATCAGTCACGGTAGCCTGTATGACCCGTTCGGAGCGCTGGTTGCGTATCCTGATACGCTCTCCCATCACGCCATCCTGCAATGCTACACCCTGATGCCGGATCCGCACAGTGCCGCTTTCGGCCGTGATCGAAACGGTATCGCCACGCTCGATCAGCACCGGCTCCGTGACGCTGCCCGCGGTCAGCGGACTGCCGGCCGCGATGGTGCGGCGGACGGCCATGCCTTCGGCCCGTTCGGGGTACCGGTACACCGTGTCGCGCAACCTGGCGGTGTCGATCTCGCGTAGCTCGATATCCCGCGCCTGCAGTCTTTCTCCCCGGCGCAGTGTGCGGGTGGCCACGACAACGGATTCGAATACCTGCACAGTCGCCTGCACATAGCGCGCCCACTGTAATGCGGGCTCGGTGCATTCGACCCGGACCGACACCCGACCGGCGGGACGCTGTTGGTTCCGGGACGATGTCTCCAGTGGCCGGGGGCAGGCGTCAATCCGCAGGCGCGGATCCAGCCGGTTGACCTCGATCTCGGCGCGGGGAGCGTCCGGCGCATCGAAATAGGCGGCCAGATGCCGATGCACCGCGCGCTGGATCTGCTCATGCCCATCCATTTCGGGGTCTGTGGTGTCCTTCTCACTGGCTGCGCCCGCCGCTCGTGGAAGCAGGCTTGCCAGCAGCAGACAGAGTGACAGCAGGGTCCACCGTACGCCGCGTCCGGCTGTGCGTTCAATGATGTGATCCAGAGGCTTCATGACAAACGGTCCTGCCTGTTCCATCAGCGTCAGAAAACTGCCGCCCGTGACGGCTTTTTCAGGGTGTACGGGCATTCATACAAATTCCGTGCCAGTGAAATCGGCCGGTCAGCGCAATGAGCCCTCATGCTCCGGCATTTGTGGTCGATACACACTTCAGAGTGTTATTGGGCGAGCGACCGGTGAGCCCGCGACAGGACGGAGAATGACATGGCGGGAGTGATGGACAGCGTGAACCAGCGGACCCAACTGGTGGGGCAGAACCGGCTGGAGTTGTTGATGTTCAAGCTGGGCACCGGCCAGCTCTATGGCATCAATGTGTTCAAGGTGAAAGAGGTCCTGCCCTGTCCGCGGCTGTCGGTGTTGCCACACAGCAGTCATATCGTGCGTGGCGTGGCCTACATCCGCGGGCGTACCATTTCGGTCATGGACCTCGGCGTGGCCATCGGCGGGCGCCCGTTGCCCGAGCCGGAGAAGGGTTTCGTGATCATTTCCGAGTACAACAACTCCGTGCAGGGTTTCCTGGTGCGTGGCGTGGAGCGCATCGTCAACATGAACTGGGAGGAAATTCTGGCGCCGCCGCGTGGCTCCGGCAGCGGGCACTACCTGACTGCCGTCACGCGCGTCGATGGCAAGCTGGTGGAGATCCTGGATGTCGAGCGTATCCTGGCTGAAGTGGTGCCCCTGCCGGATCACGAGATCGTGGCCTCGGCGCGGGAAGGCGACACCGGCGAGGCATCCGCCGGACATGTGCTGGTGGTGGATGATTCCAGCGTGGCGCGAGCCCAGATCCGGCGCTGCTGTGAGGCTATCGGCATGGATGTGACCGTGCTCAAGGATGGCCGCCAGGCCTGGGAACACCTGTCTGATATGCTGGAGCGCGGCGAGGATCCGGTCAGTCGCTACGCGCTGCTGGTCTCCGATATCGAGATGCCGGAAATGGACGGATACACGCTGACCGCGTCGATCAAGAATCACCCGGATCTGCAGCGTCTGCATGTGCTGTTGCATACTTCGCTGAGCGGCGTGTTCAATCAGGCCATGGTCGAGAAAGTCGGGGCCGACGATTTTCTGTCGAAATTCCATCCAGATGAGCTGTCACGCCGAATCGCGGCCCAGACCGCGGCCTGAAACCATTCATGGATTATCGTCCCGGACGCATGAACCCGCCAGCCGACAATGATTTCGCCCCGGAGGACTACCGGGCCTTCCGGGTGTTTCTGCGCGATGCGTGCGGCATCGTGCTGGGCGACAACAAGCAGTACCTGGTGGCCAACCGGCTGCGCCGCATTCTGGAAGAGCAGCGGGCAGCCACCCTGAGCGCACTGGTGCAGCAGATCCGGCAGGGTACCACCCGGGGATTGCGGGAGCGGGTCATTGATGCCATGACCACGAACGAGACGTTCTGGTTCCGTGACAGCTTCCCCTTCGACACCCTGCGTGAAGAGCTCCTGCCACGGCTGTTGCTGGAGGAGAAACGCAATGATCTGCGGATCTGGTCGGCGGCCTGCTCATTCGGTCAGGAACCGTACTCGATCAGCATGATTGTGGACGAGTTCCGTCAGCGCCGGGGATTTTTCGGAATGCGCGAGCCGTCGATCGTGGCCACCGACATCTCGTCGGCGGCACTGGAGTCGGCGCGTGGCGGCTGCTATGACCGGCTCAGTGTCAGTCGCGGACTCAGCGAGGCGCGTCGGCGGCAGTACTTCCGTGAGACAGCCGATGGACAGTACCAGCTGGCCCCGGCGGTCCGTTCCCGGGTGTCTTTCCGTCAACTGAACCTGCTGCAGAGCTATGCCGGACTGGGACAGTTCGACATCATCTTCTGCCGCAATGTACTGATCTACTTCGCGGCCGAGAGTAAGGTCGACATCCTGCGCCGCATGCATGCCGCGCTGCGCCCCGGCAGCTATCTGATGCTGGGCGCCTCCGAATCCATGCCGGCCGAGCTTGCCAGCCTGTATCGCATGGAGCGGGCCAACAACACCACCTTCTACCGGCGACAGTGACTTTTCCCTGCCGGGCGGCAATTCCCGTTGCCGCCGGCGGGGGCACAACCTTGCCGCCTGTCGCATGTTCCTGTCCTTCTGGATCTGCAACCTACTGAAAATACGTCTGTATTTCATGTGGCACAGCTCTTGCTGTTACTTGAGCAAAGCAACAGGAGGCAGTCAGATGGCCATCAGTTTTGACAATGCACTGGGTATTCACGAGCAGGCGCTGCTGATGCGCGAGCAGCGCTCCGGGCTGCTCGCCGCCAATATCGCCAATTCGGACACGCCGGGCTACAAGGCCCGTGATCTGGATTTCCGCGCGCTACTGCAGGACGCCTTCAACGGCGGCGCTCTGGGTGCGGAGACCACCGATGCGCGGCATATAGGCGTGGGCCCGGAAGCGACGCCGCAGCCACTGTATCGCGTCCCGTCCCAGCCCTCGGTGGATGGCAACACGGTGGATGCGCAGCTGGAGAACGCGGCATTCTCACGCAATGCGCTGGAGCACCAGGCCAGTTTCCAGTTTCTCAACGGCAAGTTCACCGGCCTGATGAAGGCCCTGAAGGGAGAGTGACGCATGAGTCTGGGCAGCATATTCGACATCGCCGGTTCGGCCATGAGCGCGCAATCGGTCCGGCTGAACACCACCGCCAGTAACATGGCCAATGCTGACAGCGCGGCAGGCAGCGCGGAAGAGGCATACCGCGCCAGGTATCCGGTTTTCTCGTCGGTTCAGGCGCAGGCGCTGCAAGGCGGGTTTCAGCCGCAGGGCATGTCCGGCATGGGCGATGCTGAATCAGCGGTACGGATTGATGGCATTGTTGAAAGTGATCGTCCCGTGGAAGGTCGCTACGAACCGGGTCATCCGCTGGCGGACGAGAACGGCCAGGTGTTCTATCCCAATGTGGATGTGGTGGAGGAGATGAGCAACATGATCTCGTCCTCGCGCTCGTTCCAGATGAATGTGGATGTCATGAACGCCGCACGCAGCATGATGCAGCGTGTACTCAGCATGGGACAGTGATATGAGTGCAGTCGATAACAACAGTGCTCTGCAGAGTGT
>JBNJGU010000151.1:0-7447 GCA_051747985.1 Pseudomonadota bacterium | reverse complement strand
ATCATGCCCATCAGCAGGGCAGCGAGTGGACGGCGGCGGATACGGGGGGAACAGACGGGAGACCACAACTCGGACATCGGTTTTCCTTCCTGGTATCGGTCCGGCCACGAGGCCGGGTTTCAGACGACAGTCGGTCAGTAAACCGGACTTCGCCGGTCCCGTCAATCGCTCCGGATCACATGATACGCATACCGGGCCGGGCGCCCTCGTCCGGCTCCAGCAGCCAGATCTCGTCGCCGCCGGGACCGGCGGCCAGCACCATGCCCTCGGAAACGCCGAACTTCATCTTGCGCGGCTTGAGATTGGCGACCAGCACCGTCAGTCGCCCTTCCAGATCCTCCGGCCGGTAGGCGGAACGGATACCGGAGAACACCTGACGCATGACCGGCTTGCCGTCAGCACCGGGGCCCAGATCGAGCCCCAGGCGCAGCAGTTTGTCCGCCCCCTCTACATAGGAGGCCTCGGCGATTCGGGCCACGCGCAGGTCCACTGCGGCGAAGGCCGGGAATTCGATCTCATCCTGCAGTGGTTCCTTCATCAATGGGGAATCGACTGCTGATGGCACGGCCTGCTCCGACTCGGCACCGGCGCCTTCGGGAGCCTCCAGGCCGGCGGCCGACTGGTCGGCCTCTTCCCGACCCGCCTCGATCATGGATTCGACCCGGTCGGGTTCGATCCGGGTGATCAGCGGCCTGAACTTGCCGATGCTGTGATCCAGCAACAGGTTCTCCGTGTCGGCCCACATCAACGGTCCGACCTGCAGAAATGCCTCGGCGCGTTCCGCCATGGCCGGTAATACCGGCTTCAGGTAGATCATCAACAGCCGGAACAGGTTGATGCCGGTGCTGCAGATGCTCTGGATGCGTGGATCTTCCCTGTCGGTCTTCGCCAGCACCCACGGCTCCTGTTCGGCAATGTACTGGTTGGCGCGATCGGCCAGCGCCATGATGCGGCGCACGGCCCGGCTGTACTCGCGGCGCTCATAGTGCCCGGCGATCTCACCGGCCGCCTGCTGGAATTCCCGCACCAGTTCCGGCTCGCCGACCTCCGCCGACAGCCGGCCCTGGAACCCCTTGCGGATGAAGCCGGCACAGCGGCTGGCAATGTTGACCACCTTGCCCACCAGATCCGAATTCACCCGACTGATGAAGTCCTCCAGATTCAGGTCCAGGTCCTCCACGCCACTGCCCAGCTTGGACGCCAGGTAATAGCGCAGGTACTCCGGTTCCAGGTACTCCAGATAGGTGCCGGCATTGACGAAGGTGCCACGTGACTTGGACATCTTCTTGCCATTGACGGTCATGAATCCGTGCACATGGACCTTCGTCGGCGTGCGGTATCCGGCATTCTGCAGCATGGCCGGCCAGAACAGCGTGTGGAAATTGATGATGTCCTTGCCGATGAAGTGGTACAGCTCGGTGTCGTGCCCCGGCTTCCAGTACGCGTCAAAGTCGGTGCCGGTGCGGTCGCAGTAGTGGCGGAAACTGGCCATATAGCCGATCGGCGCATCCAGCCAGACATAGAAGTACTTGCCCGGCGCATCCGGGATCTCAAACCCAAAATAGGGACTGTCCCTGCTTATGTCCCACTCCTGCAGGCCAGCGTCCAGCCATTCGCTGAGCTTGTTGGCCACCGATTCCTGCAGAGTCCCGCTGCGGGTCCACTGCCGCAGCATGTCGGTGAACTCGGGCAGGCGGAAGAAGTAATGCTCGGACTCTTTCTCCACCGGCGTGGCACCGGAGAGCGTGGAACGCGGATCGATCAACTCGGACGGACTGTAGGCGGCATTGCACACTTCACAGTTGTCACCGTACTGCTCCTCGGCCCCGCACTTGGGGCAGGTGCCCTTGACGAAACGGTCGGCCAGGAACAGTTCTTTCTCCGGATCGTACAGCTGACGGATGGTGCGCGTGGCGATCATGCCGTTGTCGCGCAACGCCGTGTAGATGGTCTCGGAGAAATGCCGGTTTTCCACCGAGTGGGTGGAATGGTAATTGTCAAAGCTGACCCCGAACGCGGCAAAATCGTCCTGGTGCGAGCGCGACATGCGGCCGATCCACTCTTCCGGCGTGATGCCCTCACGCTCGGCGCTGAGCATGATGGCGGTGCCATGGGCATCATCGGCACAGACATAGACGCAGTCATTGCCCTGCTGGCGCTGGAACCGCACCCAGATGTCGGTCTGGACGACTTCCAGGATGTGACCCAGGTGAATGGGGCCGTTGGCGTACGGCAGGGCGCTGGTCACCAGGATTCGGCGCTTTGACACAATGTGTTCCTCTTGTTCGACATCAGATTCGGGGGGCCGACGGGCCGGACGATCAGTCGATTTCCATCATCTCGAAATCTTCCTTGCCGACACCGCATTCCGGGCACATCCAGTCGTCCGGGACGTCCTCCCAGCGCGTGCCGGGTTCGATACCGTCATCGGGCCAGCCTTCCGCCTCATCGTAGATGAAGCCGCAGACAATGCATTGCCATTTTTTCATGTTCGCTCACTCGGGTAACGCAAGGGATTCAGGGGGCGGAATTCTACTGGAAATGGCGGGTAAAAAAAATGCGCAACTGCCGGATTACCGGGGCATGTTAGAATCTTCCGCCATGAATGACCCCGAACTGATCGATGCCATTGACGCCCTGCTGCCCCAGACCCAGTGTCAACGCTGCGAGTACGAGGGCTGTCGTCCCTATGCCGAGGCCATCGCCGCGGGCGATGCCATCAACAAGTGCCCGCCCGGCGGCGAGGCCACGATTGCCGCGCTGGCCCGGTTGCTGGAGCGCCCGGCGGTGCCTCTGGACCGACGTCATGGCGAGCCGGGCCCGCGCCTGGTGGCCCGCATCCGGGAAGCCGAATGCATCGGCTGCACCAAGTGCATCCAGGCCTGCCCGACCGATGCCATCCTGGGCGCCGCGAAACAGATGCACACCGTCCTGGAAACCGAATGCACGGGCTGCGAGCTGTGCATCGCCCCCTGCCCGGTCGACTGTATCGACATGGTGGAGCCGGCCGACGGGCAGACCGGGATCACGGACCGGCAGTCGGCGTACTGGCGGCGGCGCCACGAGGCGCGCAATGCCAGGCTGGCCCGCTGGAAGGAAGAGAAAGCGGCCCGTCAACGCGAGCGTCTGGCGGCCAGGTCGGCCATCGGGGCGGAATCCGGCGCCGCGCCCGCCACCGTCTCGAAGTCGCGCCAGGACCTGCAGGCGGATATCCGCGCGGCCGTGGAACGCACCCGGAAGCGCAAGGCCGCACAGCGTGGTGAATGACCCGCATTCAATATGGTTCGCTCAATGCCTCCCAGGAACGCCGTTGCCGCCATTCACCGATCCAGCCAGGCACCGCACTGGCCTCCATGGGACGGGCGATGCCGTACCCCTGCACCTGAAAACAGCCCATCTTCAGCAGCACACGCGCATGTTCCATGGTCTCCACGCCCTCGGCCACCACATTGCGATTGAACGCCCGGGCCATGTGGATGACGCTCTCGACAATACTGCGGTCATCACTGTCTTCCAGCATGTCCCGGACAAAGCTCTGGTCGATCTTCAGCGTGTCCACGGGCAGGCGCCGGAACACCGTCAGTGACGAATAACCGGTACCGAAGTCATCCAGCGAGACCTGCACGCCCGCCTCACGGCACTGGGACAGTGTCACCAGGACCTGGGTGATATCCTTGATCGCCGTCGTTTCCAGCACCTCGATCTCAAGCCGGGCGGGATCGATCTCTCCGTGCTTCGCCAGACTGGCGGTGATGCGGTCGGCCAGCCCCGGCTGTCGCAGCTCATTACCGCTGACGTTCACACTGACCTGCAACTCCAGACCCTGCCCCTGCCATCGCATCAGCTGTTCCAGCGCCGTTTCCAGAACATATTTCCCGAAACGGATCTCCTGGTCGGAACCGATGATGAAGTCCATGAATTCGGCCGGTGACAGCAGCCCGTGTTCGGGGTGCCGCCAGCGCACCAGTGCTTCGAAGCCGACCACACTGCCGTCCCGCAGATCCACCTTGGGCTGGTAATGCAGAATGAACTGGTTGTGATCCAGCCCCTCGACGACGGACTGCAGACCGGACTGACGCTCTTCCGACTGCCGCAATGTCCGGCTGTCAAAGCGCACATGACGGTCACGACCGGAGGCCTTGGCCGAATACATGGCCTGGTCGGCATACCGCAGCAGGGTATCGGCGTCATCACCGTCCTCCGGAAACAGCGCCACGCCGATGCTGGATGACACACTGGACGAGTAGCCGTCCACCTCCAATGGCTTCTGTACTGATTCCAGGAGGCGATCCAGCACCTGGTTCAACTCACCGACACCATCCATGCCCGGCAACAACAGTACAAACTCGTCGCCCCCGATACGGGAAATCGTGTCCGATTCCCGCAGGCCGGCTTCCAGCCGCCGCGCTACTTCAATCAGCACGCGGTCACCCACGGAATGCCCCCAACGGTCATTGATCGGCTTGAAGTGGTCCAGATCCAGATAGCATACCGCCAGTGTTTCGCCGTGCCGGCGCGCGTGGCGAATTGCCTGTTCAAGGCGATCCGTCAGTAATCTGCGGTTGGGCAGTCCGGTCAGCATGTCATGATGGGCCACCCGGTCCAGCTCGGCCTGATGTTCCTTGATCCGGGTCACATCGGTGACGACGATAATGTAGTTGAACACCTGGCCGTGCTCGTCGTTGATGACCGAGACCGACACCTCCTGGACATAGACTTCCCCATTCTTGCGCCTGGCCCGCAGTTCGCCGCTCCAGTGACCGCGCGCTTCCAGCGCCTCCTCGATTTCATAATCCAGTTCCGGTCCATTGAGTCCGGCATGCACGCTGGCGCGCTGACCCAGCAGTTCTTTGCTGTCGAAACCGGAGATCAGGGTATAGGCAGGATTGACGTCACGGATGAAGCCGTGCGAATCCGTGAGCACGACGCCGTCGTTACTGGCCCGGAACAGACTGGCGGCACGTTGCAACTCCAGTTCCGCCTCCTTGCGATCGGTGATATCGATGTGCATGACCACCACCCCGCCCTGCTGGTACGAGCGTAGCGGGGCCGCCACCAGATTGAACCAGCGCTGCCTGTCCGGCTCGTGGCAGGGGTATTCCAGGGACAGTGAATCGGCCTCTCCCGCCAGAATTGCCCGGATGCCGGCCGCGGCTTCATGCGCCTCGACAACGTCGGCAGGTGCCGCGTCGCACACGTCCAGGTAGTTGTACCCGACACCCTTGTCCGGGTCTTCCATGTCATTGACTTCACCGAAGTGACGCCAGGCCTCGTTGGCATCGATGACACAGCCACGGGAATCAAGGAGAGCGATATGTGCCGGCAGGGCATTGAGAAGAGCGGTCTGTTGCTCGGAGAAGCGGCGTTGCAGTTCACTGCGCTCTCGCAATTCTTTCTGGGCGTCGCTCAGCAGCCAGGGCCTGCCCTGCCGGTCCATCACCGCATCGACCGACCCACCGGTCAGTTCAACGATCCGGTCTTCGATCTCGTGAAGCCGCGCGACCAGTCCGGCCAGCTCGTCAACCTGCCCGCTCATCGGGTGTCACCTCCAGAGCCTGCAATAAAGGCGCTGGATCACTGAGATTGCCGGTGATGCTGACAGGCGGGTCTCGGGACACGACCAGCAGCATGGGCGTCATCATCACGCCATCTTCCAGTGCGCGCAGCGGCTCCTCGAACAGATCGATCACTTCCAGTCGGCAGTGATCTCCCAGATATCGCTGCTGGATCGCTTCAAGGTTGCGCATCGCCATGCGGGAATTGGGGGATCCCATTGACACGTACAGCCGCAGATGAACCGTATCCTCACTCATCACTGCCATGGTCCGCCCGTCGATTGTGTCGTATCAGGTTGTCCGTGTCGCTGAGCAGCTGTTCCACGGTCTGCTGGCTGGCCCGCGCCTCGCGCAACTCCTCGTTCTTGCCCCGAAGGCTCTCTTCCAGGGCACGCATGCGCTGCTCCAGCTCTCTCGATTCCGCCTCCAGACGCACCACGGACTGGCGATGTTCCTGTTCTGCCTTGCGCCGGGCCAATGCCTCGGCGCGCTCGCGCTCCATGCGAAGCGTCCCCATCAGCACTTCACCTCCGGCCGCATAGACGTCGGCCAGTTCGACCCCGTCGGCGCCGAGAATCAGCTCCCGCACCTGGTTGGAATGCGCCGTGCCACGGGACTTGATGATGGACAGGCCACGGTTGCGCTCGCCCGACTCCGCCCGATAATCCAGATGGATCCAGGTATCGGCAATGGTGGAGATGTGCAGCGGGGTGTGGGTCTCACTGTCCGAGGCCCGGTCCAGCAGACTGGTCGTCACCAGGGTGATCTCATGGGACTTGCACCAGTCGACCAGTCGGTGGATGACGCTGTGCGCCAGCAATGCGTTGCCTGCCTTGGCCAGCGCCGAAGCGGGATCGATGGCGATACACCGCGCTTCGTGTGCTTCCGCCCATTTGCGGATCCGCATCAGCTGGATCTCGCTGCTGCCGGCCAGGCCGCCGGCCGACTCCATGCGCAGCGTGCCCTGATCGAGTGGTGTCCGCAGATCGATCCCGACCGAGCCCAGGTTGCGCACGATTTCCTCCACCCGGGAATCGAAGCTGACCATCAGCGCGCGTTCGCCGCGCTGGCAGGCCGCCTCGATGAAGGCACCGGCCAGCGTCGTCTTGGCCGTGCCCGGGGCGCCGGTCACCAGTACACTGGCACTGCGGTGATAGCCACCGTCCAGCATCCTGTCCAGTCGCGGCACACCCGAGGACACCCGCTCCTGACTCACCGTGAGCGGCGGGCTCTTTTCGTTGAGGCTGCCGGCCAGTTCCAGCCCGCGGGAACCGATCACATAAGGCACAGTATTCTCGTCGAAGGCCGAACCACGATACTTCAGGACCCGCAGGGAACGTTGCGAGATCCCCTCGACCACCTCGTGACGCAGCTGTACCGCGCTGTCGACCATGAACTGCATGAAGTCCAGGTCCACCTCCGGCGGAACATGACCATGTTGTTGATTCTTGGCGGTGACAATCGCGGTGAGATCGCGCTCGAGCAACCATTCATGCACCCGGTATACCTCCCGGCGCATGTCGTGCCGGGCCGGTAACAGAACCAGCAGGGTATCCACGGCGTCCAGCACCACACGACGCGCGCCGATCCGGTCCACCACGGCACCCAGAGCGGCCAACAGGCCTTCCAGGTCAAAGCTGCCGGACTGGACCAGGTCGACCGAAGGCTGGCAATCCAGAAAGGTCAGCCGGTTTTCGGGCAGTTCATCGAGTTACCAACCGAAGCCGGCCGCGTTCACCCTGATACGTCCGGCATGTTCCTCAAAGGCCACGAACACCCCGGGTTCGTCCAGTTCCCGCGCCGCATGGACCAGTGACTGCAGCGCCATGATGGTCTTTCCCGTGCCGGCTCCGCCTTCCAGCAGACTGACCCGGCCCCGTGGCAGACCACCG
>JBNJGU010000150.1:0-7505 GCA_051747985.1 Pseudomonadota bacterium | reverse complement strand
TCCGCGTCCGGTATCTCCCGTAATGCCAGTGCTTCGGCCAGGTCAATGAATTGCGGTTCCCGCAGCGGCAGTCCGGGCACCGTCTCCTCCTGCTCCCAGATCCGCCGCAGGCGCTGGACGCCCTGCGCCGACAGGGTGACGTTGACCAGGGTGTCGAAGTACGCGCGCTTGCGGCCGGCCGACCCTGCATTCTCCAGAGCCTGCCAGAGCGTGGACTCCAGTTCCCCGGCACGGGCCTCGCGTTGATCGGCGGACAGATGGCGCCACCAGACACCCTGCAGCAGGCCCAGGATCTGCTGGGCCAGCAGTTCATCGTCTTCCCGGCGCACACCGGTGAGCAAGGCCCCGAACAGCGGCAGGGCCTGTAGTTCGTCTTCCAGCAGGTCCTCGCGCAGGTGTTGCCACGTCACGGCGCGGTGCAACGGCGTCGCCAGCCCGTGAACGTTCTCGAGCAGGTAGCGGCGGCTGCGCCCGTCCAGCATGAAGCGTCCATAGCCGATGCCGGCGGCACCGGTCAGGATGAAGTCGGGTTCGGTGACGTCTGGCAGGGACAACCGCGCACTGTCGCCTCGCAGTGTAACCGGATACTCGGTGACCTCGCCATTGTGGCCCACGGCCAACACCAGAGTCTGCGGCCAGCGCAGGCCGCGATCGGTTTCATCATCGCTCTGCGAAATCGTGATCCCGTCACCGGTCCATTGCGTGCGCACCCGGGGCCTGCCGGGTGACTCCACCCAGGCTGCATTCCAGGCGGACAGGTCTTCCGTCGTCAGTCCATCCAGTATCGCGATCAGCTCCGGCCAGCCGGCATTGCCGAAGTGGTGGTCGGACAGATAGCGCCGCAGGCCTTCCCGCATGGTTGCCTCGCTGATCAGCTGTTCCAGCTGACGCATGACCACCGGCGCCTTCTGGTAGATGATGGCGCCGTACAGGGATCCGGCATCGCGCTGGTTCTCCAGCGGCTGGCGGATGGCATTGGTGCCGGCCGTGCGGTCCACGGCATAGGCAGCGGGGTGGTGTGCCTGGAAGAAGCGCAGGTCCAGGTTCAGCTCCGGGAAGGCGGGGCCGGCGATCTTCGCGGCCAGAAAGTTGGCGAACACTTCCTTCATCCACACGTCGTTGAACCAGCGCATGGTCACCAGGTCACCGAACCACATGTGGGCGGTCTCGTGGGCGATCAGGCTGGCCCGACCCAGTTCGCGTGCCCGCGTGGCGCCCTCATCCAGGAAAAGGCTGTCGGCCCGGTACCAGATGGCGCCCGGATGCTCCATGCCGCCAAACTGGAAAGAAGGCACGGCAAAGAAATCGAACTTGCCGAACGGGTAGTCGATGCCGGTATAGTCCTCCAGCCAGTCCAGGGCGGTGACATGCAGGTCGAAGATGGCATCGCGGTTGCGTTCCAGCCGCTCCGGGTCTGTTTCGCGGTGGAACAGGCGCCAGGTACGTCCACCGCGTTCGGCGGTTTCCACCTGCAGTTCTCCGGCTGCGAAGGCGAACAGATAGGAACTGATGGGCAGGGTTTCGGCGAAGACAAGCCGCTCTATCGGACGGTTCCCCGGGTCGGGATCGCGCGACAGCAGCTCCGCGTTGGACAGCGCCTGCCAGTGTGCCGGCACCGTCAACTCCAGTCGGTACCGCGCCTTCAGGTCGGGTTGTTCGAACAGCGGGAAGGCGGTCGAGGCACGGTCCGGCACGAACAGGGCGTACAGGAAATCGTCCCGGCGATTGAGCGCGGCATCGGTGGCGCGGAAATCCACGGTGACGGTCTGCACGCCGGCGGCCAGCTCCCCGGCCGGGATCACGATGTGGTCGGCCGGCACGTTGTGGTCGACCGGCTCGCCGTCCAGCAGGACCCGGTGCACATGGTCGGCGGGCGCGCGGAAATCCAGCACCAGTGGGCCGGCATCTCCGGCGCGTTCAAACTGCACGATGACGGTCCCGGTGACCGGGTCGTCACGCGTTTCCGGTATACGCAGTTGGACGGAATAATGCACATCGTCCAGCGTGGCGGTCCGTTCCTCGGCCAGTGCGCGGGACACGCCGGGCTCGGGCGGGAGACTGTTGTCGGCGGACCTTGTGCGGGACATCGGCACACTCACCAGCAGGGTGATCGCGAGACTGTATATGAGGCCGGAGCGTAACATATCGCTCATTCTGCCATAATTTTTCCGGTGGCTCCCCCGGATCTTGCGCTGAAGGGGGCTTCGGTTATCATACGGGAATTCCAGACCGGCGATGCGGCCCGTAATGCAGGAGATACTCGATGACAGGACTGGATGCGCTGGCACTGTTCGCCATCATGATCACGCTGGCCGCGGTACCGAGTGCCAGCGTGGCGTTGGTGGTCACGCGTGCGGCGACCGGCGGGTTTGGCAGCGGGGCCTGCGTTGCGGCCGGGATCGTGCTGGCCGATCTGTTGTTCGTGGTGCTGGCGGTGCTGGGCATGACCGCGCTGGCCGAAGTGCTGGGTGGACTGTTCGTGGTCCTGCGCTACCTGGGCGGGGCCTATCTGCTCTGGCTGGGCTTCAGCCTGTTGCGGTCGGTTTGCCGTGGATCGATCCCCGTTGCTCGAGATCGGTGGCCGAAAGGGCTGTTGACCAGTTTCCTGGCCGGCTTCGTGCTGACTCTGGGAGATGTGAAGGCGATTCTCTTTTATGCCAGCCTGTTTCCGGCCTTTGTGGACATGACGGCGCTTGCCGCCAGCGACCTGGCGCTCATCCTGTTGGTCACGGTGGTGACCGTGGGGGGAGTGAAGCTGGTCTATGCCGGCGCGGCCACCCGGATCGCGCTCCGTCTGCAGCGCAAAGGGCGAGTCTGTCGGGTATTGCAGCCCGTGGCGGGCGGAGTGATGATCGTCGCCGGTGCCACGGTCATTGCCAACGCCTGATAGACGTCGGGCGTCTCCAGTTTTGACAGAAATCGGGTTAACTGCAATAAATAGTAATGCGGAAGCCGGCTTTTACGCATCAAAGTACACGGTGCAACAGGGAGGAACATCGCCATGGGACAGTTACAGAACAACATGAATAGGCCTGGGATGAGAGAGCTTACTGAAAAGGAAATACAACTGGTCAGTGGTGGCAGCTGGGAGGATATCGGCGCCATTGTGGGTGGTGTGGGTGCCGTAGCCGCTGGAACTGGCTATATGGTCAAAACCGGCGGTATCGGAGCGTTCCTCGGAGGCGCTACGATGGTTAGCGGGGGCATGGCGGCTATCAGCTCTGGATTCAGTGGACTGCACGACAGTTGGTATGAAGGTGGTTCCTGACGGTTGGTACTGACTGGGTGCGATTGCGGGGAACAGTCGTGATCGTACCCGGATTTACTGCAAAGAAGGTGAATCGTGTATGCCACAGAAAAACTTGAAACTCAGCAAAATCCGTATTGTAGCCGTCTATGTATTCTGTTTCCTGGGTGCGGCAATCTCGCCTCTGGAAAGCTACCTGTCCACTGGTGAAGTGGAGAAAGGAGGTATGACTGTAGCGATGATTACCTTGCTGGTTGGGGTGATCACGGCAACCTTGGTCATGGTGTCGCTCGTCAGGCGGGGCCGATTCATGCAGTTCCGATTGTGATCAACGTATCCCCTCGCCATCGGGAATCAGCTTTTCCAGCCATCCCCGGAACTCGCCCTCGCTGATGTCCAGGTACTCACACACACGCCCGTACAGCATGACGCTGGGCACGGGGCGTCCATCCAGCTCCTGTTGGGTCTCGCGCAGCACATACAGGATGATCCGTTCGGTGCGGGTCAAGCCATCGCGCGCATCCGGAATGGTATCCAGCATCGTCTGCAGGTCATGCGGGCCCACTAAGTCTCTCTCCTGACCGTGTCACCGATCGTGATGTCGCCTTCTTCCAGGACGCGGGCCGTGATGCCGCCGTGGCCACGCATGGCATTGAAGCCGCCCGGGCCCAGCAGGGCTTCCATTTTGCGGCAGGGATCGCAGGGACCCGTATACTCGAGCAGTGCTCCGCCAATGCGGAATGTCCTGCCTTTCAGGGCGAGCAGGTTGAGGCCGGATACCACCACGTTGCGCCGCAACATAGCGGGTGTCACGGTGGGGGTGTGGGCCATCGCCGCGATGGGATCAAGATGCTCGTGCTGGACCAGGGTCACCTGTCGTTTGCTGCCGGGACGACCTCTGTAGCGGTCGCCCTCCAGTCCAGTGTCGGGCGCGGCATGAGCGCGATCCACCTCGACCATCGGCTTCTCCCGTCCCGGCCGCAGGCCGATCCACTCGACGCGACCGGTCTGGGGAAGGGTGTCAAGCAATGTCTGTAGCGGGGAGGGTTCCGCCATGAGGTCCTCATCTGTCGTTGATGTGTACCCGGTTGATGGTCACCGATTCTGCCACCGACCCGGCCGGATCACCAGATCGGAAACTCTTTTGATATAGATTAAAGCTATCAATATCTAATAAAAGATATATTGGATATATTGCCATGAAGGTAGTTTCATGGGAACGTGCTTACAAGGCTGGTCACTCCGGCCGCCATCCACTCACGACTGTCGGTGGTTGTACCCGCTGACAGGCTTCGCTTTCGACAGAGAGGAATGTTCAATGAAGAAAAAATCACTGTATCTTGCGACCTTGCTTGCCATGGGAACCGCCGCGGCGCCGTTTCACATGGCCTCCGCGCAGGACGGCATGCCGGACAACGACTACTGGTGGCCCAACCGTCTGAGTCTGGAGCCGCTGCGTCAGAATGAGATGTCATCCGATCCTCGCGGGCCGGACTTCGACTACGCGGAAGCTTTCGAGGACCTGGATCAGGAAGCCCTGATGGAGGACCTCACGGAACTGATGACCACATCACAGGACTGGTGGCCGGCGGATTTCGGTCACTACGGCCCGTTCTTCATCCGCCTGTCCTGGCACGCCGCGGGCACCTACCGCGTCGCTGATGGTCGTGGTGGCGCCGACGGCGGCCTGCAGCGCTTTGCGCCGCTCAACAGCTGGCCGGACAACGCCAGCCTGGACAAGGCACGACGCCTGCTATGGCCGATCAAGGAGAAGTACGGCGACGCCATCTCCTGGGCCGATCTGATCACTCTGGCCGGTACCGCCGGCATGCAGGACATGGGCTTTGACATCTCGGGGTTTGCCTTTGGCCGCACCGATGCCTGGCAGCCCGAGGACGTGTACTGGGGCCCCGAGGGTGAATGGCTGGGCGGTGAGCGTTACGACGCCGAGACCGCCGATCTGGAAGCGCCGCTGGGCGCCACGCAGATGGGTCTCATCTACGTGAACCCGGAAGGCCCGGGTGGCAATCCCGATCCGCAGCTTGCGGCCGACGCCATCCGCACGACCTTTGCCCGCATGGCCATGAATGACGAAGAGACCGCAGCCCTGATCGCGGGTGGTCATACCTTCGGCAAGGCGCATGGTGCCGCCAACCCAGCGGATTGCGTGGGGCCGGACCCCGAGGCGGCTCCCATCGAGCAGCAGGGGCTGGGCTGGCAGAATGAATGTGGCAGCGGCAATGCCGGTGACACCATCACCAGCGGCCTGGAAGGCGCCTGGACGGTGAGCCCGGCCGAGTGGACACACAATTATCTGGAGAACCTGTACGGATACGAATGGGTGCAGACCGAAAGTCCGGCTGGCGCCGTGCAGTGGGAACCCGCCGATGGTCAGGCCTCCAACCTGGTACCGGACGCGCACGATTCCTCGGAGCGCCATGCGCCCATGATGTTCACCACGGACGTGGCGCTGAAAGTGGACCCGGCGTACCGGGAAATCACGCAGGGCTGGCTGGAAAATCCCGAAGAGTTCGAAGAAGCCTTCGCCAGTGCGTGGTTCAAGCTGACCCATCGCGACATGGGCCCGTCCTCACGGTATCTGGGCACCATGGCTCCGGAGCAGGATTTCCTGTGGCAGGATCCGATTCCGGCAGTGGATCACGAGCTGGTCAATGATCGCGATGTCGATCAACTGAAATCCGACATCCTGGCCACTGGCCTTTCCACCGGCGAGCTGGTACGTGCGGCATGGGCTTCGGCCTCGTCCTATCGCTCCAGCGACATGCGTGGTGGCGCCAATGGCGCACGGGTGCGCCTGGAGCCGCAGCGCAGCTGGGAAGTCAACGATCCGGAAGAGCTGGATCGCGTTCTGGCCGAGTTGGAAGGTGTGCAGAGTTCGTTCAACCGTGCGCAGTCCGGTGACAAGCAGGTATCACTCGCTGACGTGATCGTGCTGGCCGGCGCCGCCGCCATCGAGCAGGCCGCCGAGGACGCCGGTCACGACGTAAGCGTGCCGTTTACCCCGGGTCGTACCGATGCCTCCCGGGAGCAGACGGACGTCGAGTCCTTCGCACACCTGGAGCGCACCGCCGACGGATTCCGCAACTACGTGGCTGATGATCACGATCGTCCGCCGGTGGAGTCCCTGATCGAGCGCTCCGCGCTGCTGGACCTGACCGTCGCGGAAATGACCGCGCTGATCGGCGGCATGCGCGTGCTGGATGCCAACCACGGCGGCACCGGCTACGGTGTCTTCACGGAAGAGCCGGGTACGCTGACCAATGATTTCTTCGTCAATCTGGTGGACATGTCCACGGTCTGGGAAGAGTCGGACAGCATGGAAGGCATCTACGAAGGTCGCGATCGCGACACGGGCGAGATGAAGTGGGCGGCCACGCCGGTCGACCTGATCTTCGGCTCGAACTCCGAGCTGCGGGCGGTGACCGAGTATTATGCCACCGACACCGCGGAAGAGGTGTTCGTGCAGGACTTCGTCGAGGCCTGGACCAAGGTGATGACCCTGGACCGTTTCGATCTGAAGTGATCGCGACGGTGCATCGTTCCCGACACCGGTCCGTGGACCGGTGTCGTAGCGCAGAAAGGCGGCATCCCTGATGTCGCCTTTTTTTTGGATTGATGAAGAGCATTGATTCGTCAGAATCTGTTCGCATAATGGGGTGCCATGATGGAACAACGAGTACTGAACAGCGCACTGCCTGCCATCAGTCGCAGATGGCCCGTATTTTTCGCGGGTATCGCAGGATGTCTCGCGGCCATGGCATTGCTGTCCGTGACTGCCATGGCCGCTTCGGAAGATCCGGACCCGGCCTGGCGCGACTTTCAGCACGCCTTGGGCCAGCCCCCGCTGATCGGCGCGGGTGGCGACCACAAGCGGGCGGACGGGTTCTGGCGTCCCATACCGGCGCCGCCTTCCGGCGCACGGGATACAGAAAAGTTCCGGCTCGGTTCGGATCTGTTTCACGAGGGTCGGTTGTCATCCGCCAACTCGGTGGCCTGTGTCACCTGTCATGCCGGGGCACTCAGCGGCGCGGACCGTCGCCCGGTTTCGGTGGGTGTCGGCGGCGCGCGCGGCACAAAGAACGCGCTGTCCGTGTTCAATGCCGTGTTCAATTTCCGTCAGTTCTGGGACGGTCGGGCCGTGACGCTGGAGGACCAGTCGCTGGAGCCCATCGAGAATCCGGTGGAGATGGCGCATACGCTGGAGGCGGTGCGGGAAACGCTGCGGGATGATCCCGAG
>JBNJGU010000149.1:0-7533 GCA_051747985.1 Pseudomonadota bacterium | reverse complement strand
TGCATGTCTACCTCCTGAATATGGCACATAATGAAAACGACTCCAGTGTGCAGTGCTTCACCGGAATTATCCAGCCAGTCGCCACCACACCACCATTACAGCGCTCTGACACAGATGACACCTGTGGTGACACTCTGTTGCCGAAGACAGACAACTCAATGGAGATCACTGTAATAGACTCGCCATGCCCCAATCCTGACCGGGGTCTTGATCTCAGCGCGAGAGGCTGAAGGAAGTTGTTTTCGTAGTTGCCGCACCCTCTGCGGTAGTAGTTGCAGTATTCGGACTCTCACTCACGGACAGGCGTCGTTTCTGTGATGCATGACATCACTGTCGTGGCACCTGTGCCGAGCATAATAAAAAACGGAGATGATATGATGAATGCAATCCGACCGAAGAAACGCTTCAATCTGAGAACCGCACAACATGCCCTACTGATCACCACCCTGGCCTCTCCAGCGATACTGATGGCGCAGGAAGGTGAGGAAATCGAGGAAGTGGTGGTGACAGGCAGTTACATCCGTAACAGTGCCTTCGCACAGAACTCTCCCGTGGACAATGTCAGCCAGGAAGACCTGTATGAATCAGGCTCTCCCAGTATGGCTCAATACATCCGTGACCTGACTTATACCCAGAACACCAATGTGGTCAACAACATCCTGGCCAGTTCCTCCGGCGATCAGAGTTCCACCGGCACGACATTCAATCTGCGCGGTCTGGGTGAGAACAGCACGTTGACCCTGGTCGACGGGGTGCGCTCCGTGGACAACTCGATCACCGCTCTCCTGCCCGACATTGCTGTCAACCGCATGGAAGTGGTCCTGGACGGCGGCTCGGCGCTGTACGGCTCCGATGCCGTGGCCGGCGTGGTCAACCTGATCCCGATCAAGGAATTCGATGGGCTGCGCATGCGCAGCTACTACCAGCGCCCGGAAGAAGGCGGCATGGAAGAAGGCAACTTATCAGCCCTGGTCGGCAAGTCCTTCAATAACGGCGTCAATTGGGTCGCCGCGCTGGAAGCGCGCAAGCGGACCCGCCTGGACCAGTTCGAACGTCCGAGGGAATGGATGATGGACGATGGTTCTTCTTCATCCGGCAACCCCGGTACGTTCCGACAGATTGACAACGGCCAGCTCAACCTGCGCGGATCGCATGGCGGCACGGCAGTCGGGTCGGTCATGCTGGATCCCAGCTGTGGCACCTTCAATGAAGGCCTGGAAGACCGTACCATGAAAGGCAACACCCCCAGTGGAGTGCCGATCGGTAGCGTATGTCAGTACAATTACACCAACACCTATCTGTACTCGCGCGGCATGACCGAGTACAACATGTACCAGAACGTCACCTATGAAATGACAGACTGGTTGCAACTCGAATTCAGTGGCAACTGGAACTACCTGGCGGACGAAGGCAACCAGGGCGTGGTGACCGCACTGAACGCCAACAACCGCTCCGCGCTGCTGATCCCCGCCAGCCACCCGGCCAATCCCTACGGAGTGGACGTATCTCCCTGGAACTGGCGTCCCTCGACCGGCCTTGGCAATACGCCGCACTGGATCAACGACCTGGGTAACACCTTCGGCGACCAGGACACCAGCTCGCACCGACTGAAGTTCGGTGCCCGCTTCGACATCAGCCCGACCTGGACCGGCTACGCCTACTACTCCAGGCAGGAGCGCAAGGTTTTCGACCGCAATCCACGCAACATGCTGTACCTGGACCGTCTGCAACTGGCACTGCAAGGCATGGGAGGGCCCAGTGGTGACCTGTATTTCAATCCATTCGGTTCGGTTGACCCTCGCTCGCCATATTATGAAGCAGGCATCACCGAAAACAGCGACGAGGTACTGGACTGGATGTGGGAAGACGGTGTCACCACCACGACCAGTCGCGATTATCTGAACATCGGTGAACTGACGGTCACGGGGGAAGTCATCGATGTGCCGGCTGGAGCCATCGCCATGGCAACAGGCATCCAGTGGCGTGATGTCGAAGAACGTGACTACGCTAACCCGCTGTCTGCCCAGGGCAACAATTACAACAGCAGCATTGACTCTCCCCCACCGCGTGACACACGCTACTTCAGTGAAGTGAGAGCCGCATTCCTGGAGGTCGAGGTGCCCATTCTGGACACACTGGCCTTGCAGGGTGCTGTACGTCATGAAGAGTTCACCGACTTCGACCTGGAATCGACCACTCCGAAGGTGGCCTTACGCTGGGAGGCGCTGGATTCGCTGGCAGTACGCGCTTCCTGGGGCGAAAGCTTTCTGGCGCCCACACCGACGCAGGCACGTCCGTTCATTCCAAACGAAAACTGTGGAGAGGTTTTCTCAGGTAACGACCCCTTCCGTGACGCCAGCATGATCGGCGCATTTCGCTGCTCATCCGGTAATCCCAACCTGCAGCCGGAGACTTCCGAGATCGTCAACGTTGGCTTCACCTGGGAACCGGCCAATGACCTGAGCATCAGCATGGACTACCAGAGCGTCGACTATGTTGACCGCATCCGTACGCTCAGCGACACTGATACGGTGTTTGCACAGTTCGACCAGTTCCTGGACCAGAGCGGAAGGACACGTGCCGGTTATGATTCGACTCCGGGATCAGCGGACCGTCAGGCGGCTGAAGCCTATCTGCGCTCAATTGCGGGCACCAGTGGCAACCCGGTGGTACGTAATCCCGACACTCTGGCTGTGGACACCATCTACTCACAGGCGCAGAACATCAGCTCCATCTGGATTGACCTGCTGGATATGAAAGCCAACTATCGGGTCACGCTTGATGACTGGGGCACCTTCGGGTTGAACCTGAGCACCTCGTTCTACCTGAATTACGACTATGCGGATCTGAACGGAGAGATCGTCAAAGCATTGAACATGCAGAACGCGGAAACGGGCATCGCGCCGCCACTGCCTAAGATCAAGTCCAGTCTGCGCATGAACTGGTTCCGCGACCTGCACAGCGCCAGCGTGACAGCCAACTACCGGCATCATGTCGAGTTCGATGGCCGTATCATCGACCGTTACGGCGATGGCTGGGCGGACACGGTGGACAAATGGATCGACAGCGAGACCATCGTCAACGCGCAATACGCATACCAATTGACTGATTTCATGGACAGTCAGTTCACAATCAGCGGCGGCGTCAACAACCTGTTTGACCGACGCCCGGAGCGATTACCCATCCAGGGTGGGTTCGAATCGCGGCTGTCGGTGCCGTGGGGCCGGCAATTCTGGGTCTCCGTCGACTGGGAACCGGATTTCCTGTAACAGGCAAGGAAAGTCCGTAGTGCCTTGAAAAGGCAGCCCACCAGGGCTGCCTTTTTCTTTGGAACATCAAACAGGCATACTACACAGCAAAAGCAGTGATGGCCTGGAGTGTGATGCATGAGCCCCCAAATTACCCGACGTGACTTTCTGAACGGCGTGAGCCTGGGCATCGGCGGCTTGGCCATGCCAGGCTCCCTGTTGCGGGCGCAGTCCGGACAGGCCCCCTATCCACCGGGCCTGACCGGACTGCGCGGCAGCCATCCCGGCTCCTTCGAGGCAGCGCACGCACTGCGCGACGGGCAGTCCTTCAATGCATCGGACACCGGGGAATATTATGACCTGGTGGTGGTCGGAGCCGGCATCAGTGGACTTGCCGCCGCCTGGTTCTTCCGCCAGAGTGCCGGACCCGATGCCCGCATACTGCTACTGGATAACCATGACGACTTCGGCGGGCACGCCAAACGCAATGAATTCACGCTGGATGGCCGCCAGATACTCGTCAACGGCGGCACACTCAACATGGAGCAGCCTTCCCTGTACAGTCCCGTCGCGCGCAGCCTGATCCACGAGCTGGGCATCGATGTGGAGGCCTATCAGCAGCGCACGGAGGAGGCCCGCAACCACCACCGCAATCAGGGCCTGGATCCGGCCACCTTCTTTGACCGGGACACTTTCGGTGAAGAGCGCCTCGTTCCGCGACCCCGCTATCTTTCATGGGAAGACTTTGCTGCCCGGACACCCCTGGCCGAACAGGCCCAGCGGGATCTTGCCCGACTGAATGACCCGCACGCACTGCCCGATTATCTGTCCGGCCTCGATGATGACGAAAAGAAAATGCGCCTGGCACGGATGAGCTATCGCGACTACCTGATCGATCTCGTGGGCGTGCATCCGGATGTCATCCGCTTCTACCAGACCCGACCGCATTTCACTTTCTACATGGGTCCCGAGCAGGTGCCCGCGCTGTATGCCTGGCAACTGGATTATCCCGGTTTCCAGGGCCTGGGACTGCGACCTTCTTCGCCCGTGAGCCCGCTCGCGCACCTGGGCGGTCCACATCATGGTCGCGAGCATGAGTACGGGGAGGATCCGGTCTATTTCCCCGACGGCAATGCCACCATCACGCGACTGCTGGTGCGTGACCTGATACCGGACGCCCTGCCCGGCAGCGGCTTCGAGGATTCGATCACGGCGCGACTGGACTACAGTCGCCTGGATCGGGAGCCTTCCCGGACTCGGATCCGTCTCAACAGCACCGTGGTCCGGGTTCAGCATGTCGGCGATCCGGAACAGGCCCGGCAGGTCGACATCACCTACGTGCAGGACGGCCGCGCTCGGACGGTTCACGCCGGGCACTGTGTGATGGCCTGCTGGCACACCATGATTCCGCATCTGTGTCCGGAGCTCCATCAGGAACAGAAGGACGCACTCTCCCATGGCATCAAGGCGCCACGTGTTTACACCAATGTACTGCTACGGAATTCGCGCGCTTTCGCCCGGCTGGGGGTGCGCAGCATCGACGCGCCGGGTTCCTACCACAGCAGTACCAGCCTGCAGTATCCGCTCAGCGTCGGTGACTACCGGGGGCCGCGCTCCGCCGATGAGCCGATCGTGGCGAGGATGCACCGGGCTCCATGTGCTCCGGGACGGCCCCGCCGCGAACAGTTGCTGGCCGGACGCCGGGAGCTACTGGGCACGCCCTTCGAGACCTTCGAGAACAACATCCGGGAGCAACTGGACCGGATGCTGGGCGCCGGCGGCTTCGATGCCAATCGCGACATTGCCGCCATCACCGTCAACCGCTGGCCGCACGGCAACGCCTATATCTACAATACGCTGACTGAACCGGTGCACTGGGCGCTCTATCCGAGTGACGACCGGCCCTGCGTCATTGCACGGCAGCCCTTCGGGCGGCTGGCATTCGCCAATTCCGACGCGGGGGCCAATCCGTTCACGGATGTGGCGATCGACCAGGCCCATCGCGCGGTCCGGGAGGTGCTGCTGGCCCGCAGTCAATCGTAATGCACGGCCAGCCAGACGGTTTCCTCGTCCGGATCGGTCCATGCGACACGGTGCGGTCGGTGGGCCGGAATGTTGACGTGATCGCCGGGACGCAGGGTCACCTCCTCTCCGTTATCGAAGGCGAGTATGGCCCTGCCCTGCAGCACGGCAACCCATTCGTGCTGTTCCTGATCAAACCAGCCGGACTCGGGAGAGCTTCCTCCACGTGAGACGATGCGTTCGATGGTCATACCGGACCCGCTGAGGAGGGTTTCAGAAGCTTCTCCCTCCCCATTGTCCGGCAGGTCGGCAAGCAGGTTCTCGGGCTCTGTCATCATGGGGGCAATTCCTTTGAGTTGATTCACGGCGCAATGATCGCATGCCGGGCGGGGGTAATCCGAATTTTCTGCCTTGCGTTCGCCACGCGCACGGCGATAATGGGGCCATGTGTGGACGATTCAACATCATCGACAGCCCGGAAGTGCGCCGACTGCTGCGTATCCTGAACGTCACACCCGAAGGCATGCACTGGTCCGGGGATGTCTCTCCCGGCAGCCACATCTCCATGGTCAGTGAAAACGGGACCGGACGAGCGATCCGCGACGCCACCTGGTGGCTGCTGCTGGACCACGACACCCTGAAGCCATCACGGTACACCAGTTTCAACACCCGGTCCGACAGGCTGCACACACCACGTTCCGCCGGATACCGGCCCTATCGCCAGTCCCGTTGCATCATTCCCGCCAGCGCTTTCATCGAGGGCCTGGGTGACAGGCAGACCTACCACAAGATCGAGCTGGAGGGTCAGGCCATCGCCTTCGGCGGGCTGTACCGGGAGTATGTGAACCGGGAGACCGGTGAGACGGCGACAGGCGCCAGCATCATCACACTGCCGCCTCCCGCGGAGTGGAAGGAGATCCACCCGAAGTCGATGCCCCTGATGCTTCCGGTCGAGGACACCGCCACGCTGGATGCCTGGCTGGATCCGGGGGTTCAGGATGTGGAGCGCTTCGATGCCCTGCTACAACCGCGGATTGCGATGGACCAGTTATTGACGCCGATTGATCGACCGAGTCGATGGAATGAACGAGGCAGAACGTTCAGGATCTCGGCATCACCGCCATCCCGAACCCATTGATGGTTGATTCATTGTTTCCTGTTCGTACAATGGGGGTGAAATCCAGATCGAGATGAAAAGGAGCGGTTTCCATTATGTACCGACAGTTTTTTTCTCTGATCTTTGCAGTCATGACAGGCCTGAGCCTGAACGCCTCGGCGCAGGAACTCAGCGTCCGCGGCGGTTTTTCCGGTTACTGGTTCAACGCCGACAACGAGCAGCAGGCGGTGCAGATCGAGGTGATCGACCCGCGCAGCGCGGCGGTCAGCTGGCTCACCTATGATTCCACCGGGGAGCCTGTGTGGCTGGCCGGGTTCGGCAACGTCCGGGGCGATACCATCGAGGCGACGCTGAGCCGGTTCAGCGGCGGACGCTTCCCGACCGCCTCCGAAACGGGCCAGGCCAGCCTCGACATCCTGGGTCTGGCGGAAATCGAGTTTACCGATTGTCAGTCGGCGGAGCTGCGCTGGAATACCAACAACGCCGATTTTCCGAACGGCACCCTGCCGTTGAGCCGCCTGACAGACGGTGTCGAAGGGACGCGCTGCGGCGGAGCGGAACGATTCCAGCGCACCGTCCACTTCAGTTTCGAGCAGGGCGCGGGCCCATGGAGCGCGGTATTCGGTGACTTCACCGAGGCCACGGAAGACTCCATCGACACTGAAAGCGGATGGACGCAACTGCCCCAGCCGCTTGAGGACCGCAACGGGTTCGGTCTGGCCGGCACCAACGCGCCGGACGATCTGGCGATGTTCCTCAAGGCTCCACTGACCGGCCTGCGGCCGGATACGGAATACCACGTGGAACTGGCCATGACCTTCGCCACGCAGGAGCCACAGAACTGTGCCGGCATCGGCGGCCAACCGGGCGAATCGGTCGGCGTCAAGCTGGGCGCGTCCGGCACCGAGCCCGAGGTGGTGGCAGAAAACGAGGACTCGTTCCGGTTCAATATCGACAAGGGCGGTGGTCCGGTCAATGGCGGACAGGATGCCCTACGCGTCGGCGACATGACCAACTTCCAGGAAGAGTGTGTACCCATGGAGGAGGGAATCTGGCAACTCAAGACCGTCTCCACCCAGGGAGAGGCGTTCAGCGCCACCACGGATTCAGATGGCATGCTCTGGGTTTACGGCGGCTCTGATTCCG
>JBNJGU010000148.1:0-7597 GCA_051747985.1 Pseudomonadota bacterium | reverse complement strand
AATGGAAATCGTCCGGCAATCGCCCCCGATACCTGCGTAATCGTTTCAGCCACTCCTTTCTGTCCGGTTTGCGACTCACTGCAAACACGCGTTCGTCCGCAACAAGCACCTCAATATCGTCACCTTCACGCAAGGCCAGCGCCTCCACCACTGCCGCGGGCAGACGAATGGCCAGACTGTTACCCCATTTACTCACTTGCATGGCCGACTCTCCTCTCACCGCCAGACATCACATCTGGATATACCAAAAAATAATGTATATCCAACAAGCAAGAAAGGCAAGGCCGGCCTCATTGATGGTTATAGCCGATGAAACCGTCTCGTGCCGGCCAACAGCCAACCGACGACCACGCCGGCGGTGTTGGCGGCGATGTCGGCGAGTTCGAAATAGCGGTAGCCGGACAGCCATTGCAGGAGTTCGATGGCGATGCCCAGGGCAATCAGCCGCAAGGCGATCCAGCCGTGGGCCGGCCGCAGATAGAGCCAGGCGAACCAGATCATCAATGTCAGGTAGGCGCCGAAATGTCCGATCTTGTCGCTCCAGCTGACACCGACGTCGGGAACCGAGAGGCTGGGCCACAGGCTGAGGGTACCGATCAGGGCTATCAGTGCCCAGCCGGCGGCATAGAACACCGGCCAGTGACGGATCGACCGGCGGCGCTTCCGCGTCCAGGCCGATGTGACTGTGCCATTGCCATCATTCATTCCGATGGCCCGATTGGCAGTGTCATGAAAATCTCCTTGCCCGTGAAGGGGGCAGTACTGATTGGCAGCGGCAGTATAGCAGCCCGCCTCGAGACTCGTTCAATGATCGCCATGTCGATGAAAACTGTCGTGCCGACGACCGCTCCTGTTCACTGCCCCGATGCCTCATGTGCCAGTCCGCTACATGTCAGCACTGACACACCTCTCCAGACACCTTAAGCCAATCTGTTTATTATCAGAAGGTTACGGAGGAATTGAAAACTGGCACGGGCATTGCTCCTTACTGACTACATTGTTTTTCAACGCAACCGAAGGAGTAACGCAATGAAAAAGCTGACATCCATCCTGAGTCTTTCCACTCTGTTCGCCATGGCCATCGGCATGTCCGTAGCCACTGCACAACCGGGTGGTCAGCCCCCCGGCGGCGGTCAGCAGGGCGGCCAACCACCGGCAGCCGGTGGTCAGGGTCAGGCTGCCGCGCCCGAGGTCAGCGATGAGCTCAAGAACAAGTTCATCGACGCCTATGCCGACATCATGAGCATCCAGACCGACTACGCGGAGCAGATCCAGGCAGCCGGTAACGAAGAGGAAGCCATGGAGCTGCAGCAGGCGGCACAGGGCGAAATGCAGGAAGCGGTCAGCGACAACGACATGACCGTGGAAGAGTACAACATGGTGATCCAGGCCGCTTCCGCGGACCCCGAGCTGATGGAAGAACTGGAAGCCGCCATCGAGGATTCATAAAGCCCTCGCAGGAATGTGATTGAACGTCTGTTGTGTTCTGGGCAGGCCGGGAAATTCCGGTCTGCCCTTTTTTTCGTTCCGCCTGTCAGCCCAATCGCGGCAACGGCAGCTCCCCATCACGAAGAATCCGGCTCCAGACCCGCTCACTGATCCGGGCCGCGTCCTCCATGATGGCGTCCTCGTCCACCGTCAGCACCCGATGATCCCGCATGATGAACCGGCCATCCACCATCACCGTCTCGATATCCGATGGCTGACCGTTGTGGATCCACACCGACAACGGACGACCGGAGGGGGTCAGGTGTGGCTTCATCATGTCCAGCACCAGCAGGTCCGCCTTCTTGCCCACCTCGAGCGTACCGATATCCGCCGCCTGGTTGACCGCCTGCGCGCCACCCCAGGCCGCATCTCGCAACATGTCCTCGGGCTGAGGAAGAGTGCCGGGTATCTCATCATTGCGCTGGATACGCTCCATGGAGATCGCCGTCTTCATGACATGCAGCATGTCATTGTTGTTATTGTCCGTTCCCTGGGCAATGGTACACCCGGCACGTCTTAGTGCAGTGATGGGCGGATTGACGCCACGGTTGGCCGCCATGGCCGCCTGGTGGGTGATGATGGTACGGCGATTGCCCAGCCACTCGATTTCCTGCTTGTCACAGTAGCGGGCATGGGCGGCGAACAGCCTCGGCCCCAGGAACTCATGCTGATCCAGGAAGATCGCCGGGCGCACGCCATGGTAACGCAGCATGTAATCGACTTCCGCCTGAGACTGGGTCATGTGGATGGTGTAGCCCAGATCGTGCTGCTCGGCGAAAGCGCGCACGTCGCGCAGCAGCGCGGGGGAACACAGCTCCACCAGGGCCGCCGCCGGAAACACACTGACACGTCCGTCATGACGGCCATGCCATTGGCTGAACAGATCCTCGATGCGTTGCATCCCCTCTTCCCGCAGGCGGTCGGAGAAACGCGGCGGCACGCTCCGGGCCAGACGCGGAGGCGACATCGGTCCGCCCACCGTCTCCGTGTCCCGTATCGACTCGGCGAACACCCAGCGCTGACCGGTCGCGGCCAGGGCGTCGGCATTGCGGGCGATGTTGCCGGTGTTCTCCACCATTGTCGTGGTACCGCTGCGCAGGCCTTCCAGCGCCGCCACCACCGCCATGACGGTCGATTCTTCCTCGCTGATCAGGCTGCCGGGGCTCTCCGGCAGGTCCAGGCTGTTGGGAAAGCCGAAATCCTCGTTGAACCCCCGGGCCAGTGAAGCGGACAGGTGCGCGTGACAGTTGACCAGACCGGGCAGGATGGCTTTGCGTCGACCGTCATAGATTTCGGCGTCCGGGTAGTCGGCCAGCACCTGGTCCGTGTCCCCGATGGCGGCGATTCGGCCGTTCTCCACCGCCAGGGCCACATCACGGTGCGTTTGACGCGCCTCGTCATTGGTGACCACGGTCGTATGGGTGAAGACCACGGTGCCGACGTCGACTGCGCCGCTCTCACCATTGTTCGTGCCCGACGGCTGCGCGGACAGCGTCCCGGAACGCAGCAGTCCGGCTCCCAGCGCGGCACCGGCGGCGCCGGTCAGCAGGCTGCGGCGCGTGAATCCACTGTTGGCTGGATGATCGTCATTCATATCCCACCTCCCGATTCGGTGACTGTGCGGGTCAGTATACCCCGGTTTTCAGCGCTCCACGGCCACGATCCGCAGCTCCACGCGCCGGTTCTCGGCGCGGCCCTGCTCCGTGTCGTTGCCAGCGATCGGCTCATCCGGGCCCATGCCGCTGGTGATCAGCCGGTCCTGATCCACCCCCTGACTGGCCAGATAGTTGGCCACACTGTTGGCACGGCGCTCCGACAGGCCGTAGTTATAGTCTCGAGAGCCGGTGGAATCGGTGTGCCCGGTCACCATCAGACGGGTGTCGGTGAACTTGTAGAGCACCTCGGCCACCGAATCCAGCACCGGCCGGAAGTCGCCGCGGATGCTGTAGCCATCCACCGGGAACGTGATGTTGCCCGGCATGATCAGCTCCAGCTCATCGCCGACCCGCTGCACGCGCACACCCGTCCCTTCCAGGGTCTCGCGCAGTTCGGTCTCCTGGGCATCCATGTAGGCCCCGATACCCGCGCCGATGGCACCGCAGCCCAGCGCCGCATTCCGCGCCCGGCGACTGTTCTCGGTGGCACCGATCAGCCCACAGACCACGGCCCCGGCCGCGCCAAAGGTGGCCGAGCGCGCCGTGCGCTGCTCGCCCGTGTAGGGATCGGTGGTGGTGCACGAGGCCAGCACGGCCACGGCGCCGGCCAACAGGATCAAGGGGGAACGCAATCGCATGGTGCTACTCTCCTGGAAAGGAAAAAAGGGGGACTGTCCCGGTTTTCGGGAAAAAGAGGGACAGTCCCGGTTTTTTAAAGAAACGAATCTCTCGGCCGATACCTCTCGGAATCTGAAAAAGGCCTGACCTGATGATATCACGGACTCAGCTGAAGACTCTGAATGCCCGTCTCCGGACGGATTGGGAACAATTCGCCCGCGTCGGGGGATCACCGGAAACCCTGTCGGACCTGCGGCAGGCGATTCGGGATATCGCCCGCCAGGGCAGAGCACTCTCCGTCAGTACCCTCTCCACCCAGGCGGCACGGACGGAGAGGAACCTGCTTGCCCACGTCCAGAATGGATTCCCGCTGTCCTCGTCGGACCTGCAGGATCTTCACGACAGCATCATCGGACTGAAGCAGCTGGCAGCGATGTCGCGACCCGCGACCGGACAGACAGAATCAGTGGACCGGTTCATCGATGACCCGCTCCTCATCGACGCACAGCGCGAAACGCCTTTCCGCATTCTGATCGTGGACGACCAGACGGTACTCCTTGAAGCCTACACGCGAGTCCTGGAAGAGGTGGGCATGGAGGTTCTCGGGGAACCCGACCCGATGAACACCATCAAGGTCACCACCGAATACGATCCCGACGTGGTGTTGCTGGACATGACACTGCCCCTGGTCAGCAGCGTGGACATTGCCGCGACCCTGCGAGAGAAACACGATCGTCCGCACATGCCGATCTTGTTCCTGTCCAACGAAGACAATGAACACTATCGACTGCAGGCGTTGAATCTGGGCGCGGATGACTTTCTGATCAAGCCGGTCAGCCCGGATCACCTGGTGGCCGCCGTGACCGCCCGGGCCCAACGCTCGCGCCACAGCCGGCAACAGCGTGCCCGCCTTCAGCGGACCCTGTATCAGCTGGAGCGCGAACACACCGCCGTGGATGAACATGCCATCGTCAGCGTTGCGGACCGCCACGGAAACATCACCTATGTCAATGACCGGTTCTGCGAGATTTCCGCGTACACCCGTGAAGAACTGATGGGAAAGAACCATCGCATCATCCGCTCGAATCAGCACGGTCCCGATTTTTACCAGGACCTGTGGCGGACGATCAGTGCCGGCCGGGTATGGAGCGGCGACATCTGCAACCAACGCAAGGATGGGACGCATTACTGGGTGGCCTCCACCATCACCCCCTTCCTGGATGAGAACCACATACCATACCAGTATGTCTCCATACGGACCGACATCACCGCCGTCAAAATGAATGCGGAGATGCTGCGCTCCGAAGGCGAGCTACATGAAGCGATCAACCATATCGCATCCCGCCTTCTGGTCATGGACGCGGCGGATCTTTTCCCCGCCATACCCGGATTGCTCGAAAGAACGCAGGCCGTGCTGGGTAGCGAAGCGGCTTTCATGACCCTGTTTCATGAACCGATCCTGGGACTCAGCGCCAGTCAATCCTGGTCCGTTCCCGGTCGGCATACCCCCATCGGCCAGCAACTGGGCCAGAACTGGTCCCGTCTCCGGCACGGGCCACTCATTTTCCTTCGCAGCCAGCGCGAACACGAAGTATGCCCGACCGAACTGCAGCAGATTGCGCAAGACGCGGATATCCGTTCATTGCTGATGCTACCACTGACCCACCAGGACCAGCCCCTCGGGCATGTCAGCTTCAGCCACTTTTCCGTGGAACGAAAATGGGGAGAGCGGGAAATCCGCGTACTGCAGCTACTGACCGGCCTGATCACGCAATCGATCGTCCGTATCCGGGCGGAGGAGACGGCGCACCGTCAGAAGGAAATGATGCGGCGCGGGCAGGTGTTCGCCAATATCGGTACCTGGGAGTGGAACATCACCACCGACGAGCTGTACTGGACCGAACGCATCGCTCCATTGTTCGGATACGAGGAAGGCGAGGTGCAGACCAGCTACGAGAACTTCATCCGGGCAGTACACCCGGATGACCGGGAGCTGGTGGCCGGAAGGATCGCAGCCTGTCTGCAGAATGATGAACTGTATGAGGTCGAGCACCGCATTGTCCGGCCGGATGGCTCGGTACGTTGGCTGCTGGAACGCGGTGATGTGGTGCGCACGCCAGAAGGCAAGCCACTGCGCATGATCGGGGTGGTGCAGGACATAGACGCAAGGAAACAGGCGGAAGAGCAGTTGGTGAAAGCCAGGCAGGAGGCGGAGCGGGCCAATGCGGCCAAGTCCGATTTCCTCTCCAGCATGAGTCATGAGCTGCGCACCCCGATGAATGTCATCCTGGGCTTCGCCCAGCTACTGGAGTATGACGACACACTGACTGCCGACCAGCGCGACAGCACCCGGGAGATAGCCAGCGCGGGACAGCACCTGCTGGAACTGATCAATGACGTACTGGATCTGGCCAAGGTGGAATCCGGCAATCTCAGCGTTTCGCTGGAGAAAGTGGAGATCCGGCCACTGATCGGAGAATGCCTGCTACAGATGGCACCCATCGCCGAAGACCATAGGGTCACCCTGGCTCCGGGGCCCAAAATGGAATCCTGGGTGTATGCGGATTACACGCGCCTGCGACAGGTACTGCTGAACCTCCTCTCGAACGCCATCAAATACAACCGCGCTGGAGGCAGCGTACTGGTCACGACCGAGCGACATGAAAGCCCGAATCACCTATGCCTTCGTGTGACCGACACCGGGTACGGCATTGAGCGTGATCAGATCACCCGCCTGTTCCAGCCCTTCGAGCGCCTTGATGCGCAGCAGACGGCCACCGAGGGCACCGGCATCGGACTGACCATCACCCGTCGCCTGGTGGAGCTGATGAACGGCACCATTGATGTGGAAAGCACCCCGGGAAAGGGCAGCACCTTCCGGGTGGTTCTCCCCCTCGCCGCCGGAACCGAAGTGCCGGGCACAGTCGTGCCGCATTCCAGAGTGAACGGACATCCGACGGGAACCACCACGACGCCGCGCAAACGCATACTGTATGTGGAGGACAATCCCTCCAACATCAAACTGATACAACAGTCCCTCTCCTCACAGGGTGACCTGGAACTGCTGGTGGCCCAATCTTCCCGACAGGGCATCGAAATGGCACTGTCGCACGACCCGCTGTTGATTCTGCTGGACATCAACTTGCCCGTCATGGATGGCTACCAGGTGCTGTCCTCCCTGAAAGAAACGGATGCGTTACCGGACACGCCGATCATCGCCGTCACCGCCAACGGCATGCCCAGAGACATCGAACGCGGACTGGCAGCCGGGTTCGATGACTACCTGACCAAGCCACTGGACATCGACAACCTGATCGGCATCATCCGGCGACATCTGGGAGATTGACGAAAGCCGGTTTTCCGCATCCCTCCAATGATTGATGTAGATCAACATCACCACTTTCCTCTCCCAATAGTCTTCCCATTTCATTGACACATTGTCAGCATGAAAACGGTCAGCCACTGCGACGAATTGTCACAAGACATGACATAACATGACCGAATTGATCAAGATCCACTTCAGCACAATTCGCGTACAGAAAAAGTCTAAAAACAAGAGCTGTAACTTTCCATGCAAAATCATCATGAAAAACACCGCTGTTCCTGCCCGACCAACAATGGCCCGAGGCCAGTCAAACCGTCGGTCATCCTTTATATCGACGACGAGCCAGCCAGTGTGCGTCTGGTGCGCAAGGTACTGACCAAAAGAAGAAACTACATGCTTCTGGATGCCGGCTCCGGCGAGGAAGGCCTGCTGATGGCGCAGTTTGCCGGCCCCGAGCTGAAGGTCATACTGGTCGACATCAACCTGCCCGATCACTCCGGCTACCATATTC
>JBNJGU010000147.1:0-7599 GCA_051747985.1 Pseudomonadota bacterium | reverse complement strand
CCAGCATCTCGCGCGGCGCCACCAGATGCCGCTCCGGCTCAAATCCATTGAGGTTCGACAGCAGGAAACGGGCGGTATTGCGGATACGGCGGTAGGCATCGGCCACGCGCTTGAGAATCTCCTGGGAGACCGGGATCTCGCCACGATAATCGGTCGCCGCCACCCACAGACGCAGGATATCGGCACCGTACTGGGCGAACACTTCATGCGGAGAGATGGTGTTGCCCAGCGACTTGGACATCTTGTGCCCCTGCGCATCCACCGTGAAACCGTGCGTCAGGACCTGGCGATAGGGCGCCTTGCCGTTCATCGCCACCGAGGTCTTCAGGGAGGACTGGAACCAGCCACGGTGCTGATCCGATCCTTCCAGATAAAGATCCGCCGGATACCCCAGCTCTTCACGCTGCTGCAATACCGAGTAATGTGTGACACCGGAGTCGAACCAGACATCCAGCGTATCGGTGACCTTGCTGTACTGATCGGCCTCGTCGCCCAGCAGCTCGCCGGCATCGAGTTCGAACCAGGCATCCATGCCGTCCTTCTCGATGCGTTGGGCCACCGCCTCGAACAGCTCTTCGCTGCGCGGGTGCATTTCGCCGGTTTCGCGGTGCACGAACAGCGTGATCGGCACACCCCAGGTACGCTGCCGCGAGACACACCAGTCCGGACTGCCTTTCAGCATCAGTTCGATGCGGGCCCGCCCCCAGTCCGGAATCCACTGCACCTCCGGTACCGCCTTCAGGCAATCGTCCAGCAGTCCCTGCTCGTTCATGCTGATGAACCACTGCGGCGTGGCCCGGTAGATCAGTGGTGTCTTGGTGCGCCAGCAGTGGGCATAGCTGTGCACGATCTGCTCACAGTGCACCAGGGCATGTTTGCCACGCAATACCTCCAGCACCTGCTCGTCGGCCTTGTAGACATGCACGCCGGCAAAGCGCCCCGCCGCTTCCACAAACACGCCGTTGTCATCGATCAGGTTCAGCGTGCCGATGCCATAGGCCTTGCCCACAAGAAAATCGTCCATGCCGTGATCGGGCGCGGTGTGGACACAGCCGGTGCCGGCCTCGGTGGTGACATGCTCACCCAGGATGATCGGCACCTGTTTGTCGATGAACGGATGGCGCAGCGCATGACGCTCCAATGCCGCGCCCTTGACGGTGGCCACTACGCGATATTCACGGCTTTCAAACCGTTGCATGATGTCTTCGACCATCTCGGCCGCCACCACCATGGTTTCCCTGCCGGTCTCCCCCTCCAGCTCGGCCTCGACCAGCGCATACTCGAGTTCCGGATGCACGGACACAGCCTGGTTGGCGGGCAGGGTCCAGGGAGTGGTGGTCCAGATGACCACCGACAAAGGCAGGGACACGTCTCCGGACGCAACGCCGAAGGCGCGCAGGAAGCCGACCGGATCCGCCACCGGAAAACGCACATCAATGGACCAGGATTCCTTGTCCTGATACTCGACTTCCGCCTCGGCCAGGGCGGAACCGCCCACCACGCTCCAGTAGACCGGCTTGTAGCCCTTGACCAGATGACCGCGGGCAGCGATCCGGCCCAGCGCCCGGACGATGTCGGCCTCGGTGCGGTAGTCCATGGTCAGATAGGGATGGTCCCAGTCACCCAGCACGCCCATGCGGATGAAGTCCTTCTTCTGGTTCTCCACCTGGCGTTCGGCGTAGGCACGACAGGCCTTGCGGAACTCGGCATGACTGATCTTGTGACCGGCCTTGCCCTTCTTTTTTTCGACATTGTGCTCAATGGGCAGGCCATGACAGTCCCAGCCCGGCACATAGGGCGCATCGAATCCGTCCAGGGTCCGGGACTTGACGATGATGTCCTTGAGGATCTTGTTGACGGCATGCCCCAGATGCAGATCACCATTGGCATAGGGTGGGCCGTCATGAAGAATGAACCTGGGGCGTCCCGCGCTGTTTTTCTGGATCCGCTGGTAAAGCTCCGTTTTCTGCCAACGCTTCAGCCGCTCGGGCTCGCGCTGGGCCAGACTGGCCTTCATGGGGAAATCGGTTTTCGGCAGGTTCAGCGTCTGTTTGTAGTCACTCATCGGGTTGACTCATAGTCCTGTGGTCTGTTCAGTTCTGATGCGCTGTATCACTCCGGAAACTGGCCCGGACCTGGTCCACGTCCCGGGCAATCTGCGCCTTGAGGGCCTCCAGCGAATCGAATTTTTCCTCGTCTCGTATCTTGTGGCGGAATACCACCGTCATGTCAGCGCCATACAGGTCGCCCTGGTAGTCCAGCAGATGGACTTCCAGCACCGCTTCCCGGCGCTGCGACACGGTCGGCCGGTAGCCGATGTTGGCGGCGCCAGGCCAGTCAAAGTGCTCACCCTCCGCCGTGATGATCCGTGCCTGACAGGCATACACGCCGTGCAACGGCAGGCTGCGCCGGTACAACTGCACGTTGCAGGTCGGAAAACCAAGGTTGCGACCCAGTTGCTGCCCCTTCACCACCTCGCCCGCAATCGCGTAGGGCCGCCCCAGCATGGCCTCGACCTGATCGAAGTCACCGCGCTGCAGGTGTTCGCGAATCGCCGTACTGCTGATACGCTCACCGTCCTGGTAACAGCTCTGCGTCTCGATCACCTCGAATCCGTGCCGACCGCCACTGCGTTGCAACAGCGCGAAATCACCCTGCCGACGATGTCCGAACCGGAAATCACTGCCGGCAATCAGGGCCCGGATCCCCAGCCCCTCGACCAGTATGTCGTCGATATAGCGCTGCGCGCTCAGTGAAGCCAGGTCCCGGTCAAAGCGGAGCAGGTACACATAATCCACGCCCAGACCCTCCAGTACCGCGATCTTTTCATTCGGCTCACTGAGACGGGCCGGGCAGTCCTGTTCCGTCGGGGCAAAGAACTCCTCTGGATGTGGCTCCGTGACGATCACCACGGAAGGAACAGCATGGCGGGCCGCCTGCTCCAGCAGCTGGGCGACAATGGCCTGATGTCCACGATGAACCCCGTCGAACTTGCCGATGGTGGCGACACAGTGCAAATGCCGTTCCCGGAACGCTCGGGTCGATTCAATGACTCTCATGCCGGATGATCCATGCCGGGTGATCCCTGGTCGGTCGCCAGACCGGCGCAGCAAAACGCGTGATTATACCCTGAAATGACAGCCTTCCCAAGAAAGTGCAACCGGACACGGAGTGGCCGGCAACATCGGATCATCGACTGTCGGTCAGATTCCGTCGGGCGCGACGGAACAGGAGGGTCGCGGCGGCGCTCAGCACCACGATCCACAGCAGCTGGGCCACCAGCACATTGGCGACCGAGACCGAGTCCGGACGCATCAGGATGAAGCCCAGATTGACTGCCGTGGCAATGGCCAGGCCGGCGCAACCCAGGGCCAGGAATCCCTGCAGAATGGCCACGAATCGCTGCATAGTATCGCTCCCCGTAAAAGTCAGGCTGATTATTGCAGTCCGGGGCCCGTGATTCAATGTGCTATCATCCGGGGATGCTCGGTAAAATCTTCCTGACATTGGCAGTGATCATCGCGGCGGCACTGTATGTCCGTTACCGGGCCCGCCCCCGCTCTGCCCGCGGACCGTCCGATCGTGCCTCCCCGGCACCCGCCGACAACCCCTGGCACGACAGGGGAGCCCGCGCCGATTCCGATATCCCGGCGGCACGCAACCGTCGCGTCCCACGCGTGCCCGGTCGTGTCCTGTTCTGGCTTGCCCTGACTGCCGGCATCACGCTGGGCACGCTGCTGTATTACCAAAGCTGGCAGGAGGCCCGGGAACCGGTGACCGTGATCCTTCATGCCGGCGATGGCGAGCCGGTCACCTACCGGGTACGCAAACGCGACCTCGGTGATCGTGCCTTCACGACACTGGATGGCACTCGCGTGACTGTCGCCGACAGTGAGCGCATGGAAGTCATTGGTCTGTAGAAACCTGCAACTGACCGCAATCGACTGCGGATTGTCGCCCGGGGCATGTCATCTGGCCGTATTGCCCCTATGCGACCCATCGATAGCTGATAGACTGCCACAGTAACAATCTGATCCGGAACCGACACCGATGAGAGCACTGCGTATATTGCTGATCCTTCTGGCATTGCCCGCCAGCAGCCTCCTGCACGCCAATGCGGGCGCCGAAAAGGTGTTGCGGCTGGAAGACGGCAGCACAATGAAGGTGTTCGTGTTCGATGCCCGGGACGGTAGCGAGGCGCCCTGGCCCCTGGTGGTGCTGATGCCGGGCGGTTCGGCCAATGAATACATCGCCCGCGCCCAGTTCTGGCTCGGATATGAACTGGCCAGTCGTGGCTGGGCCATCGCGGTGCCGGTTTCGCCGGATTCCAGCTCCTTTTTCGGTCGCAACGGCGAACGTGTCGCCGAAGCGGTCGAACAGCTGAAAGCCATGCCCCAGATGCAGGATGGAAAATCCCTCCTGGTCGGCGTTTCCAACGGCGGCAGTTCCGCCATCGAGATCGCTGCCCGCCACCCGGATCGTTATTACGGCGTGGTGGCGGTGCCCGGTATCATCCGGGACCGCAGCCGGGTGGAGAACCTGCAGGGCCTGCCGGTGTATATCCGCATCGGTGAGAATGACCTGCTGCGATGGGACCGTCGTCTGCCCGATGTCACTGAAAAACTGGCCGCCGCCGGCGCCCGCGTCAATGCCCGGCTGGTGCCGGATGCCAATCATGTGTTCCCACTGGACTGGGAGGAACTGCAACCCTGGCTGGATGCATTGCCGGTCCCGGAATCCACCGGATCCCCCGCCATACCTGTCAAATGACCGTTACCGGCCGAGCACCGCGGGCTCGGCCACGATATGGAGCTTTTGCGGTTCCCGTGCTACAGTTCCGCTCCGCAGACTGAAACACAGAGCCGACACCCGGAGATCGCCCATGAAACTGATCACAGCCATCATCAAGCCGTTCAAGTCGGACGATGTCCGCGAAGCGCTGTCCGAACTGGGCGTCAACGGCATGACCATGACGGAGGTGAAAGGGTTCGGGCGTCAGAAAGGACACACTGAGCTTTATCGCGGCGCCGAATACGTCATCGACTTTCTGCCCAAGGCCAAGGTCGAGGTCGCCATCGAGGATGAACTGGTCGACCAGGCCATCGAGGCCATCTGCAAGGCCGCCAATACCGGCCACATCGGTGATGGCAAGATTTTTGTCACGGCGCTGGAGCAGACTGTACGCATCCGCACGGGAGAGACCGGCAACGACGCCCTGTAGGCCCCGCCATCCTTATGGATCACTCGAAAAAGTAGATTTCCAGATTGACCTGCAAGCGCGGATCGGTCCGCCAGTCCATGTCACGTTTCGTGAGCACCTGGGGAACCACTTCAAGAATCAGCCAGTCCTCGTAAATCGCCTTCCGGTAGACCATCTGCACATAATAGTCATTGACCCGCACACTGGGCCGGTTGACCCCCAGCAGCCCCACTTCATAACTCATGGTTTCGCGCTCACCCAGAGTCTGGTGTAAAGACACATACTGGCCAAACTCGGTCTCGCGCATATGATGCCGATAATGCATCTCGCCGGTCAGGCGTAACTGCAATGTGTCGGCCAGTTGCCGCCCCAGGTACAGTCGCAGATCATTGCCCCACCCGTCGGTGTGATAATAATACGAACGCTGGTCCAGGCCCAGCTGCCACTCCTCTCCGAGCTCCGTCCCGAAACGCGTCCGGAAACGGTAGAAAGGATCCAGCGGCAGCCGCCCCCGTACACCGAAATCATGATTGAACCGCCAGCCATTACGTTCTTCGAGCTCATAGCTGAACGCACCACTGAAAGAGGACGGCACGATGTTGTCCAGGCGCTGTTCGCGAAGGGAATTGCGTTCGTTGTCTTCTGACTCGAAAATCAGCTTCCAGCGTTCCGTGGCCCGCGGCAGATCCAGACTTCCCCCGATACGGACATTGGAAAAATACGTGTCATGACGCCCCATCCTCTGGTTGATCTTCAGGCGCAGATAGCTTTCATTGGCCCTTTCGCCAACCACCTCACCCGCCAGCCAGTCATCCAGTGAACGTCCCAGCGTATCCACATTCTGCGATACATCATCGCGGCGCGACTCCAGCCAGTTCCAGGCATCGTCGACCAGCTCCATCTCCGAGAAAGCCCTCGCCCAGCCACGGCCGTCATCCGTCAACGGCGGATCCGGATCGTTGTCCTCCGCCGCCAATACGGCGTGGCAGGTGAACAGGGTCACCCATGGAAGCTTTCGCAACAAGTGCAACATGTCGGCGCGTCGAAGACTCATAGCCTGGTGGGGGCCATGCGGGAAATAAGGTAATGATCAGAGCATTTGTACGAACGCAATCCATCGTTGCGATCCTTGCCAAGGGAACCACCCTTGCCTGCGGATCGCGCTTCGACTTGCGTTCGCACAAATACTCTGAACATTACCTTATTTCCCGCATGGCCCACCAGAGTGTATTCCACCGCCATCCCGTTGCCTACGGTCCGTGCCAGGATGGTGGCCTGTCAGTCAATCAGTCCCAGCGCCCATTCCGTGGCATGGTGCATCGGCTCCACGCCCAGCACGATCAGGGTCAGGATCACGGCCAGCAATATCCCCAGCTGCAATGGCCCCAACAGGACACGCTCTCCGGAACCCAGCAGGGCACGGACCCGCGCTTCCACCTCGGCACCCGTGAACCGTTGAAGTTCCGGAGAGTCCATGAATGTGTCCTGCAGGATGCGCTTGACCCGTACCAGCGTACCGGCCACGGATACCGTGCCGAACCGCCGCGCCGCGGCAAAATCGCAGGCCTGCTCGGAGAGTAGCTCCAGATCGTCCAGTACCCGCTGCTTCCACGACAGCGGGGCCACCAGACACAGCAACCTGCCGATCAGGATTCTGAGATTGTCCCGACGACGGCGATGCGCGCGCTCATGAGCCAGTATCACCTGCAGATCACTATTGTCACAGCGGTCGATCAGCCCCCGGCTGACATAGACGTCGGGCCGCAGCCAGCCCAATGTGAACACCACGGGCTGGCCGGAATCCAGTTCACGGTAGCCTGCACCCTGTGACCGCGAAAGTGGCCGCAACTGACGGGTCAGCTGCATCGCCCGCACAAGGTGTCGCGCTGCCCGACCTGCCAGCAGAACCAGTAACAGGCCGCTTGCCGCCAGACCGGTCACCGCCACCGCCAGGGATGCGGTCACGGGCGCATGAGCGGCACAATCTTCATGACAATGCTGGCTCACCAGCGCCGATTCGGTCTGAGGAAGATACAACAATACGGCACCCAGCAGACTGACCAGAAAAGGCGCGGCGCACAGGGTCAACAGCACCGCCGATGCACTGGCCGGATGCAGCCGGAACAACACCGGACGGAACGGACGATGCAGCGTCAGCAACACCATCATCAACAACAACCAGACACTGGCCCATACAGCGGCGAAAGAGCCAAGTGTCAGTAACAGCGACTCAGACATCACCGCCTTCCTCCTGCTGCCGCTTTTTTTCAGCGATGAGCAGCTCCAGGTTGTCCAGCGAACGTTCGTCCATATCAGCCGCCACACTGACAAAACTGCTCAGTATGGTATCCATGCGGCCATCATGCAGCAGGTGGATGACATCCCCCATCAACCGGGCC
>JBNJGU010000146.1:0-7648 GCA_051747985.1 Pseudomonadota bacterium | reverse complement strand
CCATCCGGTGCCGTATAGGTGAAATTCCGGGCACCGGGAGGGGTCAGGGTTCTGTCCGGTACATTGGGGTCATCTTCCTGGCCGTACTCCAGTGGGTTGGGTCGGAGGTATTGCCGTTCGAAAATACCGTAATCCCGATCCTTTGTCTCCAGCCTTTCCTGCTTCCGGAACTCGTAGCTTGCGGTGATGTTGCCGCGTCCACGGTCGAAGTTGGTGCCGAAGACGAATGAAGTGAAGTAATCCTCGGCGTCGCCCTCGTCGGACATGCCGGCCTGACTCCGGACGGCGAAACCCTCGAAATCGTCCTTGAGTACGAAGTTGACGGCGCCCGATACCGCGTCGGCACCGTAAACCGCCGAGGCGCCGCCCGTCAGGACGTCGATCCGCTCGATCAGTGCCACGGGAATGGTGTTGGTGTCGACCTGGGGTTCGCCGGTTGTCAGCGCACTTACGTGGCGTCGGCCATTGACCAGAGTCAGTGTACGGTTGTTGCCGAGGTTTCGCAGGTTCAGGGCGTTGACCCCGGCCTGTGCGCCTCCGTCATCTCCCTGCGTGTCGAATGAACCTGAAGAGCCCACCAGAGCGCCCACTTCGCTGACGAAGTCCTCGATGTTGGTATTGCCCGACTGAGCAATCCGATCCTCACCGAGAGAAAGGACAGGCGCTGTATGGTCACCCTCGAAACGTGTGATTCGTGACCCGGTCACGATGACCTGCTCGATCTCCTGGGTGGCTCCGGAGTCTTGCGCCTGAGCTAGAGTTGTCGTCAGCGGAAACAATGCCGTCGATATCGCCGCCGAGAGCATTTTTACTCGGTAGCGACCTGATGTTCTGTTGGGAATGCGAGCGTTCATCGGTTTCTCCACAAGATCTTCGAACGGTTTATGAGGTAGCAGTGTCTGTTGTGTTCCATGGTCTGAGTCGCCATGGTTGCCATATCATGCTGTGGCAGTGACGCACCAGGCTGGGCTTCAGTACGGGCGCATGAGATGGTCTGATTGGGGTACAGCATGGATCGTGCCAGATGGTGGATTCTGCTCGGCATGGGTCGCGAAATGGTCACCCGCGCAGGGGCTTCCGAAGTTTGCTTGAGTTTCACCTATTCAATTGAATTTGAAGAGGTATTTGTTGTTTTTGCCTGATCGGAAAATAGAGCCGGGAAGGAGAGGTCAACCGGTGTGTGCGAGCCGGTTCATGCTGCCGGAAGGAGCGGATCCTGATGGCTTGAAGGGGGCGCGTGCACCCGGTTGGTGCTGAGCGCACCTCCGTGCGCTGAATAATGGTGCGCCTCCAATACGGAGCCTTCAGCCAGCAAGGAGATCGGGTGATGGACAAGCATTCAATATGCAGGTACCGTTTTCGCGTTCCCCCATCCCGGACCATTTACTGGTGTGGAAATTCTGCTAATACAACCGGAGAAGACATGAGCGAAATGATCCCGATGTTCAGCCATCCCGTGCTCACCGTGGATGACTACCCCGACGGTGATGCCATTGCTGACAGGTTTTTCGAGAAAAGCATGGCGCTGATGGAGGAGTATCCGGATGCCGGGCTGATCAGCGGTGCGTTCCATAACGGGAAGCGGGCGGAACACCGGGAGGACTTCAGACGATACGGCTTCACGTCATTCTATAACGTGAATCTGGGAAAGCGTGAGGATTTCCATTTCATGAACCGGGCGGCGATGACCGTGTTTGCCCGATATCTGAGCCTGGTGGGTCGATCCGATCTGGCGATGAGACTGGACAACGCATGGGCGTCGGTGTACGGCCGGGGTCATTTCATTCCGCATCATACCCACCCGCTTTCGCACCTCAGCATGGCGTTTTACGCGGCGGCCGATGAGGGCACCGGCCGCATCATATTCGACAACCCGTCCCGTGGTCACTTTGAACATTTCTATCCGCCCGAAGTGAGCTGGTTGCAATACCGGTCGTCGATCCAGCCGAAGAAGGGAATGTTCCTGGTGTTCCCCAGTTATCTGACTCATCACACCGAGCCCCATGAGAGCGACGACCTCCGGGTCATCTATTCGGCGAATGTGCAGCTGCAGTACAGAAAGGCTACCGATGCGGACCGTGACAGCGAAAGCACGCAGAGCAACCTGTACCGGGAGGTGTGATCCGTGCAGTCGGGGTGAGCACTCATTCCCTGCGACCGAAGATGCCGGTTCCCACTCGTACCAGGGTCGCCCCCTCCGCGATGGCCGCCTCCAGGTCTCCGCTCATGCCGATGGACAGTGTATCCATGCTCTGATGACGCGCGCGCAGGGACTGGAACTGTTCGGCCAGCGGCCGGTAGACGGCGCGTTGAGCGGCCAGATCCGCCGAGGGCGCCGGAATGGCCATCAGGCCGCGCAGCACCAGCCCGGGCACCCCGGCGACGGCCTCGCACAGCGCTTCGGTCTCCGCCGGTGCCACGCCGGATTTGCTGGCCTCCCCGCTGATATTGACCTGCACGCAGACATTCAGCGGCGGCAGATCATCCGGACGCTGCTCGCCGAGGCGCCGGGCGATTTTCAGGCGGTCGACGCTGTGGACCCAGGCGAAATGCGCGGCCACTTCCCGGGTCTTGTTGGACTGCAGCGGGCCGATGAAGTGCCAGGTGATGTCCGTCAGCGCGGGTGCGCCATCCGCCGGTTCATTCAGGGCCGCCATCTTGTCCAGGGCTTCCCGCACGTAGTTCTCGCCGAAGGCCCGCAAGCCCGCTGAGTGGGCTTGCCGCACCCGCTCCGGGCCGTGGGTCTTGCTGACCGCGAGCAGTTGCACGCTGCCGGCGGGGCGCCCGTACCGGGCTTCAAGGGCGTCGATCCGGTCACGAACGAGGCGTGTGCTTTCTGCTATGCTGGGCATCAGAACAACCATCCATTGAGTGAAGGGCACCACGGCCCGAGAAAGAATGACGGAGACAGGCGCTATGGCGATGGATATTACGCAACTGCTGGGCTTCAGTGTCAAGAACGGGGCATCCGACCTGCACATCACGGCCGGCATGCCGCCGCTGATCCGGGTGGACGGGGATATCCGCAAGATCAATGCACCGCCGCTGGATCACAAGCAGGTGCATACGCTGATCTACGAAATCATGACCGACCGCCAGCGCCGTGATTACGAAGAGTTCATGGAGACGGATTTCTCCTTCGAGGTGCCCAAGCTGGCGCGCTTCCGTGTCAATGCCTTCAACCAGTACCGCGGCCCGGCCGCCGTGTTCCGGACCATTCCCTCGGAAGTGCTGACCATGGAGCAGCTCGGCATGGGGTCGGTATTCCAGAAAATCTGCGGTTATGCGCGGGGCCTGGTGGTGGTCACCGGCCCCACCGGTTCGGGCAAGAGCACCACGCTGGCGGCGATGATGGACTACATCAACGACATGCGCTACGAACATATCCTCACCATCGAGGACCCGATCGAATTCGTGCACAACAGCAAGAAATGCCTGGTCAACCAACGCGAGGTGCACCGGGATACCCTGGGATTCAACGAGGCACTTCGATCGGCCCTGCGTGAGGACCCCGACATCATCCTGGTCGGTGAGCTGCGCGACCTGGAGACCATCCGCCTGGCGCTGACGGCCGCCGAGACCGGTCACCTGGTCTTTGCCACGCTGCACACCACGTCGGCCGCCAAGACCATCGACCGCATGATCGACGTGTTCCCGGCCGCCGAGAAGACCATGGTCCGCTCCATGCTGTCGGAGTCATTGCAGGCGGTCATTTCACAGACCCTGCTGAAAAAGAATGGCGGGGGCCGGGTGGCGGCCCATGAAATCATGATCGGCACGGCCGCCATCCGCAATCTGATCCGCGAGGACAAGGTGGCGCAGATGTATTCCGCCATCCAGACCGGTTCCTCGACCGGCATGAAGACCCTGGACCAGAGCCTCAAGGAACTGGTGCAGAAGGGACTGATTACCAACGCGTCGGCGCGCGCCAAGGCGAGAATGCCGGATGCCTTCGTCTGACCCGGGAGTCAGCCGTTCTCCCGCCGGCGGGCCTCCAGGGCCGCGAACCAGCCCTCCAGTATGAGGCGGGCGGCCACGCTGTCCAGCTCGCCGCTGGTCTCTTCCCGCATCAGCTGACCGCGGGCCTCGAACGAGGTCAGGCGCTCGTCCATGCCATAGCAGGGACGGTGCAGGCGACCGTGGAGGCGGTTGGCGAATTTCCTGGCCCGCAACAGCAACTCGCTGTCCGAATCATCCATGTTGAAGGGCATGCCGACCACGAAGACATCGGGTTGCCACTCCTCGGTCAGAGCGACCAGCCGGTCCCAGTCCGGTATGCCATCGCGGGCCGGCAGCACCGGCAGTGGCCGGGCGGTTCCGGTCAGGCTCTGTCCATAGGCCACACCGATGCGCCGGGTGCCGAAATCGAAGGCCAGGGCGGTGATCTTTTCCGGGACCGTCCGGGGAAAGGATTCCATCAGTGGTCCACTAGCTGTGCCCGGCGATTGATGACAGCTGTTCCAGATTGACGCCCAGGATCGCGGCCGCCGCGCTGGCCTTGTTGTCGAAATCGCGCGAGAACAACAGATCATTGTCGGCCGGTACCGTCAGCCAGACATTGTCGCCGATTTCCTGCTCCAGCTGCCCGGGCTCCCAGCCCGCGCAGCCCAGGGATACCAGGTAATGGTCCGGTCCCCGACCCTCGGCAATGGCCTCGAGGATGTCGCGCGACATGGTCACCGCCAGCTCGTCGCTGACCGGCAGCGTGTAATCCCACTCATCGCCGACCTCGTGGAGAATGAACCCCTTGTGGGGCTCCACCGGCCCGCCATCCAGCACCAGTTCATGTTCCATCAGCTGTGCTTCCGATGCCGCCGGTTCAATATCGAGCTCCGCCAGCAACCGCGTCATGTTCAGGCTGGAGGGGCGGTTGACGACAAAGCCCAGTGCGCCGTCCGGCCCGTGCTTCCACACATAGGTGACCGTGCCATTGAAGGTGGGGTCCTGCAGGTGCGGCATGGCGATCAGGAACTGGTCCGTCAGCACAGCCCCTTCCTGCCGTTCGCCATTGTTCTGTCCGGTATCATTCATGGTGCTTCACTACTGAAAGAATGGCCTCTCTGGAAACGCCATGTGCGGATGATTTCCAGGATATCAACGTTGTCGCGCAGTGCCTCGGGAAACGGGTCGAAAGGCGACGCCTGCCGCACAATGTCCACCGCCGCCCGGTCCAGCACCGGTTCGCCCGAGGATTCCAGTATCCGGATGGTGGTGACGTGGCCGTCCGGCTTCAGTGCCACCATCATCCGCAGACTGCCGAACAGTTCCTGACGGCGCGCCTGTTCAGGATAATGCCGATTGCCCACCGCCTCAACTCGGCGCCGCCAGCTGTCCAGATAGCGCGCGTCGTGGCGCTGCCGCGTGGACGCCGACGAGATGGTGTAGCGTCGTGGCCGGTTGGCGTAGGCCTGCTGCTGGCGATCCAGTCGGGCCTGCAGGCTTGCAATCGCCATGCGCAATTCCTCCGGATTGTCGACGTCGGGCTGCGGCGTCTCACTGTCGCTGGGTTGTTCCTGTTCCCGGGGCGCCTCGCGGTCCCGGGCCTGATCCGCGGTGATGACCTCCACATCGGAGAGGGCGCTCACGTCGGCGGACGGCTGTTCCACCGGACTGACCTCGCGGACCTGATGGTCGTGGAGTTCGGCTTCATGGGGGGTGCTGGGAGCCACGACTTCGTCCAGGGTGCCGCTGCCCCGCTGGTCGGCCTGGGCGATGAAATCGGCCTGTTCCGGCGGTTCAGCACTTTCATACTGGGCCAGTGTGACCTCGATGGCCGGCGCTTCCGGGCTTTCACCCATGAAGCTGAAACCGACACCGGCGATCAGCATCACATGTACGCAGGCGGACAGGAATACCGTGAATCCGAAGCGTTCGTTGGCCAGTCCGGTGTCATCGCTCATGACAGCTCGTGTATCACCTCTCTGCCAGACAGTCCGCGATACAGTCCATCAGCTGACCGCCGATGTCCAGGTCACAGGCATTATCCAGCTCCCGGATACAGGTGGGGCTGGTGACGTTGATTTCGGTCAGGTAGTCGCCGATCACATCCAGGCCGACGAACAGCAGCCTGCGCCGCCGGATGTCGTCCCGGACCTGCGCACAGATCCAGCGGTCGCGATCGGTCAGTGGGCGCGCCTCGCCCTGGCCGCCGGCGGCCAGGTTGCCCCGCGACTCGCCCACGGCGGGCACCCGCGCCAGGGCGTAGGGTACGGGGTCGCCATCGATCAGCAGAATGCGTTTGTCGCCTTCCGTGATCTCCGGAATGTACCGCTGTGCCATGGTCTGACGCCGGCCGTGCTCGGTCAGGGTCTCGATGATGACGCTGACATTGGGATCGTCGTGCTTCAGCCGGAAAATCGAGCCGCCGCCCATGCCGTCCAGCGGCTTGAAGATGACATCCCCGTGCTCCCGGTGGAACTGTCGCAGTTTGTCGGCCCGGCGCGTGACCATCAGCGGCGGACAACACTCGGGGAACTGGGTGGCGTACATCTTTTCATTGCAGTCACGCAGGGACTGCGGCCGGTTCACGACCAGCGTACCGGCCTGCTCGGCGCGTTCCAGCAGGTAGGTCGAGTAGATGTATTCGGCGTCGAATGGGGGGTCCTTGCGCATCAGGATCACGTCCAGGTCCGACAGCCGGCGATCCACGGCATCCCCCAGGCTGTACCAGTTGTCCGGATCGTAGGCGACCTCCAGCGGGCGCATGGAGGCCATGGCCTCGCCGCCATCCAGGTACAGATCGTGCTGTTCCATGTACTGCAGTTCCCAGCCCCGTTCCCGGGCGGCCACCAGCATGGCCAGGCTGCTGTCTTTCTTGTAGCTGATGGACGCGATGGGGTCCATGACGACGCCGATTCGGATGGTCATTGTCCGTGTCACCTGTAGGTTGTCGCCGGAGCGCGAATCCGCCCCGGTCCCGATGCCGACATCATATCATGATGGCTGCAATGCCCGACATTCGCGGCATTTCACGGCTTGTGCTAGAACAGGAACAGGACACTTTGGCACAGGGAGGTGCGAGATGAGTGCAATCCTGCCGTCGGCGCTGCTGGTCCAGTCGACCCGCGGCGCCAGACAGAGTACAGCGGCCCTGCTGAAGGACCGGGTCCGGCGGATCCTGGAGGCGGAAGACGGTTTTGACGCGCTGTGTGAGCTGGCCAGGGAGCGGCCGCCGCTGATCCTGATGGATTTCCATCTGCCGCGTCTGGGCGGATTCCAGACCTGTGCCCTGCTGCGCAACAGTTCGCTGTTCGGCGCCACGCGCATCATTCTGCTGGGCGAGGACGACAATCTGGTGGACCGGACCCGGGCGGAGCTGGCCGGTGCCGATGCCTATCTGGTCAAACCCTACCGGCGCGAAGAGCTGTTGTCCGTGTTGGGAGACGGGGCATGACGGACATCCTTATCCTGGATGACTCTCCGACGCAGAACGCGGTACTCGCCGCCGTGCTGCGGGCAGGCGGCCATACGGTGGCCACGACCACCTCGCTGACGGGCGCGTTGCGCCAATGCCAGGCGCATCGACCCCGTCTGGCCCTGGTGGAGCTGGTGTGGCGGCAGGGCAATGGCTACTCCCGGGCCGCTTTCCTGCAACGCCGTACCGGCGTGGCGGCGGCATTGATGGTGTCGCGCCAGCAACCGGCCGAGA
>JBNJGU010000145.1:0-7693 GCA_051747985.1 Pseudomonadota bacterium | reverse complement strand
CCTGAAAGTACGTTGAACAGGTGGCCGTGCCGCCATTGGCGGCCATGGCAATGGTAATGAACGAGCAGTTCCGGATGTCCCGGTGTCTGCAATCAAAATGTCACACACACACCGGCACATGTGCCTTGGGTGCCCGGCGGAGCGTTTCGCTGCGACGGGTCTGGTCATGGGGTGTGTGGAGGCTCAACCCGAATATCAAGGTAAATGAACATGACAGTATCCATGAAGGAAATGCTCCAGGCGGGTGTCCATTTCGGTCACCAGACCCGTTACTGGAACCCGAAAATGCGTCAATATATTTTCGGTGCCCGCAACAAGATCCATATCATCAATCTGGAGCAGACCGTGCCCATGCTGGACACCGCGCTGGAAGCGGTGAAGCGGCTGGCCTCCCAGAACAAGAAAGTGCTGTTTGTCGGCACCAAGCGTGCCGCCAGCAAGATCATCCGCGCGGAAGCCGAGCGGGCCGGCATGCCGTACGTCGACCACCGCTGGCTCGGTGGCATGCTCACCAACTACAAGACCATCCGTGGTTCCATCAAGCGTCTGCGTGACCTGGAAGCACAGGAGACGGACGGCACCTTCGATCGTCTGACCAAGAAGGAAGCCCTGATGCGTCATCGTGCCATGGACAAGCTGAATCGCAGCATTGGCGGGATCAAGGACATGAACGGACTCCCCGACGCGCTGTTCGTGATCGATGTGGACCATGAGCGGATCGCCGTGACCGAGGCCAACAGCCTGCGTATTCCGGTCATTGGTATCGTGGATACCAACAGTGATCCGGATGGTGTCGATTACCCGATTCCCGGCAATGATGATGCCATCCGCGCCATTCGCCTGTATGGGCGCATGTTCGCCGATGCCTGTCTGGCCGGCAAGAACGAGGGTAATGCCATGACCGGAAGCGAAAGCGAGTTCGTGGAGGTCAGCGAGGACCAGCCGGTCGCTACGGATACCGCCGACAAGCCGGCTGGTGCCGCACCGTCAGCCTGATCCACCACGTACATGCAGTGACGGCAGCTGGCCACCCGTGCCCCTGCCGTCATTTCAGATTTGATTCAGATATCCAGACAGATTGAGAGGCAAGGGTAGAATGGCGAATATTACTGCAGCAATGGTGAAGGAGCTCCGCGAGCGCACCGGACTGGGCATGATGGACTGCAAGAAGGCGCTGGTGGCGGCCGATGGCGACCTGGAGAAGGCTATCGAGGATCTGCGCAAGGCCAGCGGGTTGAAGGCGGCCAAAAAGGCCGGTCGTACCGCCGCCGAAGGCGTTGTACTGACCCGGCAGGCGGATGATGGCAGCTACGGCGTGGCCGTGGAAATCAACAGTGAGACCGATTTCGTGGCCCGCGATGACAACTTCCTGTCCTTCGCCGATGAGGTGCTGACGAAGGCCTTCGAGAGCCGGGAAGAGGATGTGACGGCACTGATGGCGGATGGCCTGGAAGCCGCCCGTGAGGCGCTGGTCCAGAAGATCGGCGAGAACATCAACGTGCGTCGTGTATCCGTGGTGGAAGCGGGTGAGGGTGGTGCCGTGGGCGCGTATGTCCATGGTAACAGCCGGATTGCCGCGCTGGTTGGCCTGAAAGGCGGTGATGCCGAGCTGGCCCGCGATGTTGCGATGCATGTGGCGGCAGCCAATCCGATGGTCATACGTGGCTCGGATATGCCACAGGATGTGCTCGACAAGGAAAAGGACATTTACGCGGCCCAGGCCAAGGACAGCGGCAAGCCGCCGGAAATCGTCGAAAAAATGGTAGAGGGACGGCTGCGCAAGTTCGTGGCGGAACTGAGTCTCGTGGACCAGCCGTTCGTCAAGGATCCCGATGGCACGGTCGCCGATCTGCTGAAGAAGGCCGGAGCCGATGTGGTCAGCTTCGTACGTTATGAAGTGGGTGAAGGTATCGAGAAGGAAGAAGTGGATTTCGCGGAAGAGGTTGCGGCGCAGGCCGGCGGCCAGGGTTGAATTCTGTCGATTTCCGCCACTGATCACAGCACTCCCGGGAGCACCACGATGGGCCGACAGGACAGAAAGTACAAACGTATACTGCTGAAGCTCAGTGGTGAAGCCCTGATGGGTGATGTGGATTTCGGTATTGATCCGAAGGTGCTGGATCGTATCGCCGTGGAAGTCGGTCAGCTGGTGGGACTGGGTGTCGAGATCGGCATGGTGATCGGCGGTGGCAATCTGTTCCGTGGCGCGGCATTGCATGCCGCTGGCATGGAACGGGTCACCGGCGATCACATGGGCATGCTGGCCACGGTCATGAATGCGCTGGCCATGCGCGATGCCCTGGAGCGGGCCAGCATCCCCACAAGGGTCATGTCGGCGATTCCGATGAGCGGCGTGGTGGAGCACTATGATCGTAGAACCGCCATCCGTCACCTGAAGTCCGGTGATGTGGTGATTTTCGCGGCCGGTACCGGCAATCCGTTTTTCACCACGGATTCGGCGGCCTGTCTGCGGGGCATCGAGATCGATGCCGAGCTGGTTCTCAAGGCCACCAAGGTGGATGGCGTCTACTCCGCCGATCCGACCCTGGTGCCGGATGCCGTCAAGTACGAGCGCCTCACCTTCGACGAAGTGCTGGAAAAGAAGCTGGGTGTCATGGACCTTACTGCCATCTGTCTGGTGCGGGATCATGGTATTCCGGTGCGTGTGTTCAACATGCAGAAGCCCGGTGCCCTGCTGAACAATGTGATGGGCACGTCGGATGGCACATTGATTGAGACCCGGATCGACACGCCGGGGAATTGACATCGGGGGTGGTGTTTCAAACCGGCCCGGGACAGAGGACGAGACAACATGATTGACGAGATTCTCAAGGACGCCGAGGAGCGCATGGACAAGTCCGCCCAGGCGCTGGAGTCGGCTTTCAACAAAATCCGTACCGGACGTGCCCACCCGTCCATACTGGATGGAGTGACGGTGTCCTATTACGGAGCGGAAACGCCGCTCAACCAGTTGGCCAACATCACTGTGGAGGATGGCAGGCAGCTGACCATTTCGCCATGGGAGAAAAGTCTCATCGGGGATGTGGAAAAGGCCATTCTCAAGTCCGACCTCGGTCTGAACCCCTCCAATAACGGTGATCTTATCCGAGTGCCGATGCCCGCTTTGACAGAGGAAACCCGCCGTGAATACACTCGACAGGCCAAGGCCGAGGCCGAGCATGCGCGAGTGGCCGTCCGGAACATCCGGCGCGACGCCAATGGGGATGTCAAGGATCTGTTGAAGGAAAAGGAAATCAGTGAAGATGAGGAGCGTCGGGCTGAAGAGCGGATTCAGAAACTCACAGACAAGTATATCGCTGTCATCGACAGCGCTTATGCTTCGAAGGAAAAGGACCTGCTGTCGATCTGATCGGATGAGCCGTCCCGTGCCCGGGCCGGGAAAGCGCCATTCGGTAGACCGGAACGCGGAGTCAGTGGTCGTATGAGCAGTAAGACCGGCGACAGCAGTGACATCACCCATGCCGGAACCGATGTGCGGCATGTGGCTGTCATCATGGATGGCAACAATCGCTGGGCCCGTTCCCGCGGGCTTCGCGGTCTTTCCGGACATCGGGCCGGCGCCGAGGCAGCCAAACGTCTGGTGTTCGGCTGTATCGATCGCGAGATTCCCTGGTTGACCCTGTTTGCATTCAGCAGCGAGAACTGGATGCGACCCAGCCGGGAGGTCAAGGGGCTGCTCGCGTTGTTTCTCAACGTATTGAAGCGCCGCGAGATCCGGGAACTGCATGAGCGTAATGTGCGCCTGCGGTTCATCGGCAATCGGGGGGCGTTTTCCGAGCGACTGCAACGCTACATGCGGGACGTGGAACGACTGACCCGCGACAATACCGGTACCACGGTGAATGTGGCGGCCGATTACGGCGGGCGATGGGATATCGCCATGGCCTGTCGGGCGGTGGCCGCGGAGGTGGCGGCCGGCACATTGGCACCGGAGTCAGTGGATGTTGCCCAGGTGCAGAACCGTCTCAGTCTCGCCGATGTGCCTGACCCCGATCTGTGTATCAGGACGGGGGGAGAATTGAGGATCAGTAATTTCCTGCTCTGGCAGATGGCCTACTCCGAACTCTATTTCACGCCGTGTTACTGGCCGGATTTTGACGATGCGGAACTGCAGCGTGCGCTGGACGAGTTTTCGCGTCGGCAGCGTCGTTTCGGTGGGCACCTGCCCTCCATGGCGGATGCATCCGGACGGCAGGGCCTGTCTTCCAACGGTGGAGGTCCAGGCATTGCTTAGAGAACGGGTGGTCACGGCCGTGCTCATGCTGGCGGTCCTCTATGTTGCTACCGCATGGTTGCCGATGACCGGTTTCGCGGTCGTGCTGGCGCTGGTGTTGTTGCCTGCATTGCTGGAGTGGGCCCGATTGTCCGGGATGACCACGCCTCTCTGGCGATGGGGACTGGTGGTGCTTTTCTATCTGCTGATGGCATTGACGGTGTGGATTTCCAGTTTTTCGGATACCCGCCTGTCGCTGCTGATACGTGGTGCGGACTGGGTATTGCTGCTGAACGGTGTGGCTGTCCTGTTCTGGATCGCAGTGCTGGCGGCCATCCGTTCCTATCCGGGAGGAGCCAGTCTCTGGGATCGGCCCTGGGTGCTTGGCATCGCCGGTGGACTCACTTTGCTGCCGGCCTGGTGGAATCTGATCTATCTGAAGTGGCTCGACCCGGGCGGGCTGCTGGTGTTTGCATTGATCGCTCTGGTCAGCGTGGTGGATATCGGCGCCTACTTTTCCGGGCGGGCGTGGGGGCGCAGCAAGCTGGCACCGTCGCTGAGTCCGAACAAGTCCTGGGCCGGGTTCTGGGGTGGCCTTGTGGCGACAGTGACATTGGCTGCATTGCTTGTGCTGGCCATTCATGTCGCGCGGCAGCCGCTGGAATGGCTTACCTGGCTGGGACTGCTGTCCCTGGCGGCATTGATGGGTGTTCTCAGTGTGGCGGGAGACCTGTTCGAAAGTATGTTGAAGAGACAGCGTGGCGTGAAGGACAGCGGCAATACACTGCCCGGACATGGGGGGCTGCTGGATCGCATTGACAGCCTGCTCGCGGCCACACCGGTATTCACACTGGGCGCCTGGTTTCTTGCGTCCCGGGTGACCTGGCTATGAGCGTGCGTCCGAACATCACATTGTTGGGATCCACCGGTTCCATCGGGCAGAACACACTGGATGTCCTGTCGCGACATGACAGTCATCGGGTGTTCGCACTGACCGCCTTTTCCGACCATGAACGTATGCGCGAACAATGCGTGACCTGGCAGCCCGAATACGTGGTCATGGTGGATCCCGAGGCGGCGCGACGGCTGGAGGCCTCACTGACAACCGTAGCGGCGCGGACCCGGGTGCTGTCCGGGCAGGATGCACTGCTCCGGGTGGCCGTCGACCCGGCCGTGGATGCGGTCATGGCCGCCATCGTGGGAGCCGCCGGCCTGCCGGCCACGCTTGCCGCGGCCCGTCACGGCAAGAAAGTCCTGTTGGCCAACAAGGAGGCCCTGATCATGGCCGGGCCGCTGTTCATGGCGGCCGTGCGTGACTGTGGTGCTGTATTGTTGCCCATTGACAGTGAGCACAACGCGGTATTCCAGTGTCTTCCCGAGAATAATCGCCTGCCAGGTCGGATAGAGCCTTCGCGGGAAGTACGCCGCATCATACTGACCGCATCCGGAGGTCCGTTTCTGGATCTGCCCGCCGGGCAACTGCATGCAGTGACGGTCGCCGAAGCGTGCCGTCATCCGAACTGGTCCATGGGCCAGAAGATTTCTGTCGACTCGGCGACCATGATGAACAAGGGGCTGGAACTGATCGAGGCCTGTTACCTGTTTACCTTGCCCCCGGAGCAGGTTGATGTCCTGATCCATCCTCAGAGCACCGTGCATTCTCTGGTCGAATATTGCGACGGTTCCGTGCTGGCGCAGCTGGGCAGCCCCGACATGCGCGTTCCCATCGCTCATGCGCTCGCCTGGCCCGGGCGGCAGCCATCCGGCGCCGATTTTCTGGATCTGGCAAGAGCTGGCGACCTGCAGTTCAGGGAGCCGGACACCGTGCAGTTTCCGTGCCTGAGACTGGGGCGGGAAGCCGCCCGGGCGGGTCCCGCTGCCATCATCCGGCTCAATGCCGCCAATGAAGTGGCGGTCGAAGCATTCCTGGCTGGCGCTATCGGCTTCATGGAAATCCCTGCTATCATCGAGACCGTCCTGCACGGTCCGGAGAGTACGGCGGATGGCCCGGTCAGGGAGCTTGAAGACGTATTGGCCATAGATCGACTCGCGCGTGAACAGGCACGTGAACAGTCGGGCACCACCGGCCGGTCCTGACAGACGTATCCATTCAGAGAGTACGACATGTTTCAGTCCCTGATCGTCAACATCCTCGCTCTGATCGTCACGCTGGGCATACTGGTGACCTTCCACGAGTTTGGCCACTTCTGGGTGGCACGGCGCTGTGGCGTCAAGGTGCTGCGTTTTTCCATCGGTTTTGGCAAGCCGCTGTACTCCTGGTATGGCAAGGATGGAACGGAATACGCCATCGCTCCGATTCCCCTGGGTGGATACGTACGCATGCTGGGCCAGGACGATCTTGACACTTCCGCCGGCCGTGACATCACTCCTGAAGAGCGCGAGCAGAGCTTCAATCACAAGCCGCTGTGGCAACGGTTTGCGATTGTTTCGGCCGGGCCCCTGGCCAATTTCCTGCTCGCCATACTCATATTCTGGCTGATCAATGTGATGTATGGTCAGCGCGGCGTGGCACCGGTCATCACGGATGTGGAATCCGGGTCACCGGCCTGGGAGGCTGGCCTTCGCAGTGGTGGCGAGATCGTGGCCGTGGATGGCGAGCCGGTCGATATCTGGCAGCAGGTGACCATGCAATTGCTGGGGAGACTGGGCGAGAGCGGAGATCTTGTGATGGAGGCCATCCCCGAGGGTGAGATTTCCGCTCGTGAATACCGGATTCCGGTTCAGAACTGGTTGGCGGGTAGCACGGAGCCGGACCCGATCCGCTCACTGGGACTGGAACGTTTCGTGATTCCTCCGGTGATCGATGGTGTCACCGACGACGGCAGGGCGAGGGAAGCCGGGCTGCAATCCGGTGACCAGGTGATCCGGGCGGCCGGAGAGCCGGTGGATAGCTGGATGCAATGGGTCGGAATCATACAGGCACATCCGGAACTTTCCCTGGATGTCACAGTCCAACGGGCAGATGCTACGGTAGACCTGACGCTGGTGCCCGAGAGGGGCACTGACGCCGAAGGCAACGAAGTCGGTTTCATCGGCGCCATGGCGAGGCCGTATGAAGTGCCCGAGGAGCTGCGCAGGGAGCTGCAGTTCAATCCTGTCAGTGCGGTTCTGCCGGCATTGCAGGAGACCTGGCAAAAATCCGTGTTCGTGCTCGAGTCGATCCAGAAGATGGTGGTGGGACTGATCTCCTACCGTAATGTCAATGGCCCCATCACCATTGCCCAGGTGGCGGGTGAAACGGCCGGCTATGGACTCGAGGTCTACCTCGGTTTCCTGGCGATACTCAGTATCAGTCTCGGTGTGCTGAATCTGCTGCCGATTCCGATGCTGGATGGAGGGCATTTGTTGTATTACACCATAGAAGCTATCATACGCCGTCCGGTTCCGGAGCGGGTGCAGGCCATGGGGATGCAATTCGGACTGGTCGTCATCACGGGC
>JBNJGU010000144.1:0-7709 GCA_051747985.1 Pseudomonadota bacterium | reverse complement strand
GCGGATACTGAGCCCGGTATTCACGCCCACCCGGTGAGGCCGGTCCCAGTCCGGAATATCGCGGCAGGTCTGGAAAAAGGAGACGGAATTGCCGCTGTAGTAGGCCGATGCCGTGATGCTGATGGTCTCCAGATGACCGGCGTCCATGTTCTGTTGCAGGCGTCCCATGCGCAGCACGTTGGTCAGCAGTTCTTCCAGCGGACTGTTGTCCAGAAGGGATACCGGATGTCTGGCCTTGCGGTTGAAGAGAAAGGAGAATGCCCAGCTGGCCGCGTTACCGAGCAGGCCGCGTGTGTCCAGCCGGTACACCTGGCTGCTGTCGATATGGCGCCAGATGTATTCCAGGGCCCGGACGCCGGTCCGCAGCCGCTGGGCGTGGGTGGCCAGTGAGGCGGCATTCAGCGCGCCGGCCGATGTGCCGGCGATGATGTGAAACGGATTGGGCGTGTCCCGGGGCAGGGCGGTGGCAATGCCGCGCAGTACGCCGACCTGGTAGGCGGCTCTGGCGCCGCCGCCAGACAGTACCAGGCCGAATCGGGGCGAGTCGTTCGGGTCGCTGTTCACAATGGATCCTTGATTGCGCCATGCCCGGATTGCCGTGACACCGCATCCTGTGGATGGTTCCCTGAACGGGATCGGGGCTGTATTCTAATACCTGTCGGGCCGGAATGTCAGCGTCCGGCCTTTTCCATCGTCACGTGCGACAGCCGATACAGGAGTACGCAGGCAGGTGAGCAAGCGATCCGATCCAGACCATAGTGAATCCAGATCGACCGACAGGAACGATCCACCCGAGCGACTGGTCATCGCCATTTCGTCCAGGGCCCTGTTTGATCTGTCGGAAAGCCACCGGGTCTTCGAGGAGGAGGGCCTGGAGGCCTACCAGAATTATCAGATCACGCACGAGGACGAGCCATTGGCGCCCGGCGTGGCCTTCAATCTGGTCCGCAAGTTCCTGGGCCTGAATGACCTGATCGGGGGGCCGCGTGTGGAGGTGATCCTGTTGTCGCGCAACAGCGCGGATACCGGGTTGCGGATATTCAATTCGATCGAGCACTACGACCTGGCGATCAGTCGCGCCGCTTTCTGCGGTGGTGACAGTCCCTACCGCTACATCAATGCCTTCAACAGCCATCTGTTTCTGTCGGCGGATGGGGCCGATGTGCGTCAGGCCCTGGAGTCCGGGGTGGCGGCCGCCACGATTCTGCCCTCCGCGGGGCGCTGGCAGGAGGAGCCGGGAGTGCTCAAGTTTGCCTTTGATGGAGACGCCGTGCTGTTTTCCGACGAGGCCGAGAAAATCTACAAAAGCAGTGGCCTTGAGGCTTTCGCGAAAAGCGAGAAACAGGCCGCGTCACGGCCGCTGTCCGGGGGGCCGTTCAAGCCGTTCCTGGCGGCACTGCAACAGCTGCAGATGGAATTTCCGGCGGGTGAGGCGCCCATACGTACCTGTCTGGTCACCGCACGCTCGGCCCCGGCGCATGAGCGCGTGGTGCGCACCCTGCGGGCGTGGAACATCCGCATCGATGAATCCCTGTTTCTGGGCGGCATGGCCAAGGGTCCGTTCCTGAAGTCCTTTGGCGCCGATGTCTTCTTCGATGACCAGGAGGGGCACTGTGAGTCGGCCCGGGAGCTGGTGGCCACGGGACATGTGCCACACGGGGTGGCCAATGAGCCGGAGGCGCAGCGGTGAAATTGCAGCAGCTGCGCTATCTGGTGGAAATCAGCCGTAACGACTTCAGTGTCTCGGCCACCGCCCGTCGACTGCATACCTCGCAGCCCGGCGTCAGCAAACAGATTCTGGCGCTCGAGGACGAACTGGGCGTGACGCTGTTCGCGCGTCATGGCAAGCAGATCACGGGATTGAGTGCGGCCGGGGAGGAAATCCTGGCGATGGCCGAGAAGGTGTTGCACACCACCCGCAATATCCGCGATCTGGCGCAGGAGTATTCAGATCCGAGACGGGGGCGGCTCAGCATCGCCACCACGCATACGCAGAGCCGGTATGTGTTGCCGCCGGTCATACGCGAGTTCATCGGTCGTTATCCGGACGTGAACCTGAACCTGCAACAGGGCACCCCGGTGCAGATTGCGGAGATGGCGGCGCGTGGCATGGTCGATTTTGCCATCGCCACTGAAGCCATGGAGCTGTTCAGCGATCTGATCATGCTGCCCTGCTATCGCTGGAACCGCAGCATACTGGTCCCGGACGGGCACCCGTTGCTGGCGCTTCAACGGCCGCTGACGCTCGAGGATGTGGCGCAATGGCCCATAGTGACCTATGTGTTCGGTTTCACTGGCCGTTCCCAGCTTGATGAAGCCTTTCAGCACAAGGGACTGGCGCCCAATGTCGTGTTCACCGCGGCGGATGCGGATGTGATCAAGACCTATGTGCGTCTGGGACTGGGTATCGGCATTGTCGCCAGCATGGCCTATGAGGAAGACCAGGACAGCGGCCTGCGGGCGCTGGATGCCAGTCACCTGTTCGATGACAGCGTCACCCGGATCGGTTTCCGCCGCAATACGGTGATGCGAAGCTACATGCGGGATTTCATACAGCTGTTCGCGTCACAGCTCGAAGCGCCGCTGCTGGATCGTCTGCTGGCCTGCCGTACGCAGAGTGAGGTTGATGCACTGTTGGAAGACCAGCCGGTCCCCCCGTATTGAGCGCCGGGCGTGTCCCGCTCAGGAGCTTCCGCGCGCAATCAGGTTGTCCAGGTGCAGGCCGCATTCCCGGGCGGTCGCTTCCTCCCACCACCAGCGTCCCTCGCGTTCGTGCTGATTGGGGCCGATAGGGCGCGTGCAGGGCTCGCAACCGATGCTGACGAAACCCCGGTCATGCAGGGGGTTATAGGGCAGGTCGAACATGCGGATGTATTCCCAGACCTGCGCGGAGGTCCAGTTGGCGAAGGGATTGAATTTCAACACGGTGTGCTCGGCGGTGGAGACGTTGCGGTCGATCTGTGCCACCGGCACCTCGGTCCGGGTCGGACTCTGGTCGCGGCGCTGTCCGGTGATCCATGCATCTACCGTGGCCAGCTTGCGCTTCAGGGGCTCAATCTTGCGGATGCCGCAGCATTCCTCATGACCGTCGCGGTAAAAGCTGAACAGTCCCTTGCGGTTTACCAGGTCCTGTATGGCCCCGGTGTCGGGGTAGAGGAATTCCAGCCGGAGAGCGTAGGTCTCCCTGACTTCCTCGATGAACCGGTAGGTTTCCGGATGCAGTCGCCCGGTATCCAGGGTGAACACCGGAATGTCCTTGCGCAGTTTCCAGGTCATCAGTACCAGCGCGACATCCTCGGCGCCGCTGAATGACACGGTGATGTTTCCGACCTGCTCCAGGACTTCCTTCAGGATGTCCCGTGGCTCCATGGTCTGGAAACGCGCATCGGTCTCTTCAATATTGTCCGGTGTGATCATCGGTGGATCTCTCTGCTTCAGCCATCGCGGGGAGGAGCGCATTCTGAAACAAAAGCCGGTCGGCGTAAAGCGTGCGGCACCGGTGGGCCTGGCGACCGGAGATGTTGTAGAATTCCGAGTTTTCTACGGATCTGTCTATTGAGGTGTCTCTTGGAAATTGCCTGTCTTGACCTGGAAGGGGTACTGGTGCCGGAAATCTGGATCGGCTTTGCCGAGCGGACCGGTATCGATGAATTGCGCGCGACCACCCGGGACATTCCCGACTATGATGTGTTGATGCAGCAGCGCCTGCGGCTGCTGCGCGAGCACAACCTGGGATTGCCGGATATCCAGGAAGTCATCGCCGGACTGTCACCGTTGCCCGGCGCTGTAGAGTTCGTCGACTGGCTGCGGGAGCGCTTCCAGGTGGTGATCCTGTCCGACACGTTCTACGAGTTCTCTCAGCCATTGATGCGTCAGCTCGGGTTTCCGACGTTGTTCTGTCACCGCCTGGTGGCGGACGAACAGGGGCGTATCGTCGACTATCGGCTGCGTCAGAAAGACCCCAAACGACAATGCGTGAAGGCATTCCACAGTCTGCGGTTCCGTTGCATTGCCGCTGGCGACTCGTACAACGATACCACCATGCTGGCCGAGGCCGATGCCGGTATCCTGTTCAGTGCCCCTGACAATGTGATCCGGGAATTTCCCCAGTTCCCGGCCGTGCATGACTATGAAGCACTGAAGCAGGCATTTGTGGAGGCGAGTGAGCGCAGTCTCACCCTGTGACCTCATATCATGTCATCTGTAAGATAAAGATTCCAGGTTGCTGATCATAAGAGATATTTTGTCAATGGACTCCTGATATTCCAGATCGCCATCGGAGTCCGACACGATGCCGCCGCCGCCCCAGCAGTACACATGCTCATCGTCGCAGGCCAGGGTGCGGATGGCGATATTGCTGTCGAGATTGCCATCAAACCCGGCCCGGATGATGCTGCCACAGTAGACCGAGCGATGATCCGGCTCCAGCGTGTCGATGATCTCCATGGCGCGGATCTTGGGCGCCCCGGTGATCGATCCGCCGGGGAAGCAGGCCCGTAGCAGCGCCAGTGCGTGGTCACCGTCGCGCAGGCGGCCCGTTATGGAACTGACCAGGTGGTGCACTGCGCTGTAGGACTGCAGTTCGAACAGTGATTTCACCTGCACGCTGCCGGTCTGGCAGCGGCTGCCCAGATCATTGCGCAGCAGGTCCACGATCATCAGGTTCTCGGCCCGGTCCTTGGCACTGCCGCGCAGTGAGTCGGCAAGCGCCCGGTCCTCGTCTCTGCTCAGGCCGCGCCGGCGTGTTCCCTTGATCGGCTGCGTCAATACCTGCTGGTCCTCCACCCGGAGAAACCGCTCGGGAGAAAGGCTCAGAACAGCCCCGTCCGGGGTGGGTCTCAGATAGGCGGAAAAAGGACTGTGGCTGTTCCGACGCAGGTGCAGGTAGGCCGACAGGGGGTCACCGGTATAGGCGGCATGGAAGCGCTGTGCCAGGTTGGCCTGATAGCAGTCGCCGGCCCGGATCCACTCCATGAGCCGATCAAAGGCTTGCAGGTAGGTATTGCGATCCATGCTGGCGCGGAACGGGGTCGACAGCCGGAATGTCCCTGATGGACTCGGCACGGGCGCCCGGAGCGCCGCGCGGACCCGCTGGCGGACATGTTCGGCGCAGCCCGGCAGGAAAAACAGCGTACTGCGATGTTGCTGATGGTCCACTGTCAGCGCCCATTGATACAGCCCCAGATGCACCACCGGCAATCCGGGTTGTGGATGCCCCTCGGCATGCGGACGCCTGCGGAACGTTGTCAGATCCTGTCTGGTTTCATAGCCAAGGTGGCCGATGGCACCGCCCCGGAAAGGCAACTGCCGCAGACGCTCGTCGGCCAGCACTTGGGCCGGTGGCGTGTGGGCTGCCAGCCATTGCTGTATCTGTGCAAAAGGATCTTCCCCCGTATTTTCGGCATCGGAGGGTTGACTCAGGACAGCATCGGGCAAGGCCGTCAGAATATCGAAGCAGGCATGAGGCTGTGAGCTCAGACCGCTGTCCAGAAAAGCGGCGCCTTCCAGGACCGCCAGACGCCGCATCCACGGTGCGCTGTCCCGGTGGTAGGGCAGTGATTCCACGTCCAGTGCTGGCATGCGCGCTCCGGTCAGTTCAGCGGGCGCACGCGGATGTCGATACCTTCATCGAGCGCCTGCCAGTCACCGGTATCGATCCGTTGTTGTGTGCCCGTGTCAGGATCTACCTCCGCGTCAGCCGGATGGATGACATGGGAGACCCGCAGTCTGCGTTGCACGGTCTCCAGCCGGAAACTGAGCTGATTGTCTGTTTCAGTTTCTGTTTCCGTTGTCGGTGGCGCCGCCTCGGTCGGGTACGCGACGGGCAGATCCAGGCGGATGAGTTGTCCGGTCTCGACCAGCAGATCCCGTATGACCGGCTGAGGCGCCCCGTCTCCGGACTGTCCTTCGGGCGTATTGATGGACAGGGTGACTTCCAGCCGCCGGATCGGGGTATCCAGGGAGTCAAGCTGTTCGCGTATGCGGCTCCTGGTGCTGTTCGTGGCCGCCACCACCAGCCAGTCGCCGATCACTCCGATGTGCTCCTGTTCGCGCAGCAAGGGCGCCAGTGCCTCACGGATCCCGGAAGGATCACGGTGGTCGATCTGAAAGCGTTCGACACGCAGCACATTGCCGCCATCCTGCGCCTGTCCCGATACGGGCAGGAGCACGGTCAGGCACAACGCCGCCATCATCAGGATCAAAGGCAAAGATGTGGGGGCGTCAGTCGATGTCCGGATCATCATAGGGTGGCTCCTTCAACAGGCTGCCCTGATTGTACAGGGTCTCCAGCAGCGGCATGGCCGCGTCGGAGACCGACTGGTCCATTGAAAGGGTGATCCTGTCATGACGGTGATCACCCAGGGTTTCCACCAACGGAAGCAGCGTGAGCGGGCAATCCAGCGAATGTCCGTCGGCAAACACCTGCAGTCGATCCGTATGACAAGTGAAGGCAAAGCGGGCACCGGGGGCCTTGTATAAGGGTAGCCGGTGTCGCAGATGGGCAGGCAGGTCGGTCTCGGTCTCATCTTCCAACAATAGATCCGGGTAGCGTGGTCGGGTCATGTGTTCACCAAACCAGGTAATGAAATCATCATCCTGCAAGATACTGGCGATAATCTGCTTTAATTGCTGTCCGGTTGCCGGTGGAATCTCGCCGATACGGCCCGGTAATTCCGGCCGCTGGTCCTGGAAACGCGCCTCGGGCGGACAACGTTCGGCCAGGAAGCTGGCCAGCCCCGTGATGATATCGGCATGAGCGGGCGCCCTGAAGCCGACCGACCAGGTCAGCGACGTGCCCACGGCCACGCCGTGGTGGGCGTAGCGGGCCGGGATATAGAGAATGTCGCCGGCATGGACTTCATATTCCTCCGTGGCCCTGAATGACCGAAGCAGGCGCAATCCACTGGATTCATCGACGTCCGTTTCCGAATCGCAGACCGGTCCGATGTGCCAACGCTTGCTGCCGCTGCCCTGGATCAGGAACACATCATAGTAGTCGAAGTGGGGGCCGGCACTGCCACCGTCACCCGAGCAGCTGGCCATGATGTCGTCCAATCGCCATCCCGGCAGAAAGTCGAAGGCCTGCAACAGCGCGCGGGCAGACGGGTGCCACTGATCGACGGCCTGCACCAGCAGACAGAAATTCCGTTCACCCAGGTCCGACAGTCGTTGCGGGTCAAAAGGCCCGTGTTCCAGGCGCCATTCCTGTCCGTCGTCATCATGCCGGATCAGTCGAGATTCCACCGAGTCCTCGCAGGCCAGGCCCGCCAGCTCGTCGGCATCCAGCGGATCGGTGAATGGAGCCTCGCCACGGATCAGCAGGGGACGTTTCTGCCAATGATCACGCAGAAACGCGGAACGGTCGAATCCCTCTGGAAACAGGTGCATGGAGTTCAGATGCCACCCGCCTGGTCTTTCGCGTTGCCGGTATAGGTCTCGGGACGCAGTGCCCGCAGTTGTTGTCGGGCCTCCTCCGGGATCTCCAGTGAATCGATGAAAGTGGACAGTTTCGCGGCATCCATGCGTTGACCTCGCGTCAGCTCCTTGAGCTTCTCGTAGGCCTGCTCGACACCGTAGCGACGCATCACGGTCTGCACCGGTTCGGCCAGTACTTCCCAGGCATCGTCCAGATCGGCCTGCAATCGTTCCGCATTGACGCTGAGTTTACTCAGGCCTTTCAATGTGGCCTGGTAGGCGATGGCACTGTG
>JBNJGU010000143.1:0-7748 GCA_051747985.1 Pseudomonadota bacterium | reverse complement strand
GTTACCGGTCCCGATCCCGAAAGGTTGTCGTTCGCACATGGATATCCGCAGTCAACTCGCCATTGTATTTCTGGTCCTGATGGTGATGGGCTCGGTCTGGTGGCTGTTCATCCGTCCGGCCCGACGCCGTCGCCGGCTGGACCGGACGCCATTTCCCGCGGAATGGATGGCCGTTCTGCGTCACACGCTGCCGTGGTATGAGCGCATGACCCCTGACGAGCAGCAGCGACTCCAGAATCTGATCAAGTACTTTCTGGACGAGAAAACGTTCGTGCCCTGTGCCGGGCAGACCGTGAATGATGCAGTGCGGGTCAGCATCGCCGCCCAGGCCTGCCTCCTGCTACTGCACCGGCCGGGCTGCTCCTACGCGGACCTGGGCTACATTCTGGTCTATCCGGCGGAGTTCCGCGTCGATCGCTCCGTGCAGGACGAGGCGGGGCTGGTTTCGCGGGAGCACAGTATCCTGGCCGGTGAATCCTGGGAGAATGGTCGGGTGGTGCTGTCCTGGGACAACGTGGAGGAGGGCATGGCGGACCTCGGGGATGGCCATAATGTCGTGCTTCACGAATTTGCCCACCAGCTCGACCAGAAGACGGGCATGGCCAACGGGGCGCCCGCGCTGGATCCGGGGCAGTCATACGAAGACTGGTCCCGGGTGATGTCCGCCGCCTTTGAGCACCTGCAGCGTGCTGCCCATATCGGACAGCCGTCCGTGTTCGACTACTATGGTGCCACGGACCCCGCCGAGTTCTTTGCCGTGGCCACCGAAGTGTTCTACGAACAGCCATCCGCTCTGGCGAGCGAGCATTCCGATGTGTTTGAACAGCTGCGCGTGTTCTACGGGATCGACCCGCGGAAGTGGCATTGACGCGGTTTTCGGGCGGTTACCGTATTATCCGCATGGCCCACGGGTCCGTTTTGTGATCCGCTGACCGCTCACTGTATCGCCACCACCGCCCAGTCGGCGATCAGCGCCGGCTTTTCTTCATTCTCGATCTCGATGGTCACCTGATGGCGAAGCATCACCTCGTTTTCGCAGCGTTCTTCCGCGCTGAGCAGGGTGAAGCGGGCACGGATACGCTTGCCGATCCGCACGGGATTGGTGAAGCGCAGGCGATCCATGCCGTAAATGACCTTGCTGCGGGTGCCGCGGATTTTCAGTGAACCCTGGGACGAGAACATGGGCAGCAGGGAGAGGATCAACAGGCCGTGGGCGATGGTGCCTCCATAGCAGCTTTCCTGGATGGCCCGGTCCTGGTCGATATGCAGGAACTGGTAGTCACCCGTGGCATCGGCAAAACGGTTGACCTGGTCCTGGGTGATCGGAAACCAGTTCGTGACGCCGACTTCCTGTCCAATCCGGAGGCGCGCCTCTTCCAGCGTGACAACGGGAGGCGCCTCGTCGCCCTGCGCCAGTATGGAGCGGTGCAGTACATAGTTCTTGATCTGCGTGGCCGGGGGAATACGCGCCGAATCACGAAGGTGGGAATACAGTGCGTCGAGGTAGCTGGGCGACTGCATGGCAGTGGCATCCTTATTCTGTTGTTATCACCATCCCCGGGGTGTAACGACTACCTCCGGCGATAGATGCTGTTTATGAGGATCATCATTGACGACCTGTCAATTATGCGCGGTTTCCTTGATGCAGGTCAATATCACGGAAGCAGGACACGATGGGTGCTGGTGGCAATGTCAATCGGTTCTACCGAATTTGATGTTGATCAAAGCAGATTGCTGTAGTCGTCCTACCATGAAACGACCTTGAAAAAGAGATCAGAACGATCCAACGAATGGAGAGGCTGCTACTATGAAGATGAAAAAACCGTTGACCGCCATGCTGTCGGCCGGGGCTCTGTTGTTTGCTCACGCCGGTCTGGCACAGATCCAGGGAGAGTATGTGTCCGATGGTGAGGATGAATGCCAACTTGAAGTGACGGAGTTGGATCTGGAGGAGCCGCGATTCGGTGATGCTTTCTATCGGTTCCGTTCTCGCGGGGTGGCTGCCTGCATGTGGGATGGTATCGGCATCTCGACGTCCAATTCGGTGGCCGGGGCGTACGTTTCATTGCCTCCGACCAACAATCGGGTCTACATCACCATGGAGCTTTTGTTTGGTCCGAGTAGCCCGCAGGTCGAGATCACCCAGCGGAACGGCGAGGGTGAAGTGATCAATACCCAGAGCTATACCCGGCAGTGAAGCTGTGAACCGGGACTCAACGGCAGTGGTCTGGAAAGACCACTGCCGTTGTGATCCATCACTGAGCGATCAGCGGGCCGTGATGACCTCGATTTCCACGAACATCAGCGGGCCCACCAGGCCGGCAATCTGTACGGCGGAACGGGCCGGTACACTGGGCTGTTCCTCGGTACCGAAGAACTGCGTATACCCTTCCATGAAGCCATCAAAGTCCATCTGACCGTCCAGCGCCGGATCGCCGACCAGGAACGCGGTCATCTTCACCACATCGTCCAGACCCATGCCCTTGGATTCCAGATCTTCCTTGATGCGATTGAGGACACTGATGGTCTGTGTCCGGGTGTCACCATAGTATTCCGGTGTGCCGCGTTCCGCGTCCGGATTGGCCGGTGCCGGAACCACGCCGCTGTGGAAGATGATCTTGGAGCCGGCGCCCACTTCCGCCGCATTGGCGATAGGGAAGCTTCCGCTGTTGGGGAAGATGGTGACCTGGGCCGAAGCCATGGAAGCAGCCGCCAGGGTGGCGGCACCGAAGGCAGTGGCTGCCAGCAGTCGTGTCGTTTTCTTCATCATTGCAATACCTCTTGGTGTCGTCGGGAGCCGGACCTCAATCGCGGCCCAGTGTGTTGATATAGCTGACCACGTCCCGCATGGCCTGCTCGTCGTTCAGTTGCTGCGCCATCATGCGCATCTGGGAGCCGTAGGTGTCGGCATTGTCGTAGCCGCGATAGCCGGCCTTGAAGTTCTTCAATTGCTGCACCAGGTACCAGTCATTCTGGCCGGCCAGTGCCGGTGAGTTCATCATTTCCCGGCCTTCGCCTTCGGCGCCGTGACAGGCGACGCAGGACTGATACAGGGAGCGGCCGTTGCGCACATCGCCATCGGTCAGCGTCGGCTCGGCGGGCACGTAATCCCATTCATCCACCCAGTCGAGCACCTGTTCGAGCTTCTCGTCATCCAGTATGGCGGCCATGGGCTGCATTTCCTGTCCGGGCAGATCCTCGGGATGCGTGCCGCGCAGTCCGTCGCGGAACAGGTTCATCTGCCGCTCCAGGTACCAGCGCTCCATCCCCGCGATGCGTGGCGCATCAATCGCCACATTGCCCTGGCCCTCGCTGCCGTGGCAGGTGGTGCAATAGAAGCCGTCGGTGGCCTCGGGTACGACCTCGGCACTGACCGGCGCCGCGCCCAGCAGGCCGGCGGACAGTGCACCCAGGCAAAGAATTCGTTTGGACAGCATGGTCTTTGTTCTCTGTTCAGGGTTACGGAAAAAAGAGGGGGCCGAAGCCCCCTCCCGGTCTAGCCTGTTGTCATCCGGTTTTCCGGATCACAGATCGAACCGCAGGCGTGTGTATACCATGCGGCCGTTCGGTGAGTAGGAAACCGAAGTGACAAACGGGTTGCTGGTGAACTGCGACGGATTGCGCACCCGCTCCGGCATCGTGTCGAAGAGGTTGTCCGCGCCAACGATGATCTGCAGGTTATTACGCCATGTATAGCTGACCTCACCACCGAAGATGATGTCGGCGCCATGCTTGTAGTCCTGGCTGGGATCATTGTTGGAAGGCACTACCAGGAACTCGTCGTAGTAGTTGGCCTGCAGCGTGAAACGCCAGTCCATCAGGTTATGGTTGACCCGGAAGTTGCCCCGGTTCTCGGGGATTTCGTCGGTCAGAGCCAGCTGTCCGCTGCGGCTGAGCAGATCGGGCGTGAAGTCGTCCAGCTCCTGATCGGTCCAGGCCCATGAGCCATTGAAATCGGTCACACCGGCATCACCCCAGTCATAGGAAGTGGACGCCACGATTTCCAGACCCTGGTTGGTCGTATCCATGTCGTTGGTGTAGTACGTGAAGCGACGGATGCTTCGAGCGCCGGCGATGCCGGACTCTTCCAGCCGTGCCGCTTCTTCTTCGGTGATTTCGAAGTTGCTCGAGTTGAGGATGCGATCCTCCATCTCGATGCGATAGAAATCCGCCGTCAGGTCGATCGGACCCAGCTCCGTGGCCACACCGATGGAGAAGTTGGTGGAATCCTCCGGCTGCAAAGGCTGGCCACCGAACTCGACGGCCAGCGGGTTGGTCGGCGGAATCTGACCATCAGTGATGGGGATGTTGTTGTCCACACCAGTGCTGATGTTCACGATGTTGGCCTGACCCGGTGACGGAGCACGGAAACCGGTGCTGACCGTACTGCGGATGTTGGTGGTATCCGTCAGACGATATCGCATGGACAGCTTGCCGTTGGTGGTATCGCCGAACGAGTCATAGAAGTCCTCGTAACGGAGGGCCGCACCCAGCAGCAGGCGATCGGTGACGTCTGCTTCCAGATCGACGTAGAAGGCCCAGTTCTTGCGGTCCCAGCTGCCCTGTTGCTGCGGGCTGAAGCCCTGGAAACCGTCGGAACCGACACCGCCGCCCTGATCCGCGTACGGCCCAATGCGGTAGGAGTCTTCATCCTCGGAGCGGACCTTGAAGATCTCGCGGCGCCATTCCACACCGTAGGCCACGTTCAGCGGCGAGTACAGTCCGTCCATCTCGATCGGCTTGACGAAGTCGATGTTCAGGTTGTTCTCGATGGTGGTATAGATACCCGGCTCGAATGAGGTCGGGGAATCCGGGCCCATGGAGGGGTTGGTGGTATCGGTCAGGAAATAGGTGATTTCCGAGAAACCGTTGCCAAGACTGACGTCATAGCTGGTGCCGTCGTCAAACTCTCCCCGGATGCCGGTGGTGTTGGAGAAATCGACAACTCCGCCGCCGAAATCCGGTGTGTAGCCGCCCGGGAACCATTCGGTGAAACTGAAGCAGTCCGGGTTGTTGGCGGAGACGTTGGAGGCGATGATCGAGCTGGTGACGCCCGTGTCCGGGTCGACTCCGGTCGGGATCGAGGGGCAGTTGCCCGTTCCATCCTCGGTCACGTCGAACATCAGCTGCTCGCCCCCGGCCGTGAATACACCACCGCGGTTTTCGGGGTTACGATAGAAGAAACCGAGTTCCACGTCTTTTTCACTGTATCCGCCGAATGAGTACAGCTCCTGGTCGTTGCCCAGGTCGATGGCCATGTTGGCGAAGGTGTTGAACATCTCCGTGTCCGGCAGGCCGTGGTTCATCACGTTGTGCTGGCTTCCCGGAGGCGTACCGGCGCCGCGCACGTTGGTGTTGCCAGCGTCGATCAGGGCCTGGGCGTCACCACGCTGGATGGAGCGGTCGGTCTTGTTCTGGTTGGTGTAGTCGAAGCTCAGGCTGGCGAAACCGCTGTTGCCCAGTGGCAGGCCCACGTTGCCGGCCACGTAGTTCAGGTGACCGTCGCCGTTGTTGGTGTAGTAGCCTGATTTTGTTTCGAAGGATGCGCCTTCGCGGTTCTCCTTCAGCCGGAAGTTGATCACACCGGCGATGGCGTCGGAACCGTATTGGGCCGAGGCGCCGTCACGCAGTACTTCGACCTGCTGCAGGGCGATCATCGGGATCTGGGCCGTATCCGGGAAGTGCGTACCGTCCTGGCCGAACTGGATGGCCGCGGAACGGTGACGACGCTTACCGTTGACCAGGATCAGTGTGTCGTCGGCCGGCAGACCGCGCAGGGTGGCGGGGCGCACCAGACTGTTGGAGTCGTTGATGTCCTGGGTCTCGACGTTGAAGGACGGGACCAGGTTACGCATCAGGTCGTTCATGTCCGTGGTGCCCTGGTCCATGAAGTCCTGGGCGGACAGCACGTCGACCGGAGCCGCGGCATCAATGGCTGAACGTGGAGCGCCACGTGAACCGGTGACGACCACTTCCTCGATTTCCTCCGCGCCCTGCTGTGCCTGCACGGCACCCGGTGCGGAGACGGCTGCGGCCACCAGGCCGAGCAGCGCGAATCGTGACGAAAATGTCTGTAGTGGAGGTAGTTTTTTCATTGCAATGCTTCCTTAATTTTTCATTGAAGGCTTTTTCATCAAGCCCTTGATTTTCCTGCTTGCAGTAACCAACTTCTCGTTTTATGAACCCACTTCTCTGTGAGTGCCGGGATCATTGCTTCCTGTCCGCATCCAATTACTGTTGTTGTTGCTGGATGTCCCGTTATCGCGCATACCATCAGCGCCAGGGCGCCTGCTGCGCTCTTTTCGTGTCGGACAGTTGCACGAAAGACATTCTGATTATGTTTTCGTCCTTCGGCAAAGTCCTCCCGAAAACCTTCTCAATATCTACTAAAGGGTTGAAATTCCCTCCCGTAACAAGGCGTTACCAATGCGCTGACGTTTGTGGAGCATGAATTCCCGCCATTCCTCGTCAGTCCAGTAGTTGTTGCGCATCAGCATTTCGCCGTTATCGTACGCCTGTCTGGCCTCGGGGCTCAATTCTATTCCCGTGACGTCGGCAATTTCCATCACGCCCTCGATCAGTCGGCGCTGCCAGCTGATTCCGTTGCCAAGCTCTTCCAGCAACGACTGGTAGCGAGCGGAATCCAGTATACGGTCGGGGAAATACTTTTCACTGACATGGGTCATATTGAACAGTCGGCGCATCTGTACCGGCTGCAGCTGACTCCAGTATTCGATGCCGCGCTCCAGATTGCCGGTCATGAAGCTGATGGCACCATTGTTGTAGTGGAAATCGGGATCGTCGCGCAGCGCGCTTTCGAGTCCGGTGTCATCCCCGTCGCCGCCGATTTCGCCTTCCAGGAACCGGATGGTGTTCTCGGTGTTGTGTACGATGATGCCTTCCGTATCGACAGCTCGCTGCTGCTCCAGGTAGATCCGCGCCTGGCGGAAATCCCCCAGGAAGGCCAGATTGGTCGCCACGGTGCCGAGGAAACCGATGTGGTAGGGACGCTGTTGCAGCTGGTTCTTGCGCGCCCGGATCAGGTCGGGCGGCGGCTCCACGGCGTAGCGGTAACTCCAGGCTTCATCCGGGGTGATCTCGTTGGGCGAACTGTCGGCGACCAGTTCCAGCAACTGGGCCGCCTCGTCGTACAGACGCGTCCCGATCAGCAGCAGGGCGTAATGCGCGAGCGCGTAATCCGGCGGCGAGCCGCCGAGAATCTCCTCACGCAGCTGTTCTTCCTGCTGAATGTGACTACGCCCCTGCATGCGCAGCTTGATGGCGTGCAGGGAGTCCAGTGCCTTGCTGTCCGGATCCAGTCGGGCCACTTCGCGATGCGCATCCAGTACCTTGTCGTAGAGCCTGTCTATGGTGTTCATGCTGCTGTAGACGGCCAGATTGTTGGCTGCGGTGGCCAGGCCGTGGTACGCGCTGAGAAAGTCCGGGTCCAGAGAGATGGCGGCTTCATAGTGCTCCATGGACTGGCGGAAATCCTCGGGGCTGAACTGGTTGTAGTAGAATTCGGCGCGCAGGAAGCGCTGGTAGGCCAGCGCGTTGCTGGTGCCCCAGTCCAGCATCTGGCGGCGCTCCTCGCCATCCAGGTGGATGCTCAGCGCCGTGGCCACATTGGAGGCGATCTCGTCCTGTACCGAGAAGATGTCGGTCAGTGGCAGGTCGAACTGCTCGGAATACTGCTGTACGGCGTCTTCCTGGCGGACCAGCTGGACGATCACCCGCAGGCGGCCGTC
>JBNJGU010000142.1:0-7828 GCA_051747985.1 Pseudomonadota bacterium | reverse complement strand
CGCGAAATCCCCGATCCCAACGGCAAGAGCCGGGAAGTCTTTGAACAGGTTCACGCTCTGCTGACCCGGGCGGCGGACAGCTGGAAAGAGAAGTTGTAGAATAGCGCCCATGACTGAATCCAATCCCCCCGCCGGCCAGCCCCGGCCAGCCGCGCAGCGCCCCGACGAAGACGAGATTGATCTCGGCTACCTGTTCGCCGTCTGCCTCGATAACAAGTGGCTGATTCTGGGCTGCACCGCGCTGATCACCCTGATCGGCATCGCCTACGCCTGGCTGGCCACGCCGGTCTACCAGGCCGACGCGCTGCTGCAGGTGGAAAGCCAGGAGCGCAACCTGGGCAATCTGGAGGATGTCATGCTGGGCCAGGACACCGTGCAGTCCAGCACCCAGAGCGAGATCCTGCGCTCGCGCATGATCATGAGCCGCGCCGCCGCCCAGGCCCAACTGGACCTGGTGGTGCGCCCGGAGACCTGGCCGGTGGTCGGGGATGCGCTGCTGCGCCGCGGCGTGGAGCGGCCCGGCATCGCCGCCGGCAGCCATTCGGTCTGGGCTGGCGAGTCCATCAACGTCGAAGAGCTGACCGTGGGCGAGGCGCTGCTGAACCAACCACTGACCCTGCGGGTGGAGCAGGGCCGTCAGTACCGTCTGCTGGACGAGGACGGCGAGACCCTCGGAACCGGCATGTCCGGGGCCCGCCTGAGCCGCGATACACCGTACCTCGAGCTGCTGGTCAGCGAGATCAATGCCCCGGCCGGCGCCGAGTTCACCCTCGTCAAGCGCAGCGAACAGGCCATGACCCGCTACCTCTCCGGCCGCTTCAATGTCAGCGAGCGCGGCCGTGACACCGGCATCCTGGAAGTGACCCTGACCGGCACCGACAGAGAGGAAGTGCGCCGTTCGCTGGACGCCATCACCAACGTCTACCTGGTGCAGAACATCAACCGCCAGGCCGCCGAGGCCGAGAACCGCCTGGCCTTCCTGGAGGAACAGGCCCCGGAGCTGCGTGACTCATTGAGTTCCGCCGAGGATGCGCTGAACAGTTACCGCGCCTCCCGCGACAGCGTGGACCTGAGCTTCGAGACCCAGAGCATGCTGCAGCGTCTGGTCGAGATCGACGCCCGGCTCAACGAGCTGGAACTGGAAGAGAACGAACTGTCGCAGCGCTTCACCCGCAGCCACCCCAGTTACCAGACCCTGCTCGAGCAGCGCGCCCAGCTGGAGCAGGAACGCCAGCGTCTCAATGCCCGCGCGGACAACCTGCCCGAGACCCAGCGCGAGGTGCTGCGCCTGACCCGCGACGTGGAGGTCACGCAGGAGATCTACACGCAGATGCTCAACACCATGCAGGAGCTGCGCATCTCCCGTGCCGGTACGGTGGGCAATGTGCGCATTCTGGATCAGGCGGAACTGGCGCCGGGTGCCATTTCCCCGCGCCGCTCATTGATTGCCGTGATTTCGCTGATGCTGGGCCTGATGCTGGGTCTGGGCGTCGTTCTGCTGCGCCAGATGCTGCGCCGGGGCGTGGAGTCGGTGGACCAGATCCAGGCCACCGGCCTGCAGGTCTATGCCACCATCCCGCTGTCCGACAAGCAGACCCGCCTGGATCGCGTGCTGGACAGTATCAGCCGCCGCCGCAAGCGGGCCCGGGACGGGGCCGGCGATCAGCGCAGGGGCCTGCGGATCGGGCGATTTCACCTGAAACTGGGCCTGCGCAAGCCCGCCGTGGCCCAGGCGGTGCCAAAGCGCCGGCGCAGCAAGACCCCCGCGGTGAAAGAGGGCGTGCTGGCCTTCGCCGATCCCGGCGACCTCGCGGTCGAGGCGCTGCGCAGCCTGCGCACCAGTCTGCACTTCGCCATGCTCGAGGCCCGCAACAATGTCCTGATGCTGACCGGTCCCAGCCCCGGCGTGGGCAAGAGTTTCGTCTCGGCGAATCTGGCCGCGGTCTGCGCCCAGGCCGGCCAGCGAGTACTGCTGATCGATGGCGACATGCGCAAGGGCCACCTCCACGAGATGTTCAATGACAACAGCGAGAACGGCCTGTCCGACCTGCTCGGTGGCCGCGTGGATGCCCGCACCGCCGTGCGTCAGAGCGAGGACGAGAACCTGCAGTACATCGTGCGCGGCATGGCCCCCCCGAACCCGTCCGAGCTGCTGATGAGCGAGCGTTTCTCCCGCCTGCTCGAGCGCGCCAGCCAGCAGTACGACCTGATCATCATCGACACCCCGCCCGCGCTGGCCGTGACCGACGCCGCCGTGGTCGGCGAACAGGCCGGCACCACCCTGATGGTGCTGCGCTTCCAGCACAGTGCCAGCAAGGAGATCCACCGCGCCAACGAACAACTCGCCAACTCCGGCGTGGTGGTACGCGGCGCCATCCTCAACGCCGTGGAGAAGACCGCGACGGCGTATTACGGGTATGGGTATGGGTATTACCACTATGACTACCGAACAGAGTAGAAAGTGGGAGCGGGATGACCGGGACAGTCCCCCTTCTTCCGCCTCCCTGTCCCGCCCCGTTTCTCCAACTCGTTTCATCATCCATTTCGGGTATCCCAAGTGCGCCAGCACCACATTGCAGTCGGGATACTGGCAGAGAGTCTGTGCGGAGAACGGGTTTCAGTACTTTGGAAAGCGGTATGACAGTCGAGGGCGTCTGCGCAATCACGCGGAAGTGTTCGATTTTGTCAATGAAATCCGGGTCCGCAGCGCCTCCAATATCAGAGCACACCGTGAGCGGATTCTGAAAAGACACTTCGGGCTGAATCACGCGACAGTGCTTATCTCCATCGAGTCCTTCCTTTTCGATGTTTTCCGATTCAGGAGGCATGACGGGGTGCTCTATGTGGCTGATATCGAGCATGTCATCACCAAGCTGCTGGCCCTGCTGGCGCCGGATGTGCAGGTGCTGTTGGTGACCCGGGATCAACGCCAGATCATACCGTCACTGTTTGCGGAGGGCTATTGGACGTACCGGCACATCCCGGAGTTGAATACGTTGAGCCGCTTTGTCTGGCAGATCACGTCCGATGGCATGTATTCGACCATTGGTGATGCCCTGGACTATGATCGAGTGGAGGCGGTTCTGAAAGAACAGGTCGGTAGTAGCAATGACATTCTGGTTGCCCGCCTCGAACAGATGCAGAGTGATATGCCCGGTTTTTTCCACTCCATTCATCAGTTCTTCAACCTGCGTCCGGTGAGCCTGCCGTCGATCAGGTCGAATCCGCGTCGGGCGGGGGACGCATGGCGGGTGAACGAGCCGGGATGGATCTATCGATCCATGGCGTTCTCCGCGGCTTTGATTCCGGTGCGGCTGCGTGAGAAACTCCGGCGGGGTCAGATCGGGCAGTTTGCCACTTTCGCTGCAGGAAAGCGGATGGCACCAGCAAAATTGGTGCGCTTGAGTGACGGGGACATGGAGCGGATCAGGAAGCGGTACCACCTCGGCTGAGCAATGGCTGCATGTGTACGGACATGAGTTTATGCGACAAGTGATCGGTTACACCACAGGCGTCTATGATCTATTCCATATCGGTCATTTACGCATCCTTCAGCGAGCAAGTGAACACTGCGACTCGCTGATTGTCGGTGTCACAACCGATGCCCTGGCAGAGAGGCTGAAGGGGAGACGACCGGTAATCCCCCTGGAGGAACGCATGGAGATCGTCAATGCATTGTCGATAGTCGACCGGGTGGTGCCACAGGAAAAGATTGACGAGATCGGTGATTGGGAAAGACTGCGCTTCGACCGGATTTTCAAGGGCGATGACTGGCAGGGAACGGAGAAGTGGCAACGCCTGGAACGCCATTTTCAATTACTCGGCGTCGAAGTGGTTTTTTTCCCTTACACTCTGTCGACGTCCAGCGCGATCCTTCGCGAAGTACTGAAGAAACTGTAGCCCGATGACTGTGGTTTTTCGTGACAACCGTGCCGGTGGTGGAAACAGATGACAGCATCACAGCCCTTTGCTGCCTGTCACATCATCCTGGATGAGCAGGACGTCGAGTCATTCTTTCACCAACAGGCGCAGGGGGCTTTCTCGGGAAGGCGCTTGAGGGTGTACCTCGTATCAGCCGGTGGAGAGGCGGCGTCACGAGAGCGGCTGATGGCATTGGCTGAACAGGTGAGCGTCCATGATTCAGCCGATGAGGTAGACTTCGCAGCCGCTGTGGGTCCAGTCCTCTATGGCGGCGGTATCCGGCCAGATCTCCATCGGCTCAAGGGCCGGTACATGCTGGTCGATTGCGGGGCGTTGGCAGAGCTGGTCAGGCCAGGCCACTGTCCTGTTGTCGCCCGTATGGGCAGCCACTCGGACGTGGTCTGGTGGCTATACCACTCCCGATTCACTACCCGACGCCATATCATCTCTCATCTTGGTCAGCTTTATGAGCTGTGTGGTGGTATCTGGGCGGTCAGTCAGTGCTGTGCAGCAGAAGTGCGTGATCGATACCCGCATGCCATGTTGCTTGTGCTGCCCGACGGGATCAACGAATTCTCCGCCGCGCGCTTCCTGCGAGGGTTGAAGCCGAAAAGCGTAGTGGTGGCGCATTATTCCTATCATCTGCTGCTCCTGGCACTCACCACATTTCTGCAGCGATTGAAGCTGGTGGTCATCAGTCACGGCCGCAGTGGAAAAGCGGGCAAGGGCATGTCCGGGCGCCGTCGACACGTGCCTGTGCTGGAGACTCCGGACCGGGACGGAGTGGTGCGTTACCAGAGTCTGTGGGTCTCGGTCCGGGATTATTACCGCGCGCCAGGGTATTACCTGCATCTGGACAGCTTCGTTCAGGAGGGAGGTCGTTTCAGCAATCCGGTTCCGAGCGGCAGACCCCGTATTCTATTGCTGCCAAGCTGGGAAGATCCGGAAACGGCGGGGACTCTGTTGTCCTCCCGTTGGCACCCGGCGCTGAAGGAACTGGCACAGACTTCTGATCTGGTCGTCTCTCCCCACCCTCTGACCAGCCAGGCCACACTCGATCAACTGCTGGACAACGTCCATGTGGAAGTGGTCCGGGCCCGAGGGCATTCGTTCCGGCTGGTCCCTGAGTTCCATGCCGTCCTCTGTGACCTGTCCGGAGTATATTGGGAGGCACTGATGTTTGATACACCGGTGATACTGGCGCTGTGTAGCGAGCAAGACCGCTACAGCGATCTTGACAATCCGCCGTTTCGGCGAATCCAGACAGACGCGTTGACCGGCACGCCGGAGAATATCGTGCCACTGGTCGAGGAGGTGGCCTGGTATCGCCTTCCCGAGCAGTGTGCTCTGTCCGAGATACGCCTGGGAAAGATTGATGGTACCGCGTCACTCAGGTTGCAGCGTGAAATCCGTGGAAACGCAGAGACGACAGAGAATGACGGAGGCGTCAGGCGCTGATGTCCAGCATCCGTCATTACAGACTCGAGATCGACGGGCTCAGGGCATTGGCAGTCATGCCCGTGGTATTTTTTCATGCCGGGGTCAATGGGTTTGAGGGCGGCTATATCGGTGTCGATGTCTTCTTCGTTATCAGTGGATACCTGATAACGGGAATCATCCATCGAGAGCGGTTGGAGGGACGATTCTCGCTGCGCTCATTTTACGAACGGCGGGCGCGGCGCATACTGCCCGCCCTCCAGCTCGTGATGTTGTGCTGCATTCCCGTGGCATGGTTTATCATGGCACCCGGGTTGCTGGAGGAATTCTCCAGAAGTCTGGTCGCCGTCGTCTCCTACCTCTCGAATTTCCATTTCTGGTGGTCGCGCGACTATTTTTCGGAGTCGGCAGAGCTGGTGCCCTTGCTGCACACCTGGAGTCTTGGCGTAGAGGAACAGTTCTATCTTTTCTTCCCTCTGCTCATGCTGGCAGTTGGCGCAGTGCGGAAATCCCGATTATTGCTGGTATTCTCGCTGCTGGCACTGGCGTCACTGTTGCTCAGTGCGTACCTGTCGGAACGCTATATCTCGTTCAGTTTCTATCTGCTGCCGACCCGGGCCTGGGAATTGCTGGCCGGATCACTACTGGCTGTAGCGCTGGCCGATGGCCGCGCAGCCGTCCTTCCTGGTGCCAGGGTCTGGCGTGAACTGTTGGCCTCCCTGGGATTTCTGCTGCTGGTCTATGCCATGGTCGTGATTGACAGTGCCACTCTCTTTCCCGGGTTGGCCGCGCTGATACCCGTTGGCGGTACACTCCTGTTGATCGGCTATGCCACGCCCGACACCCTCATTGGCCGGCTGTTGGCTTTCAGGGGGCTGGTATTGATCGGGCTGCTGTCCTACAGTCTGTACTTGTGGCACCAGCCGGTACTGGCCTTCTACAGGATCTATACTGGTGAATCTCCCCGTGGACTCATGCTGATCCTGCTGCTGGCAGTGATCGCCGCAATCGCTTTCATGTCCTGGCGGTGGGTGGAGGCGCCGTGTCGCGACCGCCACAGAGTACCCACCAGGACGTTTCTGCTCGGTGTTCTGCTGACCACGGCAGCCGTTCTGGTGTTCGGCTTGACCGGTAGCAGCAGACAGGGCTTTGCCTCGCGCTATGACAGCGCCGTAGTGCAACTGGCCGCCACAGCGGATGTCAGCCCATTGAGAGCGGCCTGTCATACATCCGGCTTGTACTATCTGCCACCAGCACAAGCCTGCGAATACGGAGAGGGAACAATGGAATGGGCTGTGCTGGGTGACTCACATGGTGTCGAGTTGGCTTACGCTCTGTCCGAGCGACTGTCAGACAGGGGACAGTCCCTGAAACATCTCACCTTCAGCGCCTGCGGTCCGGTGTTGTCGTACCGGATCAATCTGCCGGGATGCACCTCATGGCTTCAGGAGGCATTGAGTGAGCTGGAAAGGAATCAGGCGATCAGGAACGTGGTGGTCGTCTACAACCATGTGACCCATGAGCGGATGCCGAGGCTGGTGGAAGAACGTGGGAACGAGCTGCTCCGGCGGGAGCAGTATTACGACGATTTTGAACAGGTATTGCAGCGTTTGGTGTCAGCCGGTAAACAGGTATTTGTCACGCTGCCCATTCCCCGGCTGACGGCCGATGTGCGGGTCGGTCTGTACCCTCGCCATATCCTGCAGAAGGCCGCGCCATCGTCGGCGGTCGAGAATCTGCAGAAGACGCTGGAGGCGCACCGCGAGGACAGCCGCGCCACCCGCCGTTCACTGCAGCATCTGGCGGATGCGCTTCCCGTCACCGTGATCGACCCGGCTGTAGCGCTTTGTCAGAACGGACAGTGCCTGGCGGTGGATGAAGGCAGATTGCTGTACATTGATGAACATCATGTGTCCGTGTATGGCGCGAGGAAAATCGTGGAATTGTTCCATGAAACGGAATAAGGAAGGCCGACTGCGGGACCCGCTTCTACGCGGTGCATTCGGCGTGGGTGGCCTCAGAATGCTGTCCCTGCCGCTGACCCTGCTGTTGTCTGTCCTGCTTGCGCGTGCGCTCGGCCCCGAGGGATATGGACGTTACTCCTTTGCGATTGCCGTGATCACCATTCTTGCCCTGCCAGTAACCAGCGGGCTGGGGCAGCTGGTTACCCGCGAGGTGGCGATGTGTCAGCAGACTGAGCGCTGGCGGCTGCTGCGTGGACTGCTGCGGCGCAGTCATCAGTGGGTGTTGTTGGCCTCGGCGCTGATTGCAGTGTCAGCATTGTGGGTGCTGCGGGAATGGGGTGGGACGCAGGACATCGGAATGGCATTCTGGGCCATCACGGTTCTGCTGCTTCCACTGCTCGGCCTGAATGCATTGCGGAGCGGTATACTGCGTGGTCTCCGGTTGGTGGTCTGGTCCAGGATACCTGAGTTCATTGTGATGCCCGGGAGCCAGTTCCTGCTGCTGG
>JBNJGU010000141.1:0-7839 GCA_051747985.1 Pseudomonadota bacterium | reverse complement strand
GTCGCTCATCGACCGGCCTGTCAATGGCATGACCGATCATGGATTTGCGGGACATGCCCACGAGCACGGGATAGGGACTGGCCACGAAGCGCTCCAGATGATTCAGCAGGCGGTAGTTGTGATGAGGTGTCTTGCCGAAGCCGAAGCCCGGATCGATACAGATACCGTCCGCCGCGATCCCGGCCCCTATGGCCTGATCGGCTCGCGACAACAGGAACTCCAGCACTTCATCGACAACATCCCGCTGTTGATACCTCGGGTCTTTCTGCATATCCCGCGGTGCCCCCTTCATGTGCATCAGGCACACGGCCAGACCGGTATCGGCCGCCGCCCGCAAGGCCCCCTCGCACTGTAGTGCCCGTACATCGTTGACCATGGAGGCTCCGGCCCGGGCCGCTTCACGAATGACCTCAGGCCGACTGGTATCGACGGAAACCCGCGCACCCAGGCGCCCGCGAATGGCCTCCACCACGGGGATGACTCGGTCCAGCTCCTCCTGCACGGACACCGGATCGGCGCCGGGGCGTGTCGACTCGCCACCCACATCCAGCAACGCCGCGCCGGCCCCGAGATGCTCTTCGGCCTGACGCAGGGTGCGGTCCAGGGATACGGAAAAATGTCCGGATACAGAAGCGGCGGCCAGTTGGCCGCCGTCGGAAAAGGAGTCGGGCGTGAGATTGAGGATACCCATCACCCGGGGATTCCCTGGCGATGGATGTCCCGTCCACTCCTCAGTGTTCACCTGCCGGTCCACCGATCGGCTTGTCCTTGCGATCGTCCGTATCATCACTGCCTGTGTCAGCCGGTGTTTCGCTGTCCGTGGAAGACGTGGCCGGTGCCGATCCGGAACTGTCGCCATCGTCGGACCAGCCCGCCGGGGGACGCGGCTTCTTCCCTTCCATGATGTCACGGATCTGGGCGACATCGATGGTCTCGTACTCCATCAACGCATCCTTCATCAGCTCCAGCTTGTCCCGGTTGTCCTCCAGGATCTGCTTCGCCCGGTTGTAACAGTCGTCGATGATGCTCTTGACCTCGTCATCGATCAGCCGGGCGGTTTCACCGGAATGCTTGGCACCGCCGCCCTGGGCCGCCGCGCGGCCCAGGAAGACCTCGCCATCATCCTCATCGTAGCTGAGCGGCCCGAGCTTCTCTGACAGGCCCCATTTGGTGACCATGTTGCGCGCCACCTCGGTGGCCCGCTGGATGTCATTGGAGGCCCCGGTGGTGACACCCTCGCTGCCCAATGTCATCTCCTCGGCAATCCGCCCGCCATACAGGCTGCAGATCTGGCTCAGAATACCGCGTTTGCTGAGGCTGTACCGGTCCTCCTCGGGAAGGAACATGGTCACACCCAGCGCCCGACCACGCGGAATGATGCTGACCTTGTATACCGGATCATGCTCGGGCATCAGCAACCCGACAATGGCATGGCCGGATTCATGATAAGCGGTGTTGCGCTTCTCCTTGTCGGACATGACCATGGATTTGCGCTCAGCGCCCATCATGATCTTGTCCTTGGCTTTCTCGAACTCGTCCATGCCCACCAGCCGGCGGTTACCCCGGGCTGCAAACAGGGACGCCTCGTTGACCAGGTTGGCCAGATCGGCGCCGGAGAAGCCGGGCGTACCACGAGCGATGATGGACGGATCCACGTCATCACCCACCGGCACCTTGCGCATGTGCACCTTCAGAATCTGCTCGCGACCACGGATATCGGGCAGCCCGACCACCACCTGGCGGTCAAAGCGCCCCGGACGCAGCAGTGCCGGGTCCAGCACGTCTGGACGGTTGGTGGCCGCGATGACGATCACGCCGTCATTGGCCTCGAAACCGTCCATTTCCACCAGCAACTGGTTCAGGGTCTGTTCGCGCTCGTCGTGACCCCCGCCCAGGCCGGCACCGCGGTGGCGGCCGACAGCATCGATCTCGTCGATGAAAATGATGCAGGGCGATTGTTTCTTCGCCTGTTCGAACATGTCCCGTACGCGGGAAGCGCCGACACCGACGAACATCTCGACGAAATCGGAACCGGAGATCGAGAAGAAAGGCACCTTGGCCTCGCCGGCAATGGCCTTGGCCAACAGCGTCTTGCCGGTACCGGGCTGACCGACCATCAGAATGCCGCGCGGAATCTGCCCGCCCAGTCGCTGGAACTTGTCCGGTTCACGCAGGAAGTCGACCAGCTCCTTGACGTCCTCCTTGGCCTCGTCACAGCCGGCCACGTCGGAGAAGGTGACCTTGATCTGGTCCTCGCTCATCAGCTTGGCCTTGCTTTTGCCGAAGGCCATGGGACCGCCCTTGCCGCCTCCGGCCCCCCCCTGCATCTGCCGCATGAAAAACAGGAACAGGGCGATGATGATCAGGATCGGGAAGCTGGCGACCAGCAACTGCGTCCAGATACTCTGTCGTTCCGGTTCGGAAGCCACGATCTCGACATCGTTCTCGAACAGATCATCCATCAGATGCGGATCGCCCACCTGGGGAATGGTGGTGGTGAATCGCGTGTTGTCTCCGCGCAGGCCTGTCACATTGGTGCCGGCAATGTTGACCGATCGCACCTCGCCGCTGCGCACCTCGGTGATGAATTCGGAGTAGGAGACCTGGGATGTGGTGGTTTCCTGGTTGATGTTGTTGAAAACCGTCAGCAACACAGCTGCGATGACAACCCATAAGAGCAGATTCTTTGCCATATCGTTCAAGGGTAAACCCCCTAATCATTGCCTGTTGACCGGCCTTGGCCGATCCTCGTTCGTCACTGCGCCTGCGGACATCCGTCAGGCGCGCAGTCGATCGGTCGGGACTGACCGATCCTGTGTCCACATCCCTCAAAGATTCTTCCCGGATTGTTTTTGGTGGCGGTCACGGATTTTCCCGGAACCCCCTTGCCAGCAGATAGATTTCGCTGGATCGCGCCCGGGACGCGCGGGGCTTGCGTGTCTTCACTGTATTGAAGCGCTGCTTCAGCAGCGCCTGATATTCCTGAAGCCCTTCTCCATGAAAGACCTTCACAAGCAGGGATCCATTGCAGGTCAGCACCGATTCGGCCATGTCCAGTGCCAGTTCAGCCAGCAACATCGCCCGTGGCTGATCGATATCCCGCATACCACTCATGTTGGGCGCCATATCCGATATTACAAGATCCGCCTTGCCATTGTCCAAGACTGCCAGCAACTGCTCGTATACCGCATTGTCGGTGAAGTCACCCTGAATGAACTCCACGCCGGCAATGCTGTCCATGGGCAGGATGTCGGAGGCCAGCACGGTACCCTCTCCATCCAGGATCTCCGCGACCACCTGCGACCAGCCGCCCGGAGCGGCCCCCAGATCCACCACCCGCATACCCGGGCGGATCAGCTGGTCCTTTTCCTGTATTTCCAGCAGCTTGAAGCTGGCACGGGAGCGATAGCCGCGGGCTTTTGCCTCACGGACCCAGACATCATCGTGATGCTCCTTCAACCACTGGCGGCTGCTGCCTGACTTTGCCACGAACGGCCTTTCTCCCGCCGGCACACCGGCTGTTGCTTGCATCGTGGTGGCCCGGCGCTACAATGGCGCACTCCAGTCACTCATCCAATCAGGATTACTGCGTTGAGCACCACACCGGACACCAAGACCCTGCGTACCATCGCCCATTCACTGCACCCGCTGGTCACCGTGGCCGAGAAGGGCCTCAGTGACAATGTCCGCCAGGAAATCGGGCGGGCCCTGCACGACCACGAACTGATCAAGGTCCGCGTGCTGGTTGGGGACCGGGCCGAGCGACAGCGACTGATCAATGCCATCTGCGAGCAGGAAAACGCAACGCTGGTGCAACGCATCGGTCATGTCGCCGTGCTGTACCGGAGCAATCCAAAGCCGGACCCGAAACTGTCCAATATCCTGCGTCACAAAAAGCCCGGGTAGCATTGAACCGACCCGTTACGGCCCCGCCGGCCGATCAATCCCCGATATGCTCCACTGCTTCGATTTCGTAGGTGGTCTCTCCGCCCGGTGCTTTCACCACTACCTCGTCACCGACCTCCTTGCCCATCATGGCCCGGGCGATCGGTGATGAAATGGAAATCTTGCCGACCTTGACATCAGCCTCGTCATCTCCAACGATCTGGTAACGGACCTGTTCCTCGCTCTCCACATTGATCAGGGTGACCGTGACACCGAAGATCACCCGCTCCTCATTGGGAATTTTCGTGATGTCGATGATCTGTGCTTCCGCCAGCTTGCCCTCGATCTCGGCGATGCGCCCCTCGCAGAAACTCTGCTGCTCGCGAGCGGCATGATACTCGGCATTCTCCTTCAGATCCCCGTGTTCGCGGGCCTCGGCGATGGCCTCGATGATGCCGGGTCGCTTGACCTGCTTGAGCTCGCGCAACTCCTCGCGAAGGCGCTCGGCGCCGGCTACTGTCATGGGTGTTGTCTTGCTCATGGTGTCACCAGTCCAGTCATTCTGTCCATTAACGTAGAAAACCCGCAGAGGCCGCCATGGGCCCCTGCGGGACATCGGGTTCAATCAGTGGTTCTGACGGCCTCAGGCGCTGGGTTGAAGCCGGGCGTGAAGCGCTTGAATCGTGTATACCGACAGATTATCACCAAAACGCAACGCTTCACAAACCGCCCGCGCACTGGCAATTGTAGTGGTGCAGAACACATCATGGCGCAATGCCGTGCGCCGGATCGTGGACGAATCGGCGATCGCCTGCTTGCCCTCGGTCGTGTTGACGATCAGGTCGATCTGCTCGTTCTTGATCATGTCCACGATATGTGGCCGTCCTTCCTTTACCTTGTTGACACGTTTCACCGGCAGACCGGCCTCCTCGATGACCTGCGCCGTGCCTTCAGTGGCCACCAGGCGGAACCCCAGCTCATGAAAACTGCGGGCCACATCGGGGGCATCGGCCTTGTCCACGTCCCGCACGCTGATGAAAACGGTGCCGGAGCGGGCAATGTGCTCGCCGGCGCCCAGTTGCGATTTGGCAAAGGCCTCGGCAAAGGTGACCCCCACGCCCATGACCTCGCCCGTGGATTTCATCTCGGGCCCCAGAATGGGATCCACGCCGGGGAACTTGTTGAACGGGAACACGGCTTCCTTGACTGCGTAGGTTTCCGGTATCACTTCCTGCGTGAAACCCTGTTCCTTCAGCGATGTGCCCGCCATGCAGCGCGCGGCGATCTTGGCCAGCGACACGCCGATGCATTTTGAGACAAATGGCACGGTGCGCGAGGCGCGCGGATTGACCTCGATGATATAGACCACACCGTCCTGATACGCCAGCTGCGTGTTCATCAGACCCACCACGCCCAGCTCCCTCGCCAGGGAGATGACCTGCGCACGGATCTCGTCCTGCACTTCGGCCGGCAGGTTGTAGGGCGGCAGGGAGCAGGCCGAGTCACCGGAGTGCACCCCCGCCTGCTCGATGTGTTGCATGATGGCGCCAACCACGACGTCCTTGCCGTCACTGACCAGATCCACATCAATCTCGATGGCCGCGTTCAGGAACGAGTCCAGCAGCACCGGTGCCTCGTTGCCCACTTTCACCGAATTGTGCATGTAGCGGCTGAGTTCTTCCTCGTTGTAGACGATCTCCATGGCCCGGCCACCCAGCACATAGGAGGGCCGAACGACCAGCGGGTAGGTGATGCGCTCGGCCTCGTCCAGGCTTTCCTGGATGCTGCGCACGATACGATTGGGTGGCTGCTTCAGGTTCAGTTTGCCGATAAGCTGCTGGAAACGCTCCCGGTCCTCGGCCCGGTCGATGGCATCGGCGGGCGTACCGATGACGGGTACGCCGGCCTGCTCCAGCTGCGTAACCAGGTTCAGCGGCGTCTGGCCGCCGAACTGCACGATCACGCCGGCCGGCTTCTCCAGATCCACGATCGCCATCACGTCCTCGAACGTGACCGGTTCAAAATACAGTCGGTCGGAAATGTTGTAGTCCGTGGATACGGTCTCCGGGTTGCAGTTGACCATGATGGTCTCGTAACCGTCCTCGCGCATCGCCAGCGCGGCATGCACACAGCAGTAGTCGAACTCGATGCCCTGACCGATGCGGTTGGGCCCGCCGCCCAGCACCATGATCTTGCGTCGATCGCTGGGCAGCGCTTCGCATTCTTCCTCGTAGGTGGAATACATGTAGGCAGTGGTGGAGGCAAACTCGGCGGCACAGGTGTCCACGCGCTTGTAGACCGGGTGCACGCCCAGCGCCAGGCGATGTTCGCGCACCGCGGTTTCAGGTTCACCGAGTAACGCACCCAGACGCATGTCGGAGAAGCCCTTGCGCTTGATCCGGAACATCGCGTCATGATCGATGGCTGACAGTTGCAGGCCTTCCACACGTTTCTCTTCGGCGACCAGGTCCTCGATCTGATCCAGGAACCAGGGGTCCACACCGGTCAGCTCGTGAACGGTGGGCACACTCCAGCCCTGGCGGAAGGCATCGGCGATGTACCAGATACGTTCGGCGCCGGCGTCCATCAGCTCGCCCTTGAGGTTGTCCAGCGCATCGCTGACCGCGGTATCCAGCACCGGATCCAGACCGCAGACCCCGACCTCCAGGCCGCGCAATGCTTTCTGCAGGGACTCCTGGAAGGTACGGCCGATGGCCATCACCTCGCCCACCGACTTCATCTGTGTGGTGATGCGGTCGTTGGCCTCGGGGAACTTCTCGAAGGTGAAGCGTGGAATCTTGGTGACCACGTAGTCGATGCTGGGCTCGAAGGAAGCCGGCGTGGCGCCGCCGGTGATTTCATTGCGCAGCTCGTCCAGTGTGTAGCCCACCGCCAGCTTGGCCGCCACGCGGGCGATCGGGAAACCGGTGGCCTTGGAGGCCAGCGCGGAGGAGCGCGACACCCGCGGGTTCATCTCGATGACCACCACGCGGCCGGTATCCGGGTCCATGCCGAACTGTACGTTGGAGCCACCGGTCTCAACGCCAATTTCGCGCAACACGGCCAGTGAGGCATCACGCAGGATCTGGTATTCCTTGTCGGTCAGGGTCTGGGACGGCGCCACGGTGATGGAGTCACCGGTGTGCACGCCCATGGCGTCGAAATTCTCGATGGTACAGACGATGATGCAATTGTCGTTGCGGTCCCGCACCACTTCCGTCTCGTACTCTTTCCAGCCGATCAGCGACTCATCGATCAGCAGTTCGTTGTTTGGCGACAGCTCCAGCCCGCGCGAGCAGATTTCGATGAACTCTTCCTTGTTATAGGCGATGCCGCCACCGCTGCCGCCCATCGTGAACGAGGGCCGGATGATGCAGGGAAAGCCGATCTGCTCCAGCGCCTCAAACGCTTCGTCCATGCTGTGGGCGATGCCGTGGGCGGGTGTCTCCAGCCCGATGCGGCGCATGGCCTGATCGAACAGGTCACGGTTCTCGGCCTTGTCGATGGCCTCATTGGTGGCGCCGATCATCTCGACCCCGTACTTCTCCAGCACACCGTGCTTCTTGAGATCCAGTGCGCAGTTCAACGCAGTCTGCCCGCCCATGGTGGGCAGTACGGCATCGGGCCGTTCTTTCTCGATGATCTTCTCGACGATCTCCCAGGTGACCGGTTCGATGTAGGTGGCGTCCGCCATCGCCGGATCAGTCATGATGGTGGCCGGATTGGAGTTCACCAGAATGACCCGGTAGCCCTCCTCGCGCAGCGCCTGGCAGGCCTGGGCGCCGGAGTAGTCGAATTCACAGGCCTGGCCGATGACGATGGGGCCGGCGCCGATGATGAGGATGCTGTTGATGTCTGTTCGCTTCGGCATAGATTACCTGTTGTACCCGTAAGATCCTTGTCTGAGCCCGCTCTGTCTCCAGCTCTCGCCGGTCAGCCGCGATGCGCCTGCAT
>JBNJGU010000140.1:0-7968 GCA_051747985.1 Pseudomonadota bacterium | reverse complement strand
GTCGACATCACAGACAACTTCGTCATCACCAACACCCCGGAACGCACCATGAACCTGGGCTTCAGCTATGACATCCCGCTGTCGGCCAGTGACGTGGTCCTTACCGGCAACTACAACTATCGCAGCGAGTACAGCCTCACCGAGCTGGGCAACGTGCTGGAGCAGGAAGGCTACGGCACGCTGAACCTGGGCGTGAGCTGGATGAGCAGCGATGGCAAATGGTCATTGGGCGTGCATGGCAAAAACCTGACCGACGAGGAGTTCCTGGTGGGCAACTACGCCTTCCTGGGTGATCCCGACCCGTCACTGCCCAACGGCTACGCGCCCGGTCTGGGTGGCGACACGACGCTGATCGGCTACTACGGTGCACCGCGCACCGTCAGCGCCACCCTGGGGTATCGGTTCTGACCGATCTCCCCGGAGGGTCCCGGAAACCCGGAGCAGTCCTTGAGCCACCATCATCCGCTTGATGGTGGCTTTTTTTATGCCGCTGTATTAGCGTGGATCACCCATCGACATGACCGGATCAGACATTGACATCATGAGCGCTTCCTCAGCGATATCCGGGCACGGCTCCACGGCACGCGCCATCATCGCCGACGACCACCCGTTGTTCCGCAGTGCACTTCGGCAGGCCCTGGGTACCACGCTGGAAGGCGAGGTGCTGGACGCGGCCGGTTTCGACGACCTGGTGCAGCTGCTGCAGGGTCATCCGGGCGTGGAGCTGGTGTTCCTGGACCTGAACATGCCGGGCAATCAGGGACTGACCGGACTGACCACGCTGCGTAACCAGTTTCCCGACGTGCTGGTGATCATCGTCTCGGCCAATGAGCAACCCGTCGTGATCCAGCGCGCCATGAGCTTCGGTGCCAGCGCCTATGTGCCCAAATCCACTTCCCTGCCGGAGATTGTCACGGCCGTGCAGACCGTACTGGCCGGGGACAGTTGGTTGCCGGCGCACCTGGGCGCCGGAATGCCGGAACGGGACAATCGTCTGCACCGGGACTTCGCACACAAACTGGACCAGCTGACGCCCCAGCAGTTCAAGGTGCTGCGCTGCATCGCCGATGGCCTGCTGAACAAGCAGATCGCGCACGAACTCGATGTACAGGAGACCACCGTCAAGCAGCATGTCTCGGCCATACTGCGCAAGTTCGGCGTCATCAACCGGACCCAGGCCGGCGTGCTGTTCCACGACATGTTGCGCGCCGACGACGAAGACAACCGCTCAGAACCCGATACTTTTTAGCAAACGCTTGAGCGCCGCCTGCTTGACCGGCTTGGGCAGGAACAGGGCCCCCACCTCGATGACCTGCTCGCGGATGGATTCGTCCGGATCCGCCGTGCTGAGGATGGCCGGTATGTCCGAGCGCCAGCGGTCGCGGATCCGTCGGATCGCCTCCGTGCCCGTCTCCTGTCCGGCCAGGTGGTAGTCGATGAACAACAGGTCCGGCCGCGCCGCCACCCGCTCCGCCTCCGCAATGCTGGCACAGGCTGTGACACTGGCGCCCCACTCCTTGAACAGAGAGGTCAGGGCCTCGCGTATGCGCGGGTCATCATCCAGCAACAGCAGGTGGGTTGCGGCCGGCAGCGACCATTGTCCGGCATCGCCGGAAACCGGTTGTCGGGCTCGTTCCTGATCCCGCCAGGCCGATACCGGCAATGTCAGGGAGAAGCAAGTGCCACGACCCACCGTCGATTCCAGTCGCATCGGAATCGACAACAGGTGACACATGCGTTCCACGATCGCCAGCCCCAGGCCCAGACCCGGGTTATGGTCCTGTTGATCGAGCTGTCGGAACTCCATGAAGATCTCGTTGAACTTCTCCTCCGGTATTCCCTGCCCGGTATCCAGCACCTGCAACTCCACCCGGTTTCCGGGACGGCGACGCACGCCGCACACGATCCGACCGCGCCGGGTATACCGGATGGCGTTGCTGAGCAGATTCTGCAGAATGCGCTGCAGAATCTTCGGGTCGGTATGGACGACAATCCGGGTGGAATGCATACGTAGCGTGAGTCCGTTCTCACGAGCCTGCAGGCTGAAAGAGGCTTCGAGCGGAGACAGGATATCCTGAAGCGAGACGTCGGTTTTGTGAGGTTGCAGATTGCCAGACTCCAGGCGCGTCATTTCCAGCAGCATGGTCAGCAACTCCTCGGCATTCTGCAGGGACTGCTGAATCTGCAGGGCCAGACGGGCCTCGTCATGCCTGAGCCGCTGCAGCAGCATGCCACAGAACAGGCTGGCAGCATTGAACGGCTGCATCAGGTCGTGGCTGGCCGCGGCAAAGAACCGGGACTTGCTGCGGTGGGCCTGCTCGGCCGCCTGCTTGGCTTCCGACAGGGCCTGGGTGCGCTCGTCGACCCGCGCTTCCAGCTCCACATTGATCCGGCGCAGTTCATTCTGCGCGTGCACCAGCTCGGTGATGTCCGTATACGTGGTGACAAACCCCCCATCCGGCATCGGACTGCCATGAAGCTCGATGATCTGTCCGGAGGGCTGCTCGCGCTGGTAGCGGTAGCGGCTGCCGCGGCGCAGATAATCGAGCCGCTTGCGCACCTCTGCGTCGATGTCCGAATCGGCCTGCCCGAACAGTCCACGACGGGCGTTGAAACGCAGGATCTCCTCGATCGCGACACCGGCCCTGATCAGGCCTTCCGGATATTCGAAGATCTCCAGGTAGCGACGGTTCCAGGCCACCAGCCGCAGCTCCTTGTCGATCACGCTGATGCCCTGGGGAATGTTTTCCACGGAAGCCTGCAACAGCTCCCGATTGAAGCGGTACAACTGGGACGCTTCCGAGGCCCAGTCCACCACGTCGTCCACATCCACCGGAGAGGGCCGCGCCAGGCTGCTGATCAGCAGCCGGCTGGCGGAGCTGCCGATGGCACCGGCCAGTTCCCGCTCCAGTCTCGACAGCAGCGTGGGATGCACCAGGCTCTCGGCGGGCATGGCGGCGATGGACAGGCCCAGACGCCGATCCAGCCCTTCCTCGTCCCCGGGGTCCATGAAGCGTGACAGGACCGAGCGCAGACGACCCCAGGTGACCTGCTGCCCATCAATCACCGGCTCCGCGCGGTTGCCGGGCCGGGTGAATCGCAGTCCCTGCTGGCGTTCGGTTTCCGACTGCGCGGTCAGCAGTGATACGACCACATACACCAGAATATTGACGGTGAGACTGATCACAACACCATCGCTGATCAACCGGTCCGGCAACAGTTGATCGGGATTGAAGGAGGGCAGCAACAGCATAGCGGTCCAGACACCCGTACCCGCCAGCAGGCCGGCCATGGCCCCGTTGCGGTTGGCCCGCGACCAGAGTAGCCCGCCGAACATCGCCGGAGCGAGCTGCGAGACCAGCGCCATCGCGATCAGGCCATTGCTGACCAGCGGCATGCCGCCCTGCGTCAGCCGGTGGTAGACGTAGGCCAGCACCACGATGGTGACCATGGTCAGGCGCCGTGTCAGCAGAATGCCGCCGGGGGTCAGGTCCGATGCCGGGTTGCCGGTACGCCGCGCCCGCATCCACAACGGCGTGATGACATCGTTGGAGATCATGATGCTGAGCGCCAGCGTGGCCATGATGACCATGCTGGTGGCCGTCGACAGGCCGCCAATGAAAGCGATCAGGCTGATGTCCGGGCGTTCAGCCAGTATGGGCAACGTCAGCAGGAAGGTGTCCTGGCCACGCGCCTCCGGTGCCAGCAGCATGCCGCCCAGGGCGATCGGCAGTATAAAGAAGTTGATGGCAAACAGGTACAACGGAAAGGCCCAACGGGCCTTGCGGAGTTCTTCCGGACTGTTGTTCTCCAGGAAGTTGACCTGAAACTGCCTGGGCAACACGAACATGGCCAACGCCCCCAGCAACATGTGCGTCACGTAGATGTACACGCCGTTCTCACGGGGCTGGAACAGTTCCCTGGCCTGCGGGTCGGCGGCCGCCCGCAGAATCAGATCATTGACACCGTCGAACAGCTGGTACGTGACGAACAGGCCGACGATGGCAAACCCCGCCAGCTTGACCAGTGACTCGAAGGCCACCGCATCCATCAGACCGGGGTGTTGCTCGGACAGGCTCAGGCGCCGGGCGCCGAACAGGATGGCGAAACCGATCATGGCCAGCGCGACCGCCGCCGCCAGGTCCGCGAACCAGGGGGCCACCGCCGGGCCGAGGCCGGTAACCGCCGAGAAACTGGCCGCCACCGCGCGCAGTTGCAGGGCGATGTAGGGGATCAGTGCGATCAGGCAGATGATCGCGACCGCGGCGGCCAGCGACGGTGACTTGCCGTAGCGCGACCCGACCAGGTCGGCGATCGAGGTCAGGTTCTGCTGCTTGACCACGGTCAGCATCTTCATCTGGAACTGGTGCGCGAAAAGGAATACACAGATGGCGCCGAGATAGGTGGGCGCGAACGACCAGCCGTACTGCGCGGCCTGGGTGACCGTGCCGTAGAACGCCCAGGTGGTGCAGTGCACCCCCAGCGCCAGCGTATAGCGCCACGGCCTGGGCCCCTGCCGGGCCCGGCGCTCACCGCGCGAGGCGATGGTGAACAGCAACACCAGGTAGGCGAAGGCGGCGAACAGTACTACGGAAATCGGTAACATGGGCCGGGTCGCTTCTGCATCAGACCACGAGTGTATCGGATTCGCGGCCGGGCGCCACCTCTCTTGACACCCATGCCGGTCGGCGTATCCTTTTCAGGTAACGCAGCCAGCGATTCGGAAGTCTGCATTCGAACGGACTGCTGTTCTCCAATGTCAAACGCCAACGGGGAGTAGCGTCATGAATCGGATAATCCCATTTCTGTACGGCGTCCTGTGCTACGCCATTTTCTTTCTGACCTTCCTGTATCTCATCGGGTTCGTATCGAACCAGTTCGTTCCCAGGAGCATTGATGTGGGGCCGGCGACGGATCCCGGCATCGCCCTGCTGATCAACATCGGCCTGCTGGCGCTGTTCGGCATCCAGCATTCGGTGATGGCGAGACCGGGTTTCAAACGCCAGTGGACCCGGATCATACCGGAGCCGGCCGAGCGCAGCACCTATGTGCTGATCGCCAGCGCCGTGCTGATCCTCCTGTTCTGGCAATGGCGACCGATGACCACAACGATCTGGAGCGTGCAGTCGCTGGTCGGACAGATCGTGCTCTGGTCGGGCTTCGGCGCCGGGTTTCTCATCGTGTTGCTGAGCACATTCATGATCAATCATTTCGACCTGTTCGGACTGCGGCAGGTGTGGCTTCACATGCGGGCACAACCCTACAAGCACGTCGGTTTCATGGCACGCTACCTGTACCGCTTTGTACGGCATCCGCTGTATCTCGGCTTTCTTCTTGCATTCTGGGCCACGCCGCAGATGACCGTCGGGCACCTGGTGTTCGCGCTGGGCATGACAGTCTACATCCTCATCGGAGTCCGCTACGAGGAGCGTGACCTGGTGCATTTCCTGGGCGAGGATTATGCGCGCTACCGGGAAGAGGTGCCGATGATCATTCCCGGCCTGAAGGGATACCAGACCACGGAAGGCACCGCGGAAACGGAGTAGCCCTCACGCCGCCAGCGTTCAGTCTCGTACAGGGCGGTCCCGCAGCGACTTTTCGCCGAGTCGCGCCAGCGGACTGCCCTGCAGCCAGCCTGGCAGTTTCTCATGTAGCGCCGGGTCACCCATGATACGGACAGTGCCGTCACGCTCGGCCCGCTCCAGCGTGCACTGACACAACCAGATGGCGGTGAGCACCCGCACGCTGCAGACCATCACCAGATCGACCTCGTATCCCGGATCTTCCATGCAGAGATCGGTTTCACCATCCTCTGCCACCAGCCACCAGTCGCGCTCGCCTTCACGTTGTTCCGGAAAATGGATCTGTAGAACCAGTCTTTCACGAGGAAAGCAGGCCGCATCCACACCCCGGCGAATGTCCCACATCAGCAGACCGACATCCAGGTCTTCGTCTTCAAGCCGACTGCCTACCCAGCGATGTCCCCAGGTGCCCATGAACTCGACCATCGGCCGCAGCTCCTCGCCAGCCTTCGTCAGCACATAGGCCTGACCACCCCGTTCATCGGTGACGCGCTCGACCACACCCGCCTCCACCAGGCGTCGCAGCCGGGTCGACAGCAGGGTGGGCGATATCAACGGCAGGCCACGCCGGATATCGTTGAACCGGCGGCTGCCGGCCACCAGCTCTCGCACCAGGATCATGGTCCACCGCTCGCAGAGCAATTCGGCCGCTTTGGCCAGTGGGCAGAACTGTCCGTATCCCTTTTTCATGCGGACCAGTCTATGCTCCGCCCCCCGAAAGCGTCCACTACATTTATTGTACTGGTACATCCATATCAACGCGCCCATAATCGCCGATACAGCACATCGGTGCTGCCAATGAAGGCAACCCTACTGGAGGTGCAATCATGAGTACGCTATATGAGCGATTGGGCGCTGCGAGCGGCATCCACAATCTGGTGGATGACATCATCGAGGCACACATGCACAACCCGGTCATCCAGCAGCGGTTTCTTCCCTACCGGGAACGGCCGGAGGACCTGGACCAGGCCAAAGCGCATCTGCGAGACTTTCTGGCCATGGGCAGCGGTGGTCCTGACCAGTATCAGGGACGCAGCATGCCGGAATCCCATCGCGGCATGAACATCAGTCCTGGTGAATACATGGCGGCGGTGGATGACATCATGATGGTGATGGACCGACATGGCATGGATGAACCCACGAAAAAGGACGTATTGCTGATCGCATGGAGTCTGAAGGACGACATCATGCATCAGTAGCCACGCCGGAGACTGGTGCCCGGCCGCGGCGGTCAGTCCACGTCCGCGTACACTCTGCGCACCGCGGCGGCGGACTCCGCCGGCCGGGCTTCCATCATCGCGGCCATGGCCTCTTCGGCCCGTGCCATATGCTCGTTCAACGCCGATTCGGGATCGGCGACACCCTCGGGCAGGGCTGCTGTCGCGGGCACCTCCAGATGTGCCGCGAACACACGCGTCATGGCCTCGGCCCGGAGGAAATCGGCAATCACCCATTCCAGACGGTTCACGCGGTCCAGTGTCTCCCGTGCGGCTGCCTTCAGTGCCTCCCGCACCGACTCCTCCAACGCGGCGGGCGGGTGTCCCAATGCACGGGCATACCGGATCATCTCGAGGTGCTCACGTTGCAAAAAGTCGAAGTGTGCCACGTCACCCTCATCGATACGTCGCAATTCGGTCAGCAACCTTTCCCCGGCCGCCTCCAGCGATGCCATGGCCGACCGGTATGCCTCCGCATGGGTCATGCCGGACAGGTCACGCGTGGCCTCCTCTTCAGCCCGCAACCGATCGTCAGTGGCTGCACCGCTGCTGTTGAAATGACCGCCCAGAGAGCGCAGGAAGGCCTCGATGTCATTGATATCCTGCTGTGACAGTTCCCGGCCCAGCTGGAATTGGCCCATCCGATCAATCGCCTCTTCCAGCGTCGACACGCTGCCGTCATGGAAGTACGGTGGCGTGGTGGCCACGCCATGCAGACCAGGCACCCGGAAGACATGGCGGTCACGTTCGCGGTCAGAGCGGTCCATGACACCCATGTCATGGGGACCGGCCTCCCTGTTCGCTCCATAGTACGCAGTGGCCGAGCCGAGCTTCTGGTAGGAATTACCGCCCAGGTTGATGCCATTGTGACAGCTGGCGCAACCGATCTTCCTGAACCGACGCATCCCCCGACGCTCCTGTTCATCCAGTGCGTCGCGTTCTCCGTTCAGGTAACGCTGGAACGGGGTATCCAGGCGCAGGAAATTGATGCGCTGGAAATGCGCCAATGCGTCGCTCATGTTGTTGATGGTGACCCCGTCCGGATAGATGGACTCGAAGCGCTCGGCGTGCTCGGGATCATCCCGCAGCGTTTCCCGCACCGCCTCCAGCGTATGCGCCATCTCCACCGGATTCTCGATGGGCTCCAGCGACTGGTCCTCCAGCGTCAC
>JBNJGU010000139.1:0-8036 GCA_051747985.1 Pseudomonadota bacterium | reverse complement strand
ATGTCTCTTTCGGAGCGCGCCGTGCTGCGGGCCTGGTCGGTATCCTCGATGCGCAGAATGAACTCTCCATCATGCTGATGCGCAAAACAACGATTGAACAGCGCGATATAGGCGGTACCGACATGCGGATCACCAGTCGGGGACGGGGCGATTCGGGTTCTGACGCGGGTCATGACTATCCTTGCGTTGTGATTGAATGCATGGGCGGCGATTATACGCCATGGGGCCAATGACGGTCATCCTCGTCACCCTGTATAATGAGGTCATGACCCAATTCACGAACCATGCCCCCTTCCGTTTCTGCGTGGCCCCGATGCTGGACTGGACCGACCGGCATGAGCGCTATTTCCTGCGCCTGCTGTCGCGCCATGCCCGTCTCTATACCGAGATGGTGACCACGGGAGCCCTGATTCACGGGGAGCCACAACGATTCCTGCAGTACGACCCGGCCGAACATCCGGTGGCGCTGCAACTCGGAGGCTGTGATCCCGACGAGCTGGCGCACTGCGCGCGACTCGCCGAACAGGCCGGCTACGATGAGGTCAATCTGAACGTGGGCTGCCCCAGTGACCGGGTACAGTCCGGCCGCTTCGGTGCCTGTCTGATGGCGGATCCGGGTCTGGTTGCACGGGGCGTCGCGGCCATGCGACAGGCAACCTCGCTGCCTGTTACCGTCAAGACCCGCATAGGCATTGATGACCAGGACAGTGACGAATTTCTGCAGCGATTCATCGAACCGGTGGCCGACGCCGGCTGCACTCATTTCATCCTGCATGCCCGCTGCGCCTGGCTGCAGGGATTGAGCCCCAAGGAGAACCGCGACATTCCACCGCTGAACCGGGACCGCGTATCACGGATGAAGCAACGCTACCCCGCTCTGCAGTTCATCATCAACGGAGGCATCACGACGCTGGAAGAGTGTCACGATCTGCTGCAGTCCCTGGACGGCGTCATGCTGGGCCGGGAAATCTACCAGAACCCGTGGCTGCTGGCCTCGGTCGATGCAGAGCTGTTTGGTGAGCCACGACGGGCGCAAAGCCGCGGTGACATTCTGCGCGCATTTCTGCCGTACGTGCGTCGCGAACTGGAAAATGGCACCGCCCTGCAGCACATGACACGACATATACTCGGCCTGTATCGTGGCGTGCCGGGTGGCAAACGGTTCCGGCGCCACCTCAGCGAACAGGCTCATAGAGCCGGGGCCGGCATCACCGTGCTGGAAGATGCCATTGCCTTGACAGAACATCAGCCCTTCAGGGAGATTGCATGATCCAGAGCATACGTGAATTCTTTGAGCAGCGACTGGCGGCCCATGTCGGCGAAACCGAACATGACCGCATCTGTCGGATCGAGCTGGCCAGCGCCGCTTTGCTGATGGAACTGATCAATACCGATCGACATGTGGACGAACGCGAGGAAGCAGAGTTCACCGCGATACTGCGGGACACCTTCTCTCTGGATGAGAAAACGCTGGAGGAACTGACCCGCCTGGCACACGAAGAAGCCCGGCAGGCGACATCGCTGTTCGAATTCACGACCCTGGTCAATGACGGTTATGCCTATCCCGAGAAACTCCAGCTGATCGAGAACATGTGGCGCATCGCCTGGGCCGACGGGGAACTGGACAAATACGAGGAACAGATGATCCGTCGCACGGCGGAACTGATCCACGTCAGACATGGCGATTTCATCCGCATGAAGCTGCGAGTGCGAGACACGGCTACTGACCCGGGCGATTGAACCGCTCTCAGTCCCAATCGCTCCAGGGATCATCCTCCGCGGTACTGCTGTCCATGCCCTCTCCATCCCGTACATCGTATTCACGCTGCTGCAGATACGCTTCCCGCATGAAAATGTAGGGATCTCCGTACATCATCCGATCCAGTTGCAGCGCCTCCACGCGTGTATCCACCAGTCGCAGGGCATGCAACGTATTGCGCGTGCCCGGATCATCCGGCGACGACACCGGAGTCACAGCGATGTCGACACCGAATCCCAGGGTATCCCTGACCGTGCTGGGACCCACGAAAGGCATGACAAAATACGGCCCCGACCCCACACCCCAGTATCCCAGTGTCTGGCCGAAGTCCTCGTTGTGCTTCTCCAGCCCCACGTGTTGCGCCATATCCCACAGCCCCGCCACACCAAAGACGGTATTCAGCACGATACGGCCACCATCGGAGGCGGCATCCGCCGGCTTACCCTGCAACAGGTTGTTCAGCAGGACATTGACGTCATTGAGATTGGAGAAGAAATTGCTCACCCCTTTCTTGGCCGGAGGCGGCACCACTTCGTCATACCCCGTGGCCAGCGGTCGCATGAACCAGTCATCAAAAAGCTGGTTGAAAGCGAAGATATGCTGGTTCAGAGGTTCCCATGGATCTTCCGCGGACTCCTGCGCCCATGCCGCCGGTCCCGGAAGCAGGAGCGCCATCAACGCGGCAAGCATCAACGGAGCGGGACGGAAAAAGGGAAAAATGCGGGTATCGGTCACGTACTACCATCCTTTAACTGTGACATACAAGTAAGCCATTGTCGCACAACAGCACTTCGCGGCCTATAGAGGCCACCGGATCTCTGTGAAACACAGCACAATTACGTCAGCGCCGCGGATCACGGATCATCGCCGGGTCACCGGGTCCCGAACCTGATCGAGCATACGCTGAAGACGTTTGTGCGATACCGTACGGCGGGTTCCGAGCTGCTGCGCGAACAGGGACACACGCAACTCCTGCAACCACCAGGGGAACTCCGGCAATGTCGCGGCCACACTGTCCGGTAGCTGCCGGTACTGACGTTGCAGCGAGTGCACCCGCTCCATCCCCTCGCGATCCCGTCCGGGCGCTCTGCGGAAACTCTCCAGCCGTATTCCGATCGCCTGTAGATAACGTGGATATTCGCGCAGCCATCCACCCGGTACGGAGGCGGGGAACGGCTCCGCCATCAATTGGTCGATCTGTTCCACAATATCTTCGTACACCGCCTTTTCATCCGCGCCACTCACCGCATCCAGCGAGCGACGGATATCGAACAGGTGGCGGGCCAGATCCTGTAACCGGCTGCGGCTCCGATCGGCCGCGTCGATCAGAGACGCCCGTCCCTGGTCCAGCCAGCGACGAAACGCCTCCGCCGAACGGATGTCACTGTGATCCGGATCGAAATGCTGCCGGTACACAGCGCGTGTCGCCTGTCGCGCGAACTGTTTCCAGTCCGTCGGAAAATACAGACCACACTCCCCGGGTAGCGCCTTCATCGATTTCTCGATGCTTTTCCGTTGCTGCGGGGTCCGCAACAACAGCAGACGGATCAGCCCCTGCGTGTGCTCCCTGCGTGCCTTGTCCGGCGAACTGAAAAGCTCCACCGCCACCGAATCGCCCTGGTCACTGAGACCCGGATAACGCTGTAATGTTACGCCCTGCTCGATGGTCACCTGTTCCGGCAGGGTTTCACAGTCCCAGTCGCGCATGCCGCGACGGGCCAGCGGGTGGGCTGTCACCGCATCGGGCGCCGCCTTGTTGATACGGTCCGAAAACCGCCTGCGCAGGCGTTCCGGATCACTATCGGTGGCCAGCACCTTGCCCCTCTCGTCCAGCAGGCGGATGGCGGGTAACAGGTGTGGCGGCAATTCAACCGCCTCCAGATCCTCATCGCGAAGTTCAACGCCCTTGCGACGCATCGCTTCCCGTCGGATCAACTGGCGCAGTCCGAGACTACCCGGTGTGGCTTCCTTCAGCATGGTTTCAACGAAATCCGGTACCGGAATGAACTGCTTGCGTAACGCCTTGGGCAGTCCCTTCAGCAAGGCGATACAGCGATCCTTCACCAATCCCGGTACCGCCCAGTCCAGATCTTTTTCCTGCAACTGATCCAGTAATGCCAGGGGAACATCGATACTGGCGCCATCCTCTTCCCGACCGGGCGCGAAGCGATAACGGACCAGTAGCGGATTGTCCTGGATGCTGGCGCGATCCGGAAAGTGCCGCTGTGTCTCCTCCTCCACATCCTCTCGCCGCAGATCATCCCGACTCATGTGCAGGATGCGCTGTCTGTCCACATCGGCCCGGCCGCACCAGCTCTCGAACTGCCGGGCGCTGTAGACCCGCTCCGGAACGCGTTGGTCATAGAAAGCAAACATTTCTTCCTCACTGACCAGAATATCCGGACGGCGCAGTTTCTCTTCCTCGCGGCGGATCTCCGCAATCATCTTTCGGTTATCCGCCAGGAATCGCCGCCGGGTGCGCAACTCTCCTTCCACCAGTGCTTCCCGTATGAAGATCTGCCGGCTCAGATGAGGATCGATCGGTCCGTAATGTCGACGTTTCTGCTCCACCAGGACCAGTCCGAACAGGCTGATTTTCTCGAAAGCGATCACCTGGCCGCGCTTTTTCTCCCAGTGCGGTTCCTGGTATTCACGTTTCAGCAACCAGTCCGGCGCCGACTGGATCACCCACTCCGGCTCGATACGCGCCGCCAGCGTGGCGAACAACCGGCTGGTCTCGATCAGCTCCGCCGTGACAATCCAGCGCGGCTTGCGACGGGACAGCGTGGACGAGGGAAACAGATCGAACTGGCGGCCACGGCTGCCGAGGTAGGAACGTTCCGCGGTCTTCATTCCGATCTGATTGAGTGATCCCCGGATGATACTGCGATGTATGGCCGCGTAATCGGCCTCGTCTGTCGCTGACTGACGCGGCGGTTCCAGACCGGCCTGCTTGCAGGCCAGCATCAATTGTCGGTGGGTTTCGCGCCATTCCCGCATACGCAGAAAGTTCAGAAAATGGTCACGGGCGTAACGGCGCAGCCGGTTCTGGCTCAGCGTCTGACGCTCATTCTCCCAGTGCTCCCACAGGGCCAGATAACTCATGAAATCCGAATCCGGATGGTCAAAACGGGCATGTTGTTGACGGGCGGCATCACGCAACTCCGCCGGGGTCTCGCGCGGATCCTGGATGCTCATCGCGCTGACAATGATCAGCAGCTCATACAGGCACCCCTGATCACGGGCATCGACCAGCATCCGGCCCAGACGGGGATCCACGGGGAGCCGTGCCATCTGCTTTCCGACGTCTGTCAGTCGTCGCTGTTCGTCAATGGCACCCAGTTCCGCCAGCAGACGGAAGCCATCATTGATGGCCCGTCGCGCCGGCGGCTCGACAAACGGGAACTGCTCGATGTCGCCCAGACGCAACAGCAGCATCTGCAGGATCACGGCACTCAGATTGGTCCGTTGTATCTCCGGATCGGTGAACTCCGGACGACTGACGAAGTCCTCTTCACTGTACAACCGGATACAGATCCCCGGCGCCACACGACCACAGCGTCCGGCCCGCTGATTGGCACTGGCCTGTGATACCGGTTCGATCGGCAGTCGCTGCACCTTGCTGGCGACACTGTACCGACTGATGCGCGCCAGCCCGCTGTCGATGACATATTCGATGCCCGGAACCGTCAGCGAGGTTTCCGCCACATTGGTGGACAACACGATCCGTCGTCCCCGGTGAGACTGGAATATCTTCTTCTGTTCGGCGGGCGAGAGCCTTGCATACAGCGGCAGCACCTCCGTGTCCGGCAGGGAGCGCCGCCGCAGTGCCGCGGCAATATCGCGGATCTCGCGCTCGCCACTGAGAAACACCAGCACATCACCGGTGCGCCCCCGGCGCCGGTCCAGCGTGGCGATCTCATCCAGGGCCCGGAGCACCGCGCGGGTCAGCACATCATCGTCACCGTCCGCCTCGTCCAGCTCGGCCGGATCCCGGTATAACACGTCCACCGGATAACTGCGTCCGGACACGGAAATGATCGGCGCGTCCCTGAAGTGGCGGGAGAATTTCTCGACGTCGATCGTGGCCGACGTGATGATGATTTTCAGGTCCGGACGGCGCACGCAGAGCTGACGCAGATAGCCCAGCAGGAAATCGATATTCAGGCTGCGCTCATGCGCCTCGTCGATGATGAGCACGTCATACTTGCGCAGCTTGCGGTCACGCTGGATCTCGTTCAGCAGGATGCCGTCGGTCATCAGCTTGATGCGCGTATCCGGACTGCTGTTGTCGGAGAATCGCACCTGATAGCCGACCAGTCCGCCCAGTGGCACGCCGAGTTCCTCGGCGATCCTGGAGGCTACCGAGCGCGCGGCAAGGCGCCGCGGCTGGGTATGGCCGATCAGTCCGTTCTGGCCATAGCCAGCGTCCAGACAGATCTTGGGGATCTGCGTGGTCTTTCCCGAACCGGTTTCGCCGGCGATGACGATGACCTGATGCTCCCGGAGTGCCGCCGCGATTTCCTCACGTCGCTCCGATACCGGCAGTGATTCAGGATAACTGATCTTCAGTGATGACTGTTGCGCCTGCATTACGGGTCAGGAGGCATCCCGGCCCGCCAGTTCCCGGTCCCGCAATTCACGGCGAAGAATCTTGCCGACATTGGTCTTGGGCAGATCGTCAACGAATTCGATCTCCTTCGGCACCTTGTACGCGGTCAGATTCTCCCGACAGTGTGAGCGGACATCGTCCAGCGACAGTACACTGTCCCGACTGACCACGAACAGTTTGACCTTTTCTCCCGATTCCTCGTCGGGAATACCGATGACCGCGCTCTCCGCCACTCCGGGATGGCTGTTGACCACTTCCTCGATCTCGCTGGGATAGACGTTGAAACCGGAAACAATGATCATGTCCTTCTTCCGGTCCACAATGCGGACATAATCATCTTCATCGAACTGGGCGTAATCACCGGTCTTGAACCACCCGTCCCCGGTGATCGACTCGCGCGTGGCCTCCTCGTTCTTCCAGTACCCCTTCATGACCTGGGGCCCCTTGACCCAGAGTTCTCCGCGTCCGTCACCGGTCACCTCCTCGCCGTCCTCATCCGCCAGCATCAGACTGGTATCCGGTACGGCCTTGCCGACCGTACCGATCCGGGAGGCTCCCGGGGGATTGACCGTGACCACCGGGGAACATTCGGTCAGACCGTATCCCTCCAGCACCTCACTGCCGGTGATCTCCTTCCAGTCACGCGCCACCCGCGTGCTCAGTGCCATGCCGCCGGCACCGGAGAAACGCAGCTCCCTGAAATCGATGTTGCCGATCTCCTTGTGTCGGCACAGAGCCAGGTACAGCGTATTGATACCGACAATACCATTGGGCTTCACACTGCGAATGGTATCGACCAGCGCATCCACATCACGGGGATTGGGTATCAGCACATTGTGATTGCCGGCATAACACTGGGACATCACGTGCAACATGAAGGCATAGGTATGATAGAGCGGTAACGGTGCGATGATCACATCCTCACCGTCGCGGATCAGCGATTTGTTGGCCGCCCGCAGCTGCATCATGTTCCAGATCAGATTGGCGTGGGTCAGCATGGCCCCCTTGGCCAGACCGGTGGTGCCGCCAGTATAGAGAATCAATGCCACATCGGTGCCGGAATCCACCGCCTGACGGCCATCTACCGACGGCGTCGCGCCCATGATCTTTTTCCAGCGCACCGCGTCGGGCAATCTGAATTTCGGCACCATTTTCTTCAGATAACGGGCACCCATGTTGAGCACCACGCCCTTGAACCCAGGTACCATGTCTCCCACTTCTGTGATAATGACATGTTTGATGTCAGTGTCAGGCAACACCTCTTCCAGCTTGTCGCCGAAATTGGCCATGATGATGACGGCCCGGGCTCCCGAGTCCCGGAACTGGTGTTTCATTTCCCGCGCGGTGTAGAGCGGATTGGTGTTGACCAGCACCAGGCCAGCGCGCAGGGCGGCAACGGCAGCCACCGGGAACTGCAACAGATTCGGCAGCTGTATCGCGATCCGGTCACCAGGCTGCAGATCGGTATTCTCACGGAGCCAGCCGGCCAGCTTCGCGCTGGTCTCGTCCAGTTCGCGGTAGGTCATGGTCTGACCGAAACAGCTGAATGCCACCCGATCCGCCCAGTGAGAGAATATATGATCAAAAAGCGCCGGAACCGTGGGAAAACGGGACGGATCCAGATCAGGCGTATTTTCCAGTGCAGGTGCCTTGTACATACTCCAT
>JBNJGU010000138.1:0-8066 GCA_051747985.1 Pseudomonadota bacterium | reverse complement strand
CGGGCCTCGGGTGCGCATTCGCTCAGTGAGTGGTTCGAGCCGCTGGACTCGCATCGCGGACCCATGGCGGCCTGGCTGCTGACACTGGCGGCGGTCGGTGTCGATGGTATCAGCCGTCCCTTGCTGGAAATCAGGGAATGATGACGGCGGGAGAATGGCAACGCGGCGCTGATGCCGGATGAAGCCCGGTACGAATGACATGCCCCGGTTCCGGGTCATCGATTTCGCGTCGGCTCAGTATCGGGCGACTCTGTCCCTGCGCCAGCAGGTACTGCGTGAACCGCTTGGTCTGGTTTTGTCCGCGCAGGATCTGGATGGAGAGGAGCGACAGTGGCATTTCGGCCTGTTCGATGACGCGGACAGGTTGATCGCCTGCCTGGTTGCGGCCCCCGCCGACGCCTCGTCCGTCCGGCTCCGACAGATGGCGGTCATTCCCGGAATGCAGGGTCGGGGCCTCGGACAGGCGCTGATGTGCCAGACAGAAAACCATCTCAGGCAACGCGGCATCGGGCAGTGCACGCTGCATGCGCGGATTCGGGCCATCGGATTTTACGAAAAGCTGGGTTACAGTACGACCGGCCCCGTCTTTACGGAACTGGGCATTCCCCATCGGCGCATGATCAAGACGATGTCCTTGAAACCGGCGCGTTGATTCCGGCCGGCCTCAGTGTCCCGCCGTCCTGGAGGCGTACATGGCCTGATCGGCCACCTGATAGAGCGTGGCACTGTCCTCGCCATCATCGGGGTACAGCGCTCTGCCGATGCTGAGCGCGACGGACACTTCCCTGCCCCCTACCGGGAACCCGTCTTCCATGGCCCGGTGTATCTTGTCGATCACGGACTGCACCGATCCGGCGTCCGGAATATGGCGCAGCAGGATCGTGAATTCGTCCCCACCGGGGCGGCCCACCGTATCCGTCTGACGCACACAGGCAACCAGACGGCCAGCGACCTGTCGCAGCAGCAGATCCATGATGTTGCCGGAGACCACTGTCTGTTCGAGGCGTTCCTGTAAATTCATGAGGATGCACGGGACTCCGGGGCGGCGTTGGAACCGGATTATGGGACCCCCGCCGGAGCATTACAATGCAGTGTTCACAACCGATTGCTGTTCCGAACGCGGCTTTTGCGGTCACGATGCGGCGTACCGGCGCAGCTTTCCCCGGTGTACAGGCCGGCTATGAACAACGACAGATTGCGCCGGACACGCTGCCACCAGGTGGGCCGGGACGGGACTTCCGGCATGTTGAGTTCGTTGATCCGCAGACGCCGCCCATCCAGGGTCGGCTCGGTCTCTCCGGCGTTCCTGTCGGCGCCATGCGCGGGTTCGGACCTCTGATCGGACATGATCGGTTTTACCCGTTGAGAAATAATGGATACTTTCCACGAGTCTACTCCCACCGGATAACGAACAAAAGGAGAACCTCGGGCAGGTCTTTCCCCTGCAAGATCCTGGCAAAGGGGCGGGATGAGCCTTGGCCGGTTGAGACAATGGACGTAACTGTCGTATCGTCGCCTCCACCTGCACTGGAAGTCAACCAGCCAGTTCCCTTGCACTGACTTCCGAGAATCCCATATCCCCATTTCATCAGCCAACCAGTGTCCCCTTTTTGTCTGATCAGACATTTTGCGGTATGGTCGCCATGACCGTACCTTCACACTGTGCCACCACAAGCGACCCGGAAATGTTGAACCGATACCTGATAGTGGACGATTTCTATAGCAACCCGGAACAAATTGTTACCGCCGCCCTGGAATCGCAGAAGGAGGAAGCATCACCAGATGGCCACCAGATGGGCTTGCTCACCACGAAGTACTTCCTGGGACAACCACTCAGGGAGATATTCCAGAAACTTACACTGGAGCCGTCTATTGTCTCATCGAACGACGCAAACGGAAGAATCCTGTTTACGCTGCGAGGCGAGGCCCCCGGATTCCGGGTCCACTGTGATTCCCGGCTGAAAACCAAGTGGACCGGGGTTGTCTATCTTTCCAGCGAATATCCGGACGTGGAGGGAACCTGTTTCTGGAAACACAAGCGAACCGGTCTGGAAGTGGCGCCCACGACGGCCGACGGGCTGGCCAGGTATGGTTGGGGGTCGTTTGAGGAGCTGGATACGTTCATGGAGACAGAAGGACACGACGAATCGTTGTGGGAAAAGACGCTCGTCATTCCCTACAGGTTCAACAGACTGGTTCTGGTCAGACCCTGGCAATTTCACTCCCATGGCCCCGCGTTCGGGGATTCACTGGAGTCCGCCAGAAAAGTGCAAACCCTGTATTTTGGAAGCCAGCAACAGGAACAGCGATGGTAATGCATCGGGTTACGCCCTCTTTCCGAGAGGCTCTTATGTACATCGATTCACGACGGGCGACGAGATAATGCGTGACAGGTATATCATAGTTGACGATTTTTACAGCGACCCGGACGGCCTGGTTCAGACAGCGCTGGGCTCACTCCGAGAAGAGACATCTCCGACTGGAAACTATGCGGGCGTGATGACCACGCATCCATTTCTCGCGGAATCTCTGAGGGAGATACTTCAGAAACTCACTCTGGAGCCCACTCTGAACTCGTCGACAAACGCCAATGGCAGATTGCGGTTCACGAAAGCCAATGATCCTTTCAAATTCCATATCCATTACGACGTGGACATGAGCACAAAATGGGCAGGAGTCGTCTACCTTTCAAAGAATCATCCCAAGGCAGAAGGAACGTGTTTCTGGAAACACAGGCGAACCGGCCTTGAAGTCGCACCCAATACTCCCGAAGGTTTCGCCAGCTACGGGTGGAAGGATTTCCAGGACTTGAAGGATTTCCTCGCCACCGAGGGGCTTGATGAATCATTGTGGAAAAAGACTTTGTCCATACCCTACAAATACAACAGGTTGGTATTGTTCAGACCCTGGCTGCTTCATTCTCCGGGACCCGCTTTCGGCGATACGCTGCAGTCCTCCAGGATAGTTCAGACATTGTTTCTCGGTAACTAGAAATCAGAGGCTTCTACCCCACATCTGACCGGAGAACCCCATGAGCATGAAGACTTTACTGCGAATGTTCCACCCCGGCGGCCTGATCCTGCTGGCACTGACTCTGCAGTCAGTTGTAGTACCTCACACCCAGGCCCAGCCACTGGCGATCACCATTCCGGCCTCGGGCGAGTACAGCCGGCCGATTGCCACCGATTCCGACCAGGCCCAGAAATTTTTCGACCAGGGCCTGCGCATGACCTGGAGTTTCTATTTTCCGGAGGCGATCGCCTCCTATCAGGAAGCGGCACGGCATGACCCGGACCACCCGATGATCTACTACGGCATGGCCTTTGCCATGGGACCGAACCCCAACAGTCGCTATGCCAACATGCCGGATGATCCACGGGGAGAAGGTCTGAAAGCCATACGTAAGGCACGCGAGCTGTCCGGCAATGGCACGCGGCAGCAGCAGGATATGATCGATGCCCTGTATGTGCTCTATGACGAGGAATCGATTCCTGACGATGCGCAGCGGGACCAGGCCTACCTGGACGCAATGGCGGAACTCCACCAGCGCTATCCCGCGGACCCCGACATCGCTTCCCAGTATGCCGCCGCCTATATGCAGATCAGCCGGTGGGATTACTGGAACGAGGAAGGTGAACCGAGACCCGGCACCGTGGACGCCCGCGCGGCACTCGAGGCCGCCATGGAAGTCAAGCCAGGACATCCCGGCGCGAACCATCTGTACATCCACCTGATGGAAGCATCGCCACGGCCCGAGCTGGCACTGGCTTCCGCGCACCGTCTCGAATCCAGCGTTCCGATAGCCGGACATATGGTCCATATGCCGGGCCATATCTATCTACGGGTCGGCGAGTACGAGAAGGCCATTTACACCAATCAGCGCTCGCAGGCGGTTGACCGGCAATTCGCGGAAGTCTGGGGCGATACGCAGTTTCCCAATATCGGCACCTACCCGCTATCCCACCGCAGCCATGCGCCTCACGCCCTGGACTTCGTGCGCTACGCGGCATCCCTGCAGGGCAACTATGAACTCGCCATTGATGCCGCCGAACGAGGCCTGACCGGCCTGGAAGAGGATGTGACCTCTGCCGGGCGTGGAAAGAAACGGGTGGTTTCCGCCTGGCTGGTCGACAGAATGTTCGGGAAGTGGAACCGACTGCTGACAATGGAGCAGAGCCACGGCGGCACCCCGTACCTGGACGGCCTCTGGAGTTACGTGACCGGCAGCGCCTACGCGGCCAGTGGCCTGCTTCCCGAGGCGGAAGAACGACTGGAGCATCTGCTCAATATGGAGCAGGCGGAAGACGCCGATGACCATGGCGTGGGACCGACACCGGCCTCCCATATCCTGCACCTGGCCAGGCATCTGCTGTCTGGCGAAATCGAGGAAGCCCGCGGCAATCTGGAGGGCGCCATCGAACAGTACCAGGTCGCCGTAAGCCTGGAAGACCAGAACAACTACACCGAGCCTCCGGACTGGCCCATGCCGACCCGTCATTTCCTCGGGGCAGCATTGCTCAAGGCCGGACAGCCAGCGGAAGCGGAAGCCGTCTACCGCCGGGATCTGGAATGGCATCAGCGCAATGGTTGGGCCACATTCGGACTGCAGCAGGCGCTGGAGGCACAGGGCAGAATGGAAGAAGCGGAAGTGATCCAGCGTCAGTTCGAGTCACGCTGGCGTAATGCCACCGTCGAGCTCGACCGCTCCCGGTTCTGATCCACGGCCCGCGAAGGGCCGGACCATACGGCGGGACGACTCCGTCCCGCCGAGTTCCCACCGGGAGAAATCGCGATGATTTCTCCCGCGCAGCTTTTGTATTTCCGAATACCCGACCGATCCAGATAAAATACCGATTCTTTCGATCAGATATTGCCTATCAGGAACTTCCGGTCTACTCTCGAACTGACAACCCTAACTACCCGGGGGAATAACAATAATGTCAGACACTATCAGCAGACTCAATCGTCGTCACTTTCTCAAGAACGCCAGCCTGACCGCACTGGCCGGCACCCTGGGCGCGGGAGGATCGCTCTCCTCGGCCCAGGCGCCCGGATCGTCCCCGAACCGTCGGGCGAACCATCAGGGCAGCTTCGATTTCGACCGCATCTACGACCGGTTCGGCACCAACAGCTACAAATGGGACCGGCAGGTCGACCGGTTCGGCGAGGAACATTTCGATATCGGCATGGGCGTCGCGGATATGGACTTCCCCTGCCCCCCCGCGATTACCGAGGCACTCATCGAACGCTGCCAACACGAGAACTGGGGCTACATCAACAATACCGATTCCCTGAAAGAGGCCATCGTCCAATGGAACGCGGCGCGCTACGGCATCGATGTGGATCCTTCGACGATCGAGATCGCCGAAGGCGTGCACCCAGGGCTGATCGCCGCCCTCCACGCAGTGTCCCCGCCAGGTACCAGGGTGCTCATGAACACCCCGACCTACAACGGCTTCTACTCCGACCTGGAATGGACGCGCACACTGGTCAATGACAGCGAGATGTGGGTGGACAGCGAGGGAGCCTACCATATCGACTGGGACGACCTGGAAGCACGCATGACATCGGACTGCCATGCCATGTTGCTGTGCAACCCCCAGAATCCCACGGGCAACGTCTGGTCGGAAGAAGACCTTATGCGCATCGGCGAACTGTGTCTCAAGAATGAGGTGGTCGTGCTGGCGGACGAGATCCATTGTGATTTCGTCACGGACGGGCAGAAGTACACGCCGTTCGCCAGCCTGCCAGACAAGGACATCGTCGACAACAGCCTGACTTTCAAGGCCATCAGCAAGACCTTCAGCCTGGCGGGCATGAAAAACGCCTACTTCTATTCGACCAACCCGATCCTGCTGGACCGGGTCAGATGGTGGCACCGGGCCAGCCCCAACACGCTGGGCATCGTCGCCAACGAAGCGGCCTACCGTAATGGGGAACCATGGTTCGATCAACTCAGGTCCTATATCGACGGAAACCATGAACATGTCGCCGCCTATATCCGGGAACAAATCCCGAAAATCAGCTACACCAAGGCCCAAGGCACCTATCTGGCCTGGCTGGATGTGGGCGAGTTGGAACGGGCGATCAATGCCGAGTACAAGGCCGAAGAGGAAGGCCTGGAAAGTGCTGACCACTACCTCGAACGCTGGCTGGTGATGAACGCGGGTGTGCAGCTCAACCCGGGCGCCAACTATGGCACCGGCGGATTGGGTCACATGCGGATGAATCTGGGAGCGCCACGCCCCCTGATCGAACGGGCACTGGACCGGATCGCCGAAGCCGTGAACCGCGTCTGACGTCCTTCGCATGATGCAGGCCGTGATCCGTCTTTTCTGGATCACGGCCTGCCGCCGACGGCTTCGAACGCATGGACATTACTTTCAATGTACTGCCAGGGATGAGCTCACGTTGCAGGTACTTGAGGTGCGCGCTTTCAATCGCAGAAAGTACTTTTATGAGTACGTAAACCAGCTTCATCTCTGTAAGCAACTGATTTATAAGAAGTAGTGGCGGAGGGGCAGGGATTCGAACCCTGGGAAGGCTCTCACCTTCGCCGGTTTTCAAGACCGGTGCATTCGACCACTCTGCCACCCCTCCGCGGCGAGAAGCGGCATAGTACTATAATCAGCGCCGCAGTCAACCGTGAATTGTCGGTCGCCAGTGCGACGGAATGCAGTCCGGGGTGCGACGATCAGCTTGTGCGGGCCTCGAAATTGATTGATTTTGCCCCCACCACAGGTATGATAATCGTTCGAAGTTGTTGATCTGGAGGTTTACCGGACATGAGTCAGTATGAACTGAATACCGCCCGACATCGCGAAGCCGCGGTGACCGGGCTGGAAGCGAACCGAGTACTACGCAATACCTATATGCTGCTGGCCATGACACTGGGCTTCAGCGCGGTCTGCGCCATGTTCGCCATGGCCAGCAATGCCCAGCCCGTCAACATCTGGATGATGCTGATCGGCTTCTATGGACTGCTGTTCCTGACCCACAAACTGGCCAACAGCGCCTGGGGCCTGGCGGCGGTCTTCGCCCTGACCGGCTTCATGGGCTATACCATCGGCCCGATACTCAATTTCTACATGTCCATGTCCGGCGGCAGCGAGATCGTCATGACCGCATTCGGTGGCACGGCGGCCATCTTCATCGGCCTGTCGGCATTCGCGCTGATCACGAAGAAGGATTTTTCCTTCCTCAGCGGGTTCCTGATGGCGGGCTTCATGGTCATCATCGTGGCCTTCATTGCCAATCTGTTCCTGCAGATGCCGGCGCTGCAACTGGCCCTGTCGGCCGGTTTCATGCTGTTCTCCAGCGCGGTCATCCTGTACCAGACCGGTGCCATCGTGCATGGCGGGGAAACAAACTACATCCTCGCCACGGTGACACTGTTCGTCTCCATCTATAACATCTTCGTCAGTCTGCTCAACCTGCTGATGGCCTTCACCGGCCAGGAGTGAGGTCGGACAGACCCGCGGAGGATGGCCCTTCACACAGGCCACCGAGTCGCCCTGCCGGGTCTGCCCGGCGGGGCTTTTTATTGCCCTGACGCTCCGGGTATCATGAGCCCATGAAAATCACTGTCGTCGTCCATACCGCGCCCTGGTCACATCAGGCCTCGGCCACCGCGCTGCGCTTCTGCCAGGCTGCGGTGAAGGCGGGTCATGTCATCCATCGCCTGTTCTTCTATTACGATGGCGTGCACAACACCAGCACGCTGGCCGTGCCGGCGCAGGACGAGCTTGACATTCCCGCCGCGTGGCAGCGCCTGGTCCGGGAGCATGGGATCGATGCGGTGGCCTGTGTATCATCCGCGTTGAAAAGGGGTATCCTCAATGACACGGAAGCCACCCGCTATGAGCGCACGGCGAGCAACCTCTCCCCGGCGGTGGAGATCTCCGGTCTCGGGCAGCTGATCGAGGCCACGACTCACTCGGATCGTGTAGTGAATTTCGGAGCCTGAACGTGATGACCGACACAAGTGCCCCGCCATCCGCCAGCCAACGCACGCTGACCTTCATCAGTCGCCGCGCGCCCTTTGGTGAAGACTACCCCCGGGCCTG
>JBNJGU010000137.1:0-8108 GCA_051747985.1 Pseudomonadota bacterium | reverse complement strand
GCGTCAGCGCCGCCGTCAGCGTCGTCTTGCCGTGGTCCACGTGCCCGATCGTGCCCACGTTCACGTGGGGCTTGTTTCTTTCAAACTTTGCCTTCGCCATGTTGACCGCCTCTGCTTTCCTGAATCCGGCTCTCAGCCTTGGAGCCGATATTTGCGCAAAAAGCGCCACTGCCACCTGCCGGCGCCAGTGGCGACAAATAATGGTGCTCACATCCGGAGTTGAACCGGAGACCTCTTCATTACCAATGAAGTGCTCTACCTCTGAGCTATGCGAGCCGCTTGTCCTGTTTCTCATCACCGCCCGACTCAACCGAGACCGGACGACGGCCGACATGCGGCCTGCCTGGAGCGGGTAGCGGGAATCGAACCCGCATATCCAGCTTGGAAGGCTGGTGTTCTACCATTGAACTATACCCGCCGCAAAATGGTGGAGGGGGGTGGATTCGAACCACCGAAGCTTGCGCGTCAGATTTACAGTCTGATCCCTTTGGCCACTCGGGAACCCCTCCAGCACGCACCCCGACTGCTGTTTTTCAGTTGAGGCTGCATTGCAGAGGCGGCATTTTATGGGAAATCAGGCTCTGGTGCAATCATTTGACAGAGATTTTCCGTAACCCGCAGATCGGGAGCGTAGGCAGCCAGGCCGGAGCGCCTCGTCTCGTTCATCCATTCCCGACTGGCAAAGAGCTCCACCCATTCGACGGTACGGATGGAAATCTCCTGCTCCAGCCGCGCATCCATACCAAAGGAGGCCACCCGGGACTGCAGATTACGGGCATTCTGCTCCTGACTGAACAGGCCCAGAGATACCGCATTGGCCCGCTCCCCTTCCGTCATGACATAACTGTCGAGCTCTTCTCCCGCTTCAGCGGCCGCCGACCGGAATGACTCCCTCAGCGCCGATGCCGCGGCACGATCGTCGGCTGGCGGCAGGAACACCCTCCAGCCACCCGCGGACTCTTGCCGCTGCTCGATTATTGCGACCGCCACATCGGCCAGCCGGGAACGGACGAATGACGAACGCAGCTCGCTCGAAGTGAAAGGCCCGATCCGCCAACATCGGCCCAACACGGCCGCAGGGTCACTTCCGGCGGTACCGGAGACAGAAGTCGCCAACACATCATCACGCACCACTTCCTCTGTATCGGGCACTGACTGATCCGGCGGCAGCAGCTGCAGCGAGGACACTTCGTCCGGCCATGCCACCGGAGATACCGCGGGCGAATCCGGGGTGAGCACGGACCACAGCAGATAGCAGGCATTGACCGTCAATAATAAAAGCACCAGCCGGCGCACTCGCATCTCCTCCCCGATCGTCTGGCCGTCAGCGTCACGGCAGCACCAGCGCAAGCCCGTCAAGCACCAGTTCCGGCACCTGCCTGACAGCAAGGCCCGCGGATTCCATCAATGGCGACAACACCCGGACATCACCCCCCGTCATGAAGAGCCCGTCATTGATTGACGCGTGCCGCACCCGGTCATCGTTGGCCAGCCAACCGGCCAGCATGGCCACACAACCATTCCCCACCGCCTCGGCGGTGGATCGCCCCGGACGCGACTCCGGCACGAACCGCTCGACAGGGGGCAGCGTGATGCCCGCCGCCGCTTCCAGCGACCGGTACTGCATGGACAACCCGGGAACAATGAAACCACCCAGATGCCAACCCGATGCATCGACAATATCCATCGTCAGCGCCGTACCGCAATCGATAACGACACAGGCACCCCCACATCGATGATAGGCGGCGACCAATGCCAGCCACCGATCCACGCCCAGCGCCCCGGGTACGTCGTAGGCATTCACGACACCTTCCTGCTCCCGGCGACTGACCGCAACCTCCAACCGCACCGCCCATGCCGCCAGGACTCGTTGCCGCAATCCCCTGACCCAGTCCTCACTGCGCACGGATGCAACCCTGACCCGATCCGGCACGCCCACCGCAACCACTCGCTCCAACAGGTCGGGGATCGAGTCCGCCACGCCGCGCGCCGCGATACCTCCGGCATCGACCAGGCGCCACTTTATCCGCGAGTTCCCGGCATCCACGTCAAGAATCATGGACTTTACCCGCCTCACCGGACACGGGCCGGATGCTGGGAAACATTTCCCCTCCGGCAAGCGTCCGTACCCGCCCGCCGCCGAGCCTCAACTGTAATCGACCCGCATCATCGACCCCGGCCACAATGCCTGTCAAGCCATCATCCGGACCACGACCGACACAGACCGGATGCCCTATATAATGGTCCCGTTCCATCCACTCCTCACGAAAAGCGCGAAATCCGGTGCGCTCGAAACGCTGCAGTCGCCAGACCAGCTCGCCGACGAGATCCGCCGCCAACCGATCCCTGTCCACGCAGGATCCCTCATCGGCAGTGCTCAATGTAGAAAAAGGCTGATCAATCCGGCTTGCGGCGGCCACCGGCATCCAGGTGTTTACTCCCACACCAATCACGACCCGGCAGGCGCCCTCCATGTCGCCCTGCACCTCCAGCAAGACACCGGCCAGTTTGCGCCCGTCCAGCAACACATCGTTGGGCCACTTCAGACTCACCTGCCCGGATACGCGGCCGACCGCCGAGGCGACAGCCAGGCCACAGACCAGACTCAACCCTTCCAGCGCCGTCACGCCCTGATCGAATGGCCACACCATGGAAAAATAGAGATTGTGCCCCAGGGGACTGACCCAGGGCTTGCCCCGACGCCCCCGCCCGCCGGACTGATGCTCGGCCATGATCACACAACGCCGGGCACCGGTCTGGATCCGTCGCATCGCTTCGGCATTGGTGGAGTCAGTGGAAAAAAGAACCACAAAATGACCGGAAAACAGCGAACCTGCCTCGCCACTCAACGCCAGTATCCGCCCCGCATCCAGCAACCGCACCCTGCCGGTCATGCGGTAGCCCCGGCCACGCACCGCATCCACTTCCACGCCCAGATCAAGCAGTCGCCGCACCTGCTTCCATACAGCCGCCCGACTGATCCCGAGCCGCTCGCCCAGGGACTGCCCCGAATGGAATTTACCGTCCGACAATAACGTCAATAGCGGCCTGACATTCATGACCGACCCGACTCATCTCCGGTCGGCATCACTGATCCGCATCCACGTGATGAACATCTCGTCCCAGACCTGATCCCCCCAGCGCACGGTCTGCTCCGGATCCGGGTTCAGGGGATTCAGCGCCGAATTATCGAAGCCCCCTTCCGCGACAATCGTGGTGCCGGCCGGAAGAAAATAGGGTTCGCGAAGACTGTAGACCATTTGCCAGTTGTGCTGGAAGTTGGGAATGGATAGCAGATCCTGACGTTCACCATCAGGATAATCGGCGTAGAAATGGATATATTTTCCACGAAAATGCATGTGGGGCGCAAAGCTGTGCAGATAGGAGTCTGAGTCCACCGTAGCGGTTCCGATGACCTGGTGGTCTGATACGCCGGGCGGGATCACGAAGTCCCCGTTCATGACAGCCGTCCGGGTCAACGAACGCTCCGGCGTTTCATCATGAAAGTAAAGTCCTATGCTGGTTTCATCCGTCAGTTGGCGCCCAATGGTGGTGTAGTGGAACTGGATCATGAAACGCATATCCCGCGTCAGCCGGATCCCGGTATCCTCATCAAAAAGCACATACTCCCGACCCGGGGCGTAGCCTCCGAAGTTGGTCCTGCTCCCTCCACGACTGGCGTTCTGCCGTTGCTGCCGAGCATCCTGGGTATACGCGATGACATGGTGAAGCGCCGCCTCATTGCCGATCCTGAACTCATAGCCCCGGACCCATCGCTCTTCCGACAACCCGATCTCCACCGGCACGAACCGATAATCGATTACACCGGAGGCCGGAATCTCCTGCTCCGGAAATTCGATCACAAGATCCGGCTCTCCCAGGGCCCACTCCGAGGCCCTCGGCGGCCGTTCCGGCAGAGGATCATCCTGGTCAGCCCCGGGGGCACCGGCATCGATCCAGTTGACCAGTGCGATCATTTCCGTGTCCGGTATGTGATGCAGATCCACGAAGCGGCCCACGTGCCGCGGATCGATCTGGCCGGGCGGCATTCGGCGCGTCAGCAAGGTCTCGCGCATCATCTGACTCCAGCCCTGTAATGCACGATGACTGTCCATTGCCCACGGCGCCGAGCCGCCCTCCTGATGACAGCTGATGCAGCGACGCTCCAGAATGGGAACAATGTCATCCGCATAGGAAGGAGAGCGGACAGACGCCTCATTGAGCCGCCCCAGAACGAGCTCGCTCCCCCTGGAACGGGGCACTTCCGCTTCAATGGGCTGCCCGCCAAGCACGGCATCGATCACACTGCCCAGGTGAGGCTGCTCATCCAACTGATGTGGTGATGAGCGTCGATCAAACGCCCCATGATAAAGCAGTTCCATGCGCTTCGGGTCGACCACCATGACTTCGGCTGCCCGCTCGAACGGCAGGGTACCGGCCACCAGCTGCGATGTATCGATCAGGGCCGGCACATCCGTCGACAGGGCACCCATGGCGGCGCGCATCTGCGCCCGATCCGTGCCATCTTCCGCCACCAGCACGAAAAACTGGACAGACTCTTCCGTATAACGCTCCCGCAACGTCACCAGACGCTCCAGCTGGGCGCGGCTCACCGGGCAACTGGGCTGATGCATATAGATGACCACCGCATCCCGATCCCGGTAGCGGCTCAACTGGTGAAAGTCACCGTTCTGGTCCAGCAATGCGAAATCACTGACCGCCCAGACACTTCCTGGCAGACCGAACAGCAGGAACAGGCCGACAATGATCACCTGACTCCAGCGCATGTAATGACGCCCCCGAAAAATCGATCAATTGCTCGCTTTTTCGGATTATAGACCAGGGGAAAGACCTGTGGAGTACCGGCAACGCAGATCTTGCAATTATTTGTAACGCCTCCACAACACAGCCAAAAAAGGGGATGAGTCAATATCGACTCATCCCCTTCCAGGATCCGGTCACCGCATCCGGCAACCTGGAACCGACATTGCATCAACCGGCATTGCTGTCACCCGACGCCGCCTGCTGGGAGCGGCGATGCTTCAACACCACGCTGATCGCCTCCAGCATCACCAGCACGCTGACCACCAGTACGATGAAGTCAAGCACCATCAACAGCCAGTTCTCCTCATTATAGAAGCCGACCAGCTGGATCAGACCCGCATAGAACGCCATGAACAGCACGAACACCATGGGAATCAGCGTGTAACGCGCAGGCCGGCCCAGCTTGATGAGCATCACGGACACCACAAGCAGTGTCAGGCTGGCCAGAATCTGATTCGTGGCACCAAACAGAGGCCAGATGATCATGCCTCCGTCGCCCGAGGCCCCACCAGCACCGAAGGCCAGCGCCAGACAGGTACCCACCGCAATCAGCGTGGCCGCCACTCCCTTGCGGAACATATCGATGCCGTAGATTTCGCCCCACTCCTGGATGATGTAGCGCTGCAGCCGCACACCGGAGTCCATGGTCGTACCGGCAAACAGTGCGACCATGGTGGCCAGCAACACCTCGCCAAGCCCCTCGGGGATCCCCCAGCCCGAGTTGATCAACGCCGCGCCGCCGGCCACGAAATTGCCGGCACCGCCAGCGGAGAAGCTGTCATACATGGCATGCCACTGCTCCGGACTGGCGGCATACGCCACGCTGCAGACCGCGACAATGGTGATCAGCGCCAGTGACCCCTCACCCACGGCGCCCGCGTAGCCCACAAACCGGGCATCCGTCTCTTTGTCCAGCTGTTTGGAACTGGTGCCGGAAGCGACAATGCCGTGGAAACCGGAGATCGCACCACAGGCAATGGTCACGAACAGCAACGGCACCATACTCGGGGTACCTTCGGCCAACTGCCCATTGAAGGCCGGCGCGCTCATCTCCGGCATGAACACGAGTACGCCGCCGTACAGCAGGATCAGACCCACGATCAGCTGCATGCCATTGATGAAATCACGGGGTTGCAGCAGCATCCAGACTGGCAACATCGAGGCGATGGCCGCGTAGACAAACAGGATCACAATCCAGTTCGCGCTTTCGGTCAACCCGAACATCGTATCCGGCAGGCTCAATGGCATCACACTGCCGATCCAGATGGACAGGTACAGAGCCGCGACCCCGCACGCTGTCAGCAACATCAGACTGTAGTTGCGCCGCAGCAGCTGACCGATGATCAGCGCCACGACAATGGCCGACCAGGCCGGGAATACGGCACCGGGCGTATTGACGAAGCTACCGGAGATGACCACGGCGAACACCGCATTGACCATCAACAAAAGGAGGAAGATGACGATCAGAAACAGCGAGCGGGTCCGTTCTCCGATCACACTCTCGGACAGAGCCCCGACCGATTTACCCTTGTGCCTCACACTGGCCCACAAGGCACCCATATCGTGCACGCCAGCAAAGAAGATCGTGCCGAACACGACCCACAGCAGTGCCGGAGCCCACCCCCAGTACACCGCGATAGCCGGCCCCACGATGGGCGCGGCACCGGCCACCGAAGTGAAGTGATGCCCCCACAACACGTACTTGTTGGTGGGCACATAGTCGACACCGTCATTCAACTCGTGTGCGGGAGTTTCGAAATCAGGATCCAGCCGGTAGATCCTGTAGGCAATGAACCTGGAGTACACCAGCCAGCCGAAGCCGAGGCCGACGACGCCGAACAACACAATCATGACACCGTTCATCAAGCAATCTCCCGCTTATTATTCTCGAAACAGAGTGCGGCGCATAATAGCAACACTATCATCGTCAAGACAACGCCGCTCTGCTGCCGGATACAGACTCATCATCGCCACCGGATTCCGCTCCACCAAAATAGCGCCGGAAGAGCTCGAACATCATCCAGAAGACGCCCGCGGCCGCCAACAACAGGCTCAGCCACTGCATCAGCCCAATAAAGAAGGCGGCGTCGAATGCCGGCCATTGCAGCGGGTACGCCGAGAATGATGCGTAGCGCTCCATCATCCAGTGCCACGCCTCATGGGCGACCAGCGCCGACAGCAGAATGATCCCGATCCGTTCGCGACCGGCCATGACGTAGCGGAAAAACAGGTACAGGACCGGCACCATGACCAGCAGCACCGCAATCTGGCCCAGCTCCACACCCACATTGAACGCCAACAGACTGGCAACAAGATGGGAGCCCGCGAACTGAAGGCTGTCGGTCAGCAGGAACGAGAACCCGAAGCCATGCACAAGCCCGAAGGCGAAAGTCAATGCCCATCGATGTTGCGGATTGATACCAATGATGTTCTCGAACGCCATATAGACGATGGAGAGCGCGATCAACATCTCGATCAACGGCGGGAACCAGCCCGCCAGTGAAACCCAGCCCAGCGCGGCCGCGATCAACGTCACCGAGTGCGCGATCGTGAACGAGGTGATCACGGGTATCAGCGCCCGGATGCTTCGCAGCGGAATCACCAGACACAGCAGAAACAGCAGATGATCGGTCCCCCCCAGGATGTGATCGAAGCCCATGTCGATGAAATTGAAAGCCGCCTGGTACCAGCGTGGGTCCAGGTGGACCATGCCGGGATTGCCCTCGTAACTGAACGCCCGCTCGGCCCCGTCATCCAGCACATACCGCAACACCGTGTTGGTTTCTATGCCCAGCCCGGCCAGCCGCGGATCGACGGATATTCGGGACGCCCCGGATTCGATGGGATAGCTGACCAGCACATCCAGGAAACCCTGAAGATAATACAGCTCCCGATCATCATCGATCGGCGGGCTCTGCACATTGTCCAGCGCCGTCTGGTAATCGCGGAACGAGCGATTGGATGGCATGGAGATGCGCATCGCCCGGGTCTCCCGCTGCTCCAGCCGTGCCCCGTTCTCGTAGAATCGGATGTTCTGGAGAATATAGGATTCGGCCGCCGTGCGCATGGCCGGACCCGCCTCGGAGAACACCAGGTTTCCCGATGCGCCCCGCACCGGGAACTGGATATCGCTGAGGGCGTCCATGGGCACACGCAGCAGCACATTGAGCTGATCCCCTTCCGGTTTGACCAGCGCCTGCACCGACACGCGCTGGGGAATTTCGTCGGCCTGAGCGCCGGACATGCCGATCAGGCCAACCCACAGCGCCATGATCACAAGCGCC
>JBNJGU010000136.1:0-8111 GCA_051747985.1 Pseudomonadota bacterium | reverse complement strand
CGCGCTTCAGCGTATCACCGACCGGAGTGGCCAGAATGCCGCCAGAGACATGATTGCCCGCCACATCGAGCAGACGAAGCATGTCCGTCACGCGGACACAGGGCCGGGCCGCATCATGGACAAGCACCCAGTCCTCGTCGGTTGCGCGGTCTTCCAGGGCGGCCAGACCATTGCTGACCGATTCGAATCGTTCATCACCGCCTTTACACACCATCAGTGGTACGGCCAGTCTTGTGGCATCCGCTGCCATGTCCGGCCACCATCGGTCGTCCTCGCTCAGCACCAGGACAATCCCCGCCAGACCATCCAGCTCAGCGAGACGCCGCAGGGTATGCAACAGCAGCGGCTCTCCGTCGAGATCAAGATACTGCTTGGGCGTGGTGCTCTGCATTCGCCGGCCACTACCCGCGGCCGGCACAATGGCCCATATTGCCATTAAGGTATCACTCGATGATCAGGTAGAAGGTTTCGTCCTCACGGATCATGCCCAGATCCGCGCGCGCTCGTTCCTCGATGGCGTCGAGCCCTTCTTTCAGAGCCAGCACCTCGTTTTCCAACTCCCGGTTACGCTCTTGCAGGCGTTCGTTTTCCTCACGCCTGTCGGCCACATCCCTCTCCAGGCGCCGTAATTCGGCGACACTGCCTTCTCCTATCCACAGCTGATACTGAAGAATCAGAAGTATGGCGATCAATGTGGTGATCAGAGCTTTCATGGCCATTCATCCGGAAAGTCAGGCGGTAAAGTGGCTGAATTCCTCCATACCGCGGTATCGCGCACTGTTGCCCAGTTCCTCTTCAATGAACAACAGACGGTTGTACTTGGCCACCCGATCGGAGCGACACAGGGAACCGGTCTTGATCTGTCCAGCGCCGGTGGCCACGGCCAGGTCGGCAATGGTGGTATCCTCTGTCTCACCCGATCGATGCGAGATGACCGCAGTGTAACCGGCCTGGCGCGCCATGGCGATCGCCTCCAGCGTCTCTGTCAAAGTGCCGATCTGATTGAACTTGATCAGAATGGAGTTGGCCACGCCCCGGTCAATGCCCTCCTGCAGTATCTGCGTATTGGTCACGAACAGATCATCGCCGACCAGTTGCACACGATCACCGAGTTTACGGGTCAATGCGGCCCAACCGTCCCAGTCGGACTCGTCCATGCCATCCTCGATCGAAAGCACCGGATAGCTTCCGACCAGGTCCGCCAGATATTCTGTAAAACCGGCAGCATCGTACTCTCGGTTTTCGCCGGCCAGCACATAGCGGCCATCGTGATGAAATTCCGATGCCGCGCAATCCAGTGCCAGCCGGATGTCTCGTCCCATGGAAAGGCCGGCCTTCTCCACCGCCTTGATGATGGCTTCGAGCGCCGCTTCGTTGGAAGGCAGGTCCGGTGCAAAACCGCCTTCGTCGCCAACGGCCGTACCGAGACCGCGTTCCTTCAGAACCGCCTTGAGCGCATGGAACACTTCCGCGCCATAGCGTAACGCCTCCGAGAAAGTCGGCGCGCCGACCGGCTGGACCATGAACTCCTGGATATCCACATTGTTGTCCGCGTGTTCACCACCATTGATGATGTTCATCATCGGCACCGGCAGCGTCAGCGCCACCTCCGGGGTTGCATTCAGCGCGGCCAGATGTCGATACAGCGGGATACGTCCGTCACTGGCCGCCGCCTTTGCGACCGCCAGGGATACCGCCAGTATGCTGTTGGCACCGAGTCGGGATTTATTCCCGGTACCATCGAGATCGATCATCGCACGATCGATGTTGCGCTGATCAGCGGCATCACGTCCCATCAGCAGGTCACGGATCTCACCATTGACGTGACTGACGGCCTGCAACACACCCTTGCCCAGATAACGACCGGGATCCTTGTCCCTGAGTTCCAGTGCCTCTCTCGATCCGGTTGAAGCTCCGGACGGAGCGCAGGCACTTCCACTGACTCCGGAACCCAGTATCACATCCGCCTGAATGGTCGGGTTGCCTCTGGAATCCAGTACTTCCCTGGCGCGTACCTCTTTGATTTCTGACATGTCTGGCAGTTCCTCTCCTGTAATCGGTTATGGTCATGCGCTCTCCGGAGACCCCTGGCGCACCGTCAATGTGTATCCAGCTCTTCCAGGTTCTTGACAAGCCGATCCAGCTCCCTGACCTGGGACAGGAATGGCTCAAGCTGATCGAGTCGCAATGCACAGGGCCCATCGCACAGCGCTCTGTCCGGGTCTGGATGCGCCTCGACAAAGAGCCCGGCCAGCCCCATCGCCACGCCAGCCCGGGCCAGTGATGTGATGTCGCCGCGACGCCCCCCCGCACTGGAAGACAGACTGCCTGGCATCTGCAGGGCGTGAGTGACGTCGAATACCAGCGGGTAGCCGGTGGACTTCATGATGGGGAAACCAAGCATGTCCACCACCAGGTTGTTGTAGCCAAAGCTTGTGCCCCGTTCGCATAACAGAAGTCGGTCGTTGCCGGCCTCTTCGAATTTGGTGATGATGTGTTGCATTTCCCGGGGCGACAGGAACTGCGCCTTCTTGATGTTGACCACGGCACCGGTCCCGGCCATGGCCTTGACCAGATCGGTCTGGCGGCTGAGGAAAGCCGGCAACTGGATGATATCGGCTACCTCCGCCACGGGGAGGGCCTGGTGTGGCTCGTGGACATCCGTCAATACCGGCACACCATGCTCGGAACGGATGTCCGCCAGCGTCCGCAGCCCCTGTTCCATTCCGGGACCGCGAAATGAATGTATCGACGAACGATTGGCCTTGTCGAAGGATGCCTTGAACACATACGGCATTCCCAGCCGCCTGGTAACCTCGACGAACCGGGCCGCCACTTCGTGCGCCAGCTCGTTGCTTTCCAGTACATTCATTCCACCAATGATCACGATTGGCGAACGATTTGAAAACGAGACTGTATCCGCTGTGACAAGTTTCATATCGGTCACTCTGCTTCCGTCGATTCCCGACGCTGATGCTCCACTGCCGCCTGAATGAAGCCGGTGAAGAGCGGATGTCCGTCCCGCGGCGTGGAAGTGAACTCGGGATGAAACTGACAGGCCACGAACCACGGATGCCCCGGCGCCTCCACGACTTCAACCAGCGAATCATCTCCGGAACGTCCGGCTATGCGCAGTCCGGCATTTTCCAGCGCCTGCACATAGCGATTGTTGACTTCATAGCGGTGCCGGTGCCGTTCCACGATGACATCCTGCCCATAACACTCGTACGTGGTCGAATCCCGTGAGAGACGGCACGACTGTCCGCCCAGTCGCATGGTACCACCCAGATCCGACTGCTCGTCCCGGAACTCCCGATTTCCTTCCACGTCGGTCCACTCGCTGATCAGCGCCACTACCGGATCCTGGCAGTCTGTCTTGAATTCAGTGCTGTGCGCGCCGGTCAGACCGACCACATTGCGGGCATACTCGATGACCGCCACCTGCATGCCCAGGCAGATCCCCAGGTAGGGAACCCGGTTCTCCCGGGCATACTGGACTGTCCGGATCTTGCCATCCACACCGCGCAGACCAAACCCGCCCGGCACCAGAATGGCATGCACACCTTCCAGCAACTCAGTGCCATGGACCTTCACATCCGATGAATCGATATACCGGATATTGACGCGCGTCCTGGTCCGGATGCCCGCGTGCGTGACAGCCTCCACCAGGGATTTGTAGGCATCAAGCAACTCCATGTACTTGCCCACGATGGCGATCGTGACCTCCTGTTCCGGATTCAGCTGTGCATCCACCACGGCATCCCATTCCGTCATGTCCGCCTGCGGGCATTCGATCGCCAGCTTCTGGACGATGATCTCATCCAGTCCGGTACTGCGCAGCACAGCCGGCACACGATAGATCGTATCACTGTCCGGCAGTGATACCACGGCGGGAAGCTCCACGTTGGTAAACAGGGCAATCTTGCGACGGGCGGATTCATCGATGGGTTGTTCCGAGCGACAGATCAACAGATCCGGCTGGATACCGATGGAGCGAAGTTCCTTGACCGAATGCTGGGTGGGCTTGGTCTTGGTTTCACCGGCTGTGCGGATATACGGAATCAGCGTCAGGTGCATGAACAGGGCCCTGGTGGAACCCAGCTCGACACGCAGCTGTCGCACGGCCTCAAGAAAAGGCAGTGACTCGATATCACCCACCGTACCACCGATCTCCACCAGCGCCACATCGGCATCACCGGCACCATCGAGCACTCGGCGCTTGATCTCGTCGGTGATGTGCGGAATCACCTGGATGGTGGCCCCAAGATAGTCTCCCCGACGCTCCCGGCGGATGACTTCCTCGTACACGCGGCCAGTGGTGAAGTTGTTCTTTGCCGCCATGGTGGTGCGGATGAAACGCTCATAGTGTCCGAGGTCGAGATCGGTTTCGGCACCATCCTCGGTGACAAACACCTCTCCATGCTGGAACGGACTCATGGTACCCGGATCCACGTTGATGTAGGGATCGAGCTTGAGCATGGTGACGTTGAGTCCACGGGCTTCGAGAATGGCTGCCAGAGAAGCAGAAGTGATGCCCTTGCCGAGCGACGAGACCACGCCGCCGGTGATGAAAATATATCGTGTCATTCACGCCCCATCCAGAGAATTCGGTGATTTCGAAGAGAGTGTTGTCGGTATCGGAACAAGCCGGACAAGCACTGCCTAGATGGGATTACAGACTACCAGAAAGGCCTACTGCCCACAATCAGATTCTGCCGCGGTACCGGGCGGAAGCCACTCGAAATCCCACCCCGTACCAGTGGCCGGACCGGTAACCGTCGAACAGATCCCGATGACCGGCAGCCATGCCGGTTCATCATTGATTGTGACAAGCGGCAACCGGTCGCGCCACCACTCAGGAATGGAATATTCCTGCAACAACCGGTTCAACGCACGCCGCGGACGTCCTGATAATTCGCACTTGTCTCCACGGCGCCGATAACGTATGCCATATACGCAGTCCGTCGGCAGACCTTTCCCGTTTGCGTGACGTGCCACCAGAACGCCGTTGTCCGGCAGTGACAACTGCTCCCCCTCCCGCTCCGGCCTCCAGTATGCCGACCACGCCGCATCGACCCGGTGCAACGGAGCACACAGACACAGGCGATCACGATGACGTCGAATCATGAATCCGGAGACTGACACTTCCGGACGGGCATCCGCACGTGCCGTGAGAAGCTCTCCAGTGACTCTGCGCAACACGGCCTCGCCCACTCGCACCCCGATCGCCTCATGAATCCAGAACCGCAGTACGTTCCACTGACGCTCCCTGGTCAGTTTCACCAGCTCGCGACCATCCAGCTGACGTTCTTCCGGTATGAAAGGTAGCGTCCCGGACCGCAACCGGACGAGATCCTGACGCGCCAGTTCGTCATCCATTCTGGCTGATACCGCACTGTGCCGGGCTGCCAGAATAACCCCATTCCGCCAGGCCGGCCACCGCTCGGCCAGCACCGGCGCAACACGATGACGCAGGAAATTCCGGTCCATACGCTGGTCGAGATTGCTTTCATCCTCAACCCAGGACAGCCCCGCCTCACGAGCATGATGCTCCAGTTGGCTTCCGGGCACATCCAGAAACGGTCGCAACAATCGACCCTGGCCCAACCGGCGTTGCGCCGGCATGCCGGCCAACCCGGCCGGACCGGTTCCTCGCATGAGCCGCAGCAACACAGTCTCTGCCTGGTCATCCTGGTGATGGGCCTGCAACAACACGTCCCTGCTGCCAAGCCTCTCGGCGAATGCCTCGTAACGGGCCTTTCTTGCCCGGGCCTCGGGCACTTTGCCACCACGGCCCTGCTGTGATTGTTCACCGATCTGGACGGTTCGGGTGACCAGGGGCACCGAGAAAGCGTCGCATTGCTGCTGGCAATGATGCTTCCACTGTAATGAAGAAGGGGAAAGGCCATGATCGATGTGGATGGCCTCAAGTTGTCGGGCAGCCAGACAGGAACCGGGAAGACGCCCGAGCAGGGTACAGACGTGCAGCAGCACCGTGGAATCCAGCCCACCGCTGAACGCGACGATGAAACGGTCAACGTCGGGACACTCCGACAGCATCCGATCCAGACAGTGCCGTAACCGGGCCACCAGGTCCGTACAGTCCGGCACGGGCTCCGGACCACGCGGCATCATCAGCTGCTCAGGCCATAGCTCATCAGCCGTTGATAGCGGCGCGCGATCAACTCATCCGTGTCCATACCCTGCAACCGATCCACCTGCTCCACCAGTGCCTCGCGGAGGTTATCCGCCATCGCCTTCACATCCCGATGCGCGCCGCCCAGCGGCTCGGGAATGGTCATGTCCACGATCCCCAGTTCTTCCAGCCGACTGGATGTGACCCCCATCGCCTCGGCCGCCGCGGCCGCATGCTCGGAGGACTTCCAAAGAATGGTGGCGCAGCCCTCGGGCGTGATGACGGTATAGGTCGAGTACTGCAACATGTTGAGCTGGTCGGCAATACCGATGGCGATGGCACCGCCGGAATTCGCTTCACCGGTCACGGTGGCGATCAATGGCGTCCTGACATTGGACATCATGGCCATGTTTTCGGCAATGGCCTCGTTGATGTTACGTTCCTCCGAATCGATGCCGGGATAGGCTCCGGGCGTGTCGATGAACGTCAGTACCGGCAACCGGAAGCGCTCGGCCAGTTTCACCAGACGCCTCGCCTTCCGATATCCCTCGGGGCGGGGCATGCCGAAGTTGTGCCGGACCTTTTCCTTGGTGCCGCGCCCTTTCTGATGCCCCATCACCACCACCGGACGGTCATCCAGGCGGGCAACCCCCCCGATCAGGGCCATGTCGTCGGCAAACAGCCGATCACCATGCAGCTCATCAAAATCGGTGAATATGTGCTCGATATAATCCGCCGTATAAGGTCGCAACGGATGTCGCGCCACCTGCGAGATCTGCCAGGAGCTGAGGTTGCCGTAGATTTTTTCGGTCAGCTTGGTGCTCTTTTCCTGAAGACGCTGAATCTCGTCGCTGATGTTCAGGTCATTATCATCACTGACATGACGCAACTCGCCGATTTTCACTTCCAGGTCGGCGATGGGTTGCTCGAAATCGAGGTAGTTGGGGTTCATGTTGCGAAAGCCTTACAGACTGGGATCGATGACGCCAATCATATCAAAACCATCACGGCGTTTCACTCCCGGTACACCAGCTCGACCCGTTCGATCTCCGGTGACTGCCGCAGCTCCTGGACCAGCTCCTCTTCCAGCACCACGCCCCAGTCGTTCCCCAGTCGCAGACGACCGGACACAGCCCCGGCCATGCATTCAAGCACCACGGGGCAGCCCTGCACCGCCACCTCATCAGGCTGCTGCCCCACCAGGTTGTCAGGCGACTCTGACGACACCACCTCCGCACCGTGACGGGCCGGCACGGACACACTACAACGGTACGGCTCAAGCAGACGGGCAAACTGCTCAACGAAGCGCTCCCCGACCGCCCCGGCCTTCACCAACAGATGCCGGGCGTGCTGTTGCCTCGCTTCCTGCAGACTGTAGACGTGCTCGGCCCGCCCCCTCAGGCCGCCGCTGTAGTCATCGACCGATACCTGACAGTCGATCACCAGTATCGTGTCGGTGTGCAGCTGCTCGCGATATCGCTCATAGACGCGGGGTGGCAGAGACACTTCCAGCCGGCCACTGCGATCATCCAGGGTCACGAACGCCAACATGTCCCCCTTCTGGCTGCGCATCGTGCGCACCGCCACCACCAGTCCCGCCACGGTCTGCCGCCCCTTGGTGGGCTTGAGAGCGGAAAGCCGGTCACGGGTCATGGCCGCCAGCTCCTCACGATACTCGTCCACCGGATGACCACTCAGATACAGGCCCAGGGTTTCCTTTTCCGCCGCCAGGCGTTGCCGCTGCGTCCATGGACGCGCTTTCACCCGCGAGCCGGCCTGATCACTCGGTGGCGGTGCAATGTCCCCGAACAGATCCACTACACCGGCTGCCTGATTCCGACTGGTCTGTTCGGCGGCCTGGATGGTATCGGTCAGATCCGCCATCAGCATGGCACGACTCTGGTCGACATCACCCTCCGCCAGACTGTCCAGCGCACCCGCCCGCACCAACGCTTCCATGGCACGCTTGTTCACC
>JBNJGU010000135.1:0-8200 GCA_051747985.1 Pseudomonadota bacterium | reverse complement strand
TGCTGTTTTACCGCCATACCGGCAAGCGCCGGCAACATGGCCTCGGCCGAGGATTTCAGTGAGGCCAGAGCCTCTGCCGTGGTCTGTTTGTCAAAGCCGACCCGCTCCAATGTGCTGCCCACCAGTACATGACGATCCCTGCGGGGGATCAGATAGCGGCCCCGGTGCAGCACCATCTCGTTCAGCCACCGTCGCGGCAGCTCATACAGCAGCATCTGCCCTTTTACCGGTTCAACCGGAACCGATAACCGCACCGACTGCAGCAACCGGCCGGTCCACGCACCAGTGCAGAAGACATAATGATCGGCCACCACCTCTGACGCGGTCTCTCCCCGCCTGCATAACTGGAGCGCCTGCACCTGACCTCCGGACTGAATCACTTCATGGAGCCGGATGTATTCGCGGATATCGGCACCCGATCGAATCAGGGACTCGCGCAACGCACGGACCAGACGCGGGTTGCGGATATTCGCCACATCCGGCATCCAGAGCCCGCGCTCGAACCTGCCGGCAAGTGCGGGCTGTCGGCGACGGATGAAATCACCATCCACTTCGATCATGCGTCGGCCACTTGAACCGGCCCAGGCAAGGGCCTGCTCCTCGTCGTCCGCCTCCAGCATCAACAGTCCACAGTGTTGCAGCTCGGGATCGATACCGGTCTCATCCAGCAACCGTCGTGACAGCTCCGGATAGTAGTCCTGGGCCCAGCAGGACAGTGCGGTCACCGCAGCGTTATAGCGCCAGGGATACAAAGGAGAGACGATACCACCGCCAGCCCAGCTGGCCTCGCCGCCACACGGTCCCTGCTCAATAAGTGTGACCCGATGACCAGCCGTAGTCAGTTCCCTGGCCACCAACAGCCCCATGATACCTCCACCGACGATGGCCACATCCATACCGATCACTCCTAAAGCTGGAATTGTAACTTTCCGCAGGCAAAACCGACCACTCACTACTACACTGATCAGTGAACGTATCACAGGGAAGTGATGCCATGATCCGAAGCATACAAGGTCTGTCGCTGACAGAATTACTGTTTGCGTTGACCATTATATCAGTCCTGGCGGTGACGGCCCTGCCCGCCTGGCAACCCCTGATTGGTCGGGAACAGGGTCGTCAGGTGATCACGGAGCTGTCGGGGCTCATCAATGCGGCACGCACCACGGCGATCCGGGAGAGCACCCGGGTCACCGTCTGTCCGGCCGCGCCGGAATCATTGGAGTGCGGTGGTCCTTGGCAGCAGGGCGCGATCGCCTTCCTGGACCGCGACGGTACCCGACTCGCATCCGCCTCAAGGCTCATTCACCGACTGCACTGGCCGGATGTGCGGGGCACGTTGCGCTGGCGTGCCTTCGGTAACCGGCAATACCTGATCATCAACAGCCGGGGACAGGTCCGCCATCAGAGTGGCAACTTCACCTGGTGTCCCTTGAATGGCGTCGACGACCAGGCGCGTCAACTGGTGGTCAATGCGGCGGGCAGAATCCGGCGGGCCAGGGACCACGATGGTGATGGCATCAGGGAAAACAGCCGGGGACAGCCGCTGGATTGCTCCTGAAGCGCGCCATGTGGCACTATCGCCAGCAGTTGTCGACCGTATCGCCGGTTGCCCCCTTGCGGCCTGTGTGATCGATGGTCAGGGTGGTGCAGCTGTCATTGGCCTGATCGCCCCGCGGTGTGGCGGTGGCCACGAAACAGTCGCTGATGCTGCCGCCGGCGCAGGCAGCCACGGAGACCTCGTACAGTCCACTCTCCGACAATCGGTCCGCCACGGCGGGATCGGACATCGGTCCCGCATTGGTGGAATAGCTGTTGTTGAGCGAGTAGAACCGTTCCTGGTCCGCGGCCACTTCATCAGGAGCCGCTGCGCCTCCGTCCTCCCACTATCGCGCACGAACTGCCGATACGAAGGCAGGGCCACGGTCAGCAGCACGCCAATGATGGTGACAACGATCAGCAGCTCCACCAGACTGAACCCGGATTGCCGCAACCCGCGTTGATCGTGCATACCCTTCATCCACCGCAAACCGCTCACCTCAATGTTGATCCAGTTCACGCAACATGTCCGCCGGCCCCAGCAGCTCAATCCGCAACAGGGTGCCCGAACCATCCGTGCTGTACGCCACCACCATGCCGATATCCAGATGATGCAGACGCAGCTGGCGCTCCTCCAGAGAAACCCGAGTGCGCTCTTGATCCACCGTATATCGGGTGCCGGATATACCGATGGTACCTGAATCCTGCTGCAACACCTCGATCGTTCCGGTCTGCCGGGACGACGTCTGTGGCGAACGGTCAGTATCACGCTCCGGCTGCGCCGCGGCCACCGCCGCCAGCAATCCCAGCTGTAGCAGTACCGACAGGATGCCGATTCTGATCAGATTCATGACCATTACTCCAGTTGTCGCCACGATTGACGGCCCGTGGCGGTGATACCGATATTCAGATCGATGACATCCAGATCTCCGCTGCTGCCGCTGATCACCGCGAAATCCTGCGTGACATCGGATAGGACGCTGGGCGTGGGGACAATGCCGATATCGCTCATCCGCCCAGAAGCATCGCCATCCGCGCTGTCAAAGGCACCATCGCCGTTGAGATCGAAAGCCGGAAACGGCAGTTTGCCACCATTGCGGAAATCCAGTTGCATGACGAAACTGCCACCGCCGAAATCGCAGGGTTGTTGCGATGGCAGCAAGGTAGTGAAAATCACCCGTCCGTCGCGGACCAGCGCGTTGCTGACCACCTTCTCTCCAAAATTACTGCTGTTGTCCACCCCCTGGATCTGCTCCGGCATCAGATCGATTTTCCAGCCCTTCTGGGTGTCAAAGTCGATCTGCCGATCGCTTACCTCGCGAAGCGTATAGTCCGTTTCCTCGACCTCATCACCGTCACGATCGAAGGATTCCACATACTGATTCAGTATGGACTGCTCCAGCAGGTCGCTGTCGGTCACGCGCGAATCTCCATCGTCCCAGATACCGTAAAAGGACTGTGTGCTGGCGCCGGTGGGGCTGTTGTCGCCGAGCTCGAGGTATTTGCCCGTGCCGAAAAACAGCATGAACCCGTCCCGACCGCTCGGATGATTGGTGATCTGTGGCTGAGAGGTGATGGGTTGACCTGCCGCCGTGGTGAACAGCGGCAGCGGCGTATTGCCCTGGGAATGGGCCACATCCCACTGTCCGCTATTCCCGGCACTGACATCGAACTTCCAGAGCTGACCCCGCAGGTCTCCGGCATAGATCGTATCCACGGTCTGTCCGCCGGTCTCGCTGACCATCACCGGCGTTGCCAGCCCATTGGGCGAGTCCGTTTCGCCACTCCCGGTGCTGATCTTCCGGATCAGCTCACCGGTCTCCAGATCGACAATGAACAAGGCCGCATGACCGGTGGTGCTGGACGCACCGTCGGTCACGGTGTTGTTGTACCCGTTACCGAAGACCGCGGCCCAGCGGCCATTGGCCATTTTCGCAATCTGGGGCCGCCCATAGGTGTATCCGAGGTCAGCATCATCCTCGTCCGTGAACTCCCACAACACCAGCTGCTCCGCGCTTGCCTCGCTGAATCGGGCAGGGTCGGTCACATCCAGCGCGAACACACCCTGGCCGCCCTTACCCAGTCCACCCGCCAACACACTGCGCCAGGCTCCGGTCCCGGTACTGGCCGGATCACTGACGCCGGGCAGATAGGCATCCACGATATTGATGCCGCCGTCCACGTAATAGCGATGTGAATAGTCCGTCTGGCTCAATTCAGGCAGCCGTTCAAATACCGGCTGTGGTACATAGGCGAGCACCTCCTCGCCCGTGTCCTCGTTGAACCCGTGCAACATCCCGTCATTGGCTCCCACATACACCACGGATTGCCTGTCATCGTTACGCTCCCTGAATGCACTGTAGGGCTTCGGTGCGATGTTGTCGGGATAGTGGAATCGAGGTGGTCCGACGAAGCGTGGATCGGAGTTGATGATATCACCCAATACCCGCGTCCGTTGCCGGAATCCGAACCCGTCTGTCTCGTTGTCACGTTGTCCGCGCAGATAGTCCGTCAATGCTCTTCCATAGGCCTGGTTTTCGGCCACTTCAGTGGCATCCGTGGCATCGACCGGATGGGGCGCATAGCGCATCAGCGCTTCTACCTGACCGGGGGACATTTCACTGTCGGGGTCGGGACTGCGGTACTGCTCGGGCCAACGGAACGGAATACCCGCGCCCGATTCACCAATGTCACGATTGAAGGTCAGTATGCTCCTGCCGAGACTGTAGTGCTGTCCATTGAGCACACTGCCGGCATTCCAGACCGGTTCGGACACCACCGATCCGTCCGGATTGATCCGGAAGGCCAATAATTGACCACTCCAGTCACTGCTGTCGAACCGGGCCTGATACAGCAGACTCTCCGTGCTCAACACACCGGAATTACTGGCCACGGACGCGGAAGAGCCGATACGGTCGGCAATGACGGACATGGCTTCTCTTATGGAGCCGGCCACCTCTCCGGGAGACTGGGCCGAGACGAACAGCCCACGACTGTTGTAGGCAGCGTGCCATAGATCGTCGATCTTTTCCGGATCACTGGCAAACGGATTACCCCAGTCATCCGATTCGGTCAGGGCGGGATCGGGCCACCAGTCGTCATTGGTATCCTCAAGCAGCCCCTGGACACCGAATGCCACGCCAAAAGTCACCATGTGCTGATGATCCGCATCATCGGCAGTGGAAGTCGGCACCTGGTCAGGGAGCGGACTGAGATCCCGTTCATAGTAGTGGTGCGCGACATCCGCCAGTGTCAGGGCAGTGCCATCACCATCAGAATCCCCGATGGCAGAAGACGGGTCTCCGCCACTCCAGTACCCATCCGTGAACAGCACACTGAAATTCTGCTGACAGGCCGAAATGATCGGGTCGGGGAAATCAAGCAATCCTTCGTAATACTGCCCTACGCGCTGCAGGCCTCTGCGCAGCGGTGTGCCCAGCGCCTGCCAGCCGTGAGAGCGAAACTCCTGTAACAACGCCTCGTTGTGGGCACCATATCCATCGACATTCTCGTCGGGGACCGGTATGAACAGATCCTCGTAGTCATTGATGAGACCCAATCCGAATCGGCTGGATGGCGACACGTTGACCACCTGCGAGATCGCATCGCGCGTCACCGAGGAGCGCTTGCGATGATACTGGTACCAGTTGGCGATGTTCTGACGCGTCTCCGCCGCTGTGCGGCCGTAGGCATCCGTATCACTGCCGGAGACCGCGGAGCTCTGCGCGGTGGTACCGAAACAGTCCGCGTATGGCACGGACGCTGATGCACTCTGAACGGTACAACTGGTGCCCAGGTTCTCCATTTCCGCCGCGGACGCCGTGGTGAAAACCTCGGCGGTCACGCCGCTGTCGTCCACGGTATGACGGACGCGGGAATCGAACAGGTCCACCCGACCATTGGCACCATCGGTTGCACTGGATGGACCGGCGGGCAGATTGCCCGAATAGCCTTTGTCATCGATCACCACGTCATACCGGAACCCGGTCAGATCCCGCGTCAGGGAGTAACCAGCAGTGCCCGGCTGAGGATTGCTGCGTGCGGCCGTGAAACTGGCATCCGGCATGCCGGACCAGGGCTGGTAATCGATCGAGGGATTGTAATACAACAGATTAAAATCCGATGACCGCACCCGCCAATCCCGCAGTTCCGCCTGATCACTGCGCTCCAGATCCGCATACACGCAACTGTTGTAGGCATTGTCCTGATTTCTGAAGTAATAGACGAATGTACGCCTGCCAGTGCAGGTACCGCTGTCGGCGAAGGCCAGCCAGGTGCCATCGTTATGATTGTCGACGCCGGCCTCTTGCCAGTAGTTCAGGTAATAGGTCTGCTCCCCGACCATTACCTCCCAGTCCATGGACCCGGAGTCATCCACAATGAAAAACACGTTCGGATCGGCATTGACGCCGAGGAACAGCGGTCCATCGGAAAGCTGCAACGGTGCCGCGTGACTGGCCGGCACAGCCAGCATCACCACGGCCAGTAACCAGGCTGTCACCACATGCATGGACTGGAACACGTGATCATATCGGGATGTGGCCTTCATTCTGTCTCCCATCTTCGCCATGGCGGTTACTCGTAACTGCGCACGAAAGTTGACTGCAGTTCCACGACCGAGGTGTCATCACGTCCGACACCCCGTGCCGTTATGCGATGGAATACACGGCTGCGATCCTGCACACCCGTGCCCAGCGCCACTGATTCACCCGTGGTGGCCACCCGGTACTCCTCGATGACAAAACGCGGCGCCGAGGCCAGATCCGGCGCACCGGGAGCGACACGGGCGTTGTTCTGCCACCAGGTGGCCGTGCGGCGGCTGGACTCGCGCCACCAGGGAATGGAATTGCCCACATCCGGGTCCATGGCTTCGCGCACCCAGACCCCGGTGGCCCCGTCGTCGCTGGGGGGGGGCCACAATACCTCTCCCGCCAACCACTGTTCCGCCTCCGTCAGCGCCGACTCCGCCGCCTGAAATGCCGCATGTTGATCCTGCATGTTGCCTGTCATGCGTTCCTCCAGGATGGTGGACTCCATGCTGCCGATCCCCATCATGGTGAGAACGAGCAGAAACACGAGACAGAATATCAATATCGCGCCGGACTGCTCCCCATGGCCGGGTGATACCGGGCCGCGGCCCATGCTGCTCGTAAAGATACTCATCGTCCCACCGCCCGGTTGCGCAAGGTAATGGTCGTGGTGAATACCCGCCGATAGCGATTGTCATCCGGCAGTGCCCCGTTGCCTGCACTGCCATCGTACACCACGCCGTTGAAGCGGTAAGGCTGCGGCGCGGGCGCCAGATTATCCTCGATGGACTGCACCAGCACGCTGATACGGGCGGCGACCACCCGTTCCCAGTCCGGTACCTGGGTCGCCGTCAACCACGTGTCGACACTGCGTTGACTGTCGTTGTCGACGTTGATGCCGTAAAGCACCTGCATGCTCTCGATTCCCTCCACCAGCTCTTCTGGCGTTCCCAGACTGGCCTGATCATTCAGCTGGCGGCGGAACAGGGCCGGGGGGTTATCGGCATCCCCACCCCGCTTGCTGATGTAGAACATGGTTCCCTGCAGCTTCACCAGCTCGCCACCCGCCGTCGTACCCAGCCCAGCGGTCACATCGTTGCCGGGCACGCAACCGGCGGACAGGACTGAATTGATGCTGGCTCCGCCAGAGATTTCCTGAACATTGCAGGCCTGGGCCCAGTCGGCCCGTTCGCAGTCACTCAGCAGCAGGATGTCACCATCCTCCAGATCCGTGATCGTCGAGTTGACCACTGTCATGGCGCCGCCGGATACATCGTTGATGGTGGCACCGCCGCCCGACGTGTTCCAGACCCGGATGATGTCGCTGCCCGGCATCGCCGCCATGTTGTCCAGCACATTGCCCCCGCTGGTCCCCCAGTTGCCGGCTGACGTGTTCTCGAGCGCGCGGTCATCGACGCTGTTGGAAACCACACCCGGCGCCGTGCCATTGCCATGGTTCGCCTCCCACCCCTGGATGCCATCACCCGGCTGGAACGAAGGCGGGGCTCCATCCAGCGTATTGGTGATATTGTCCGGCTCGATCGCGCTGAGGCAGCCCATATAGCCCGCCATCCGGATCTCCTGCGCCAGGAAATGCATGGCGAAACGCCCGTTTTCCTGCATCCGCAGATGCGCTTCCTGGTCGCGCTGCGTCTGGTGATTACTGACATAGATCTGGGTGACACCGGCCGCCAGAGTCAGGCCCAACGCCATGGCCACCAGCAGTTCAACCAGTGTCAGACCTTTGCAGGCACCCGGAAATGTCATGGATCGACGCACTGTTCCTCTCCTCGGACTCACGGCTGGTATGTCATCACATAACGCTGGTTCGCCGTGCCATCACGATCATCATCCCACCAGATCTTGACGGCGACCAGATCCCCGGCTCCGTCGCAGGCGGCAGCGGTCGCCGAACCATCCCGCGGGCTGGAATCGACACAGACACGACCGGTGCCGGATGGCAGCGCATTGGCCAGCGCCGCCTGCCACTCAGCCAGGTCATGCAGGGCCATGGCACCGGCGGAACAGCCCGCGGCGCTCAAGCAGGCGGCGGAAGTCGCTCCCGAGGCCGCCATGTATCCACCGACGGTCACGCCCTGTGGATTGGAGCGCATCCGTTCGATCATATCCTCCGC
>JBNJGU010000134.1:0-8230 GCA_051747985.1 Pseudomonadota bacterium | reverse complement strand
GCGCAGGGCATAATAGGTGCTGACTTCGACGACTTCACCGCCCAGGGTCTGCACGGCTACCCGTTTCTCATCATAGCCCACTCCCAGACTTTCGGCTTCATCGAGTACGGGTTTTTCATCCGGATGTACAGCAAAGATGCCGCCCATGACGCGATCTCCTGGATTTCCGGTGTGGAAGGCATCGCATTTGCCGGAACCGTCCGGGCTGCTTTTATGAAAGCGCAGGCTGTGTGCGGAGAGTACCGCAACATCGATCAGCCTGGCGGTAGGCACGCGACCGCGCAGCCGCGCCAGTGACATATTGGAACCATAAGCGAAATAGGAAATCATGGCAGCAGGGTATTCCCGGATTCCATTCGTCAGTGCAACCCGAACGGGCTGAAGAGAGGGTAACATGGATAGCTCCTTTCACCGACTAGAGTCCGAGGAGCACCCAGGCCGCGAATCGCGGCCTGGGTCTACCAAGGATACGCTGTGGTACAGTAGCCATCTTTTCAACACGACAGATGGCAGGGATGATATATGGAGTTCCGATACATTGGCAGGAGCGGCCTGCGGGTCAGTCCCATCTGCATGGGCACGATGAGCTTCGGTAGCTGGAGCAGCCGCGAGGAGGCGTTCCGCATCCTCGACAAGGCCTACGAGCACGGCATCAATTTCTACGATACGGCGGAGGTGTACCCGGTTCCGCCCACGGCAGAGCTGGCGGGGCGCACGGAGCAGATCTTCGGTGAGTGGATCCGGAGCAAGCCGCGTGATTCGCTGATCATCGCCACCAAGGTGGCCGGTGCGGCTTCTGGCTGGTTCGTGCCGCCGATCCGTCATGGCCTTACGGCCATCGACCGTCACCATATCGAGCGCGCGGTGGAGGGAAGCCTGAAGCGTCTCGGTATCGACTATATCGACCTGTATCAGGTGCACTGGCCGGACACCGTCGTGCCCGTCGAAGAGTCGATGGAAGCGCTCGATCGACTTGTCCAGGACGGCAAGGTCCGCTATCTGGGAACGTCCAACGAAAATGCCTATGGGCTGACCAAGTCCAATACGGTCGCTGACTACGAGGGGCTGGCGCGATTCCAGTCGATCCAGAATAACTTTTCATTGCTCAACCGGCGCTTCCTGGACGAGTTGGCCACTGTCTGTCGCCGCGAGCAGGTTTCTCTGCTGCCGTATTCGCCGATCGGCGGCGGCGTCCTCAGCGGCAAGTACAACCAGGAGAATGTGCCCGTCGACAGCCGCTTTGGTGAGTATTTCCAGACAGACGCACCGCGGCAACAGGCCATGGCCAGACGTTTCGTCAACGACGGCACGCTGGCATCAACCGAAAGGTATCTGGAGATCGCCCGTGAGGCGGGGCTTTCGCCGGTCACTCTGGCCACTGCCTGGAGCATGAACTTCGATTTTGTGGCTTCCACGATCATCGGTGCGCGCACAGCAGATCAGCTGGATGAGTCGCTGGCGGCGCTGGATGTCACACTGACGGACGAGGTGCTGCAGGCCTGCGATGCGGTCCATCGCGACATCCCGTATCCCATGGGGTGATCCTGGCAACAGCTACCCCGACGACGGCGTCTTCTGGCTGGAGCCGTTGTGCTCCCCGTTGCCCGCGGCCCGGTTCACTCCGGAGCGGGCAACGGACAGCGAAGAGGTTGCACTACCGTAAATCCATTACACCTTCACGGAGTATGAGTCATGAATGTCGAGATGTATCAGCTGACCGCCCCGGTCTTTATCCACAATCTGAAGAACCTGTCAGCGATCCTGAAGAAGTCAGCCAAATCGGCCAAAGACCGGGGAATTGACCCCCAGGTGTTGCTGCATGCGCGGCTGGCGCCGGACATGCTCCCCCTGGTGCGCCAGGTACAGATCGTCACCGACAATGCCAAAGGGTGCTGCGCCCGGCTCACCGGGACCGAGGCGCCCGTGTTCGAAGATGGCGATGACGATTTCGCTCAGCTGCAACAGCGCATCAAGGACACCATCCGCTTTATCAAGGGGCTGAAGAAGCAGGAGTTCACCGGCAGCGAAGATCGCGACATAGAAATGAAGCTGCCCATCGGCACGCTTTCCTTCACCGGCGAGGACTACGTGAAGGGATGGGTCTTTCCGAATTTCTACTTCCACGTGACGACGGCCTACAATATCCTGCGCCACAATGGCGTCGACCTGGGCAAGGCGGATTTCCTGGGGCTGGTGCCGGGCATGTCGGCGACGGGCAAGGTGGCAAAGATGATGGGCGTGCCGCCGGCGAAGAAAAAGGCAGCAGAAAAGAAGACGACAGCGAAGAAGACTGCTGCGAAGAAAACGACTGCGAAAAAGAGCCGGGCAAAGAAGAAGACGAAGCAATGATTCGCCTTCAACTCTCCGTCACGCAACGGTCCGGATCCGCCTCGTCCAGTACCGGGGCGCGATGGCCGGTGCGGATATAGTCCGCTGCCAGCTTGCCGGCCATGGGGCCGCGCCCGAAGCCGGACGAGGACAGGCCGCTGACAATGAACAGTTCCGGCCGCAGGGAGATGCGGCCTATGATCGGCGCGCCGTCGATGGAAAAGGGCATCAACCCGGCCCAGGTGCGAGCGATGGGCAGGCTGGCAAGGAGCGGAATCACCTCGGCGGCATGGCGGCGGTTGACCTCGATGCCGGCCGGGTCGGGTGTGGCATTGTAGCCCAGGCTTTCGCGGTCGCCGCCAAAGATGATCTCCCCGTTCCTGCGCTGCCGGCCATAGAGATGCCTGGTGGTGCGGCGGCCGTTCTTGTGGGTCAGGTTGGGAGGCGTCACCTCGTCCATGCCATTGTCCCGGCTCCAGTTGTAGCTGGCCTCGGCGGAACCGATGGTGGAGAACACGCGTGGCGGCTGGCTGGCGGTAGCCCACATCTGGCCCCGCGTCGGCACGATGGGAACAGTCAGGCCCAGCATCTTCCCCACCGGCCCACACCAGGCGCCGGTGGCCAGCACCAGTCGCTGGCAGCGATACTCGGCTGATTCGGTGCGCACCGCATAGCCGCCGGCCGACAGGGCTTCGATGGCCACCACGTTCTGACCGGTGTCAATGCGGGCCCCGGCCATAGCGGCGGCCCGGGCAAAAGCGCGCGTGGACTTGACCGGGTCGGCCTGACCGCGCTGCGGCGAGTACACATAACCCGCCAGATCGCCGCTGACTTCCGGATCGATGGAGCGGGCCTCGTGCGGGGTCAGCAGTTCGGCCTCGTAACCGCCGGCATGAAGGGCGGCTATCCGGTCCTGGTAATACTCGTACTGTTCCGGCGTGTGGATGGCGGTCAGGGTGCCGGACAGGCGGAACTCCATGTCATGGTCAAGATCCATCTGCATGCGCTTGAAGATCTCCACGCCGCCGGCCGTGAGGTAGGATAGCAGATCGGGATCATTACCCCAGCCATAGCCGCCCAGGCCACCCATGTTCTGGCCCGAAGCTTCCGAGGCAATCTCGCCCCGCTCCAGCAGAGTGACATCCACGCCCTGCTCGGCAAGGTGGAAGGCGGTGGAAGAGCCGGCGATGCCGCCGCCGATGATGAGCACATCGGTCTCGCCGCCGGCCTGGGCGGCCAGGCGGCCAGGAAGCAGACTGCCCGCCGCCAGCATACCGAGGCCGGTCAGCACCCGGCGCCGACCGGGGCTGGCGGCCTGCGCCGGCTCTTGCCGCTGATCACCGCCGTGGGCGTGTTCACTATTCCTGTTGTTGTCATTGTTGCCCTTGCGCATGTTGCCTCCTCGCCGCTGCCTGCTGTTTCTATTCGCCAAGTTTGAATGCTCTGGATCCGGCTCCCGCAGTATCTCTTATACTCTTTATGCGGCCGGCCCTGCAACGCAATGGCTCGGGAGCACGCATAGCTCATAGGTTGTCAGTTGACAACTCATAACGGCATCCCCATACTGGAGACAAGGAATGAGTCGCCCACTACATCCGAAGAAAGAGATTGAAGCCGCACTCAGTTACGCGGAAGAGAAGGGATGGCGAGACGGAACCGGAGAATTGAGTCATGGAGTACATTTTTACCCTGAAATACCAGTTGGCTGACTCTGACAATGATCCCGCCGCGCTGGTGGAGCGCCTGGGCGGCGCCGGCTGTGATGACGCTCTCGTGGGAGTGGGGCAGCCTGGTCGCCTGGCGCTGGAATTCTCCCGGGAGGCGAACAGTGCCAAGGAGGCGATTTACACCGCGCTGGCTGATGTCAAAAGTGCAATACCCTCAGCCCGCCTGATAGAGGCCTCGCCGGATCTGGTCGGTTTAACGGATGTGGCGGACATCGTGGGCGTTTCCCGCCAGGCAATGCGGAAGCTGATGCTCGCCCATCGGGCAACATTTCCCATTCCAGTCCACGAAGGCAGTGCCTCGATCTGGCATCTGGCGGAGGTGCTTGACTGGCTTGATGGGCGAGGTGGTTACCAGATTGGCGCGGGAATAGTGGAAACCGCGAGAGTCGCACTGGCGGTGAACGTCGCCAAGGAGACGATGCGTCATCCGGTGAGTGGTCGAGGGGATATGGAGCGTTTGACCGCGTAAGAATCGACAATACCCTGATCGGGTGATAGTTTTTCCTGTACCCTCCAGATGATAAGTAACGTGCACAGGCTTTTTATATGAACTCGATACGATCCACTTTCACCCGGCTGGTGCTCGTTGCAACAGCGTGCGCGATAGTCGCTTGCCCGGCCGCAGTCTCTGCCAGTGACTACGAAGAATGGAGCGCGGAAACCCGCATGTCACTGGGCTTTCGTGTCAATGGTGACGCAGTCTGGTCTCTGCTGCCGGAGAACTGGACCATCGCTGCTGCTGCCGAGGACCCGGAGCAGGTCAATCTGACGCTTACCTTCATGGATCGTCACGTGATTCTGGATCCGCAAGGCCAGCCGGTCGGCACCGGCAGCAGCCGCTATATGGTGATGTCGGTGCTGGCACGCAACGCGCAGGGCGAAGACAGCATACTGATCATCAACGGGATCTCACCGGAAGGCACGGGAGCCTACGGAGTCTATCAACCGGCTGATGTTGCGATGGCGGAACGGTCGGTGAGCGGGCAGGGCGACAACAATGCGCGTGTCGAGGAAAACTGGGAAATGGCGGCCGACAGCGGGGATGCCGCCAGTCTGACGTTGCGCTATCAGCAGGCGGTGCCGACAAGACGGCAGTCGAGCGTTGTTATCCGCTCCGGCAGGAACACCGATTACACCCGTACCTACACGATAGATCAGGCCAATGATGCGCTGGGTGTGCCCGGTGTGGCTGACAGCCGTATCGAGTCATTCAACTTTGCCGCAGAGGGGCCGCTATTCTCCCGTCTGTTCGATGGCAAGGAAGTGATCACCGGCGTGACGTCCACGCCGTGGTATAACCGGGAGATAACCATCCCCTGAAGAGGCGAGCCGACGCGTGGGCATAACGACACCTCTTAAGGAAGCTCTGCCTGATCAGCGCTTCCTTTCACCGGGAAATCAAAAAACTGATCAGTATGGGGCTCATCCCGCAGGGTGTAGTGCCACCACTCCCGGGTGTAGTTCTCAAAACCGGCGTCCTCCATCAACTCCCGCAGCAGATGCCGGTTGGCCAGCGCAGCCTGTCCGACTGCCGGATTGTCGGTATGTGACAGTTCATCGAAACAATCATAACCGGTGCCCATGTCAATGCTGTTGTCCGGAAAACGTGCCCTTACATCACCACGGCAATCCCAGGGCCCAAAGGGATCCACCTCTGGCTGACTGGTACCCATTGGCACCAGCGTCAGATCAACGGTACTGCCCCGGCTGTGTCCGGAGCGTTCAGCAATGTACCCCTGCGAAAACAATTCATCCTTCGGCACCTCGGGATACATGGACGCTTTCATCACATCATCATCAGGATCGGCGGCCCAGCGCACAAATTCATCCACCGCACGCTGCGGCCTGAAGCAGTCATAGATCTTCAGAGACAAACCCCTCTCAACAGCCTTGCGCTGTACTTCCAGCAGTGCCGTGGCGGCCGGCGTGGTGAGGATACAGGCCGGGCCTTCATAGCCCGCCACCGGTCGTCCCAGAAAGTTGTTGCTGCCAACGTAACGGATATCCAACTCAATTGACGGATCAATATCCGCAATGGAAGTGAAACCTGCAGGCGGATACTCCGCATCACCGGCACAGGACATCAGTAGCCCTGATAAAACAATCGTTGTGTACGTTCGTGATGTCATCAGAGAAGTCTCCCCGGATTCAAGCGACAGCGGACTCGATCAGCAGCATGACGATGTGGAATCTTACGTTACCGCCCACGATGGGGATATACTTGTAACACATTTACAATAATGAGAAGAACAGCCATGCGTGTTTACAGAGTTACTCAACTACTCGTTCTTGCCCTTTTCCTGCAAACCGTCCAGGTCTCCGTGGCGGCCGAATTTCCCAGCGCCCGCCCGAGTCGACTCGGGCTGTCGGCAGAACGTCTGGAGAATCTCGATGCGGTAATGAAATCCTACGTCGAGGCGGGACAGATCGCCGGGCAGGTCATCCTCGTGCTGCGCAATGGCCGTATTGCCTATTCCGCCGCCAATGGCATGCGCGACATCGATGCCGACGCACCCATGACCGAGGACACCCTGTTCCGTATCGCCTCGCAGACCAAGGCCATTGTCAGCGCCGGCATAATGGTACTGCACGAACGCGGCGAACTGAATATCGCCGACCCTCTGAGCCGCTACATTCCCGAATGGGCGGATGCTCAGGTGGCGGTGGCCGACGGCGACGGCTACACGTTGGAGCCTGTGCGCACCCCCATCACCCTGCGCCATCTGCTGACTCATAGCAGCGGCATCAGCTATGGCGTCTTCGGCGCGCCCGGACCGGCGGCGTCGGAATGGGAGGCGAGTGGCTTTCGCGGCTGGTACCTGGCCGACCAGACCGTGCCCGTGCATGAGAGCGCGGCGCGCATGGCATCCCTGCCGCTACATGCGCACCCCGGCGAGAGGTGGCTGTACGGATACAACACGGATATCCTGGGCGCCGTCATCGAGACCGTGACCGGAAACGACCTGGCCACCTTCATCCGGAATGAGATACTGAACCCACTGGATATGCGGGACACCCACTTCTTTGTCCCCCCGGAAAAGGCCGACCGTCTGGCAACGGTCTACTGGATCGAGGACGATGGCAGCCTCAGCGAAGGTCCTGCCGGTCCCGGCATGTACACCCAGGGGGAATACATCCAGGGACAGGGCCCCAATGTCAGCTTTTCCGGCGGCGCCGGCCTGGTTTCCACGGCTCGCGACTATGCCCGATTCCTGCAGATGATGCTGAACGAGGGGGAGCTGGATGGCGCCCGCATCCTGTCGCCCAAGACCGTGGAACTGATGACCAGCAATCATCTGAACGACATCCCCTTTCGGTCCGGACAGGGTTTCGGCCTCGGTTTCTCAATAGTCACGGATCTCGGGGCACGCGGTTCCCTGGGGTCCGAAGGTGAATTCGGCTGGGGCGGCGCCTATCACTCCACTTACTGGGTGGACCCGGTAGAGGATCTCGTCGTGGTGTACCTGACCCAGTTGGGTCCCGGTGTCGAACTGGATGATTACAGCAGGCTGCGCAGCGGCATCTACTCGGCGATTGTGGAATAGTAGTTGCCCGCTGATCGGGTGCGCGGCAAGTGGGAAAATTCAGCCTGGAGATGTTGATCGCGTTGGAGTCCAGGCTTGGAGGGAACCAGACCATGACAGAAGACGAAATTCTGCGCCTTATCGCCAGCGGCGAAGACAGCCGCCACCAGTTCAAATCTGACGTCACCAATGTGGATGGCCTGGCTACCGAGCTGGTGGCCTTCTCCAACAGCGGCGGTGGCCGGTTGCTGCTGGGCGTCAATGATGACGGCTCGGTGGCAGGTCTCGATAACACAGCGGTGCGGCGACTGAACCAGCTGTTGGGCAATGCCGCGTCCCAGCACGTGCGCCCGCCAGTGCATCCATTGACCGAGAACGTAGCAACCGGGCAGGGCATTGTGATTGTGGTCGAGGTGCCCGACGGATTGGCAAAGCCCTACCTCGACCATCAGGGACGCATCTGGGTGAAGCAGGGCTCGGACAAGCGCCATGTCACGTCCCGCGAGGAGATGTAGCGTATGTTTCAGCGTTCCGGACTGGTATATGCCCCGCATTCAACCGGCAAGTGCAACGGGTGAATGAAGACCGAAAAATACCTCATTGGGCGTTCGCATGCCAAGGCACTTTCTGGGTCGGTTGTTCATTTTTTCC
>JBNJGU010000133.1:0-8295 GCA_051747985.1 Pseudomonadota bacterium | reverse complement strand
AGGGTGACGGGTTCTTTTCTGTCTATGGCTGTACGTAATACACGATGCCGATCAGTGTGGCATACATGGATGAAAAAGCGACCGCCACATGACTCCAGATGCGCACAGCGGACATGGCTGCATGGTGGACGCTGACCATCAGCACGACAAAAGAAATGCCCAGGAACAGGGAAGGCGTCAGGAGAATCGCCAGACCGGGCGCGGTACTCTGGCTGTAGGGCCCTCCCCCGGAACCCAACATGCCGGCCCACTCCGCGAGCTGCGCCAGTATATAGGTGACGCTGAACAACGTGCAGAAACCTGCCGACCAGATGCCGGCTGTTCGAACAGAGCGGGGGACAGAAGCCATAGCGGACCATCCTTCATGTTCAGCGATTCTTTCAATAACGGGCTGGCTGACCATTCAACAGGCTCGCTCCCGAACGCCGCCACGCGGGCATGAAGCGTTATTCCTTACGGCTTGACAGCCCGAAAGGCAGATACAGCGGGCACGTACTCACCAGGCTGGTGACCACAAAGACGGCCGCCAGTATGCCCAGAATGGTGGCCGTCAGACCGGATAGATAGCCGGTGAAAATCAGTATGGCGATAATCGCGGCGATCACCAGACGGATGACGCGGTCCACTGTACCCATGTTCTTTCTGACTCTCATGACTTTTCCCCTCCCGAGGCTTCATCGGATGATGTACTGGATGATCAGTGCAATTCCCGTGACCAGCCCGATACAGATCAGGCAGACCAGAAACCACTTCAACAGAGTACTACGCTTCTTGTTCCTGTCTTTGCTCTGAATCATCTTTTCCACAACTCTGTGGGAGCGATGCGGGTGACAGCCCGCCCAGCGCACCAGCGAGCCTCTCTGTCTGGGAGGGCGGCGTGATCGTGTCCTCCGAGCCTGCCCAGGCGTTGCGCCAGGTGCTTTGGACAGGCTTCATTCAAGCGCACCGTGTCACATTCCTGGAACTGACAGAACGTCGCGCTGGATGACACCATTGTCGAATGGTGAAAGGATCAGCATACGGTTTTTGACGCGGGGCAAAGAGCGCTCAAGCGCCACCGGTTCCACCAGGAACATTTCGCCACTGCCCAGTTTTACCTGCTGCAGTGAACCCTGCGCCAGCCTTTCGTTTACAAGCGCTTTTACAGCCTTGCGCAATTCAGGGCTCCGGCGCCCGTAGGTCAGCCCCTTGAGCGAAACGGGATTGCAGTCTTATGCTTTTCTGTATCGCCTGGTATAATGGTACACACGCAGCAGATTGTGTCACCGTTACCCCCGGACGATTTCAGGTCTGGTACTGTTCGTCAAGCTCCGTCAGGTTGTTGAAGAGGATCATGTTCTGTAGCTCAGCGGTATACTCCGCCCCGCGCTGTGAATAGCGGGTCAGACCATAGGCCAGTATCAGGGAGTCCAGTTCCTGCTCTCTTTCACGCATCTCGAAGCGCAGTTCGCGCAGATAGTCATACACCTCATTGGTGTTGATATTGCGAAAATAGGCATGCACCGCATCCGACACGGAATCGAAGGTCCTGACCTCATGCTCGGCACCAGGCAGGCGGCGCCGCGGCACCAGTCCACACCCCTCCTCGAAGCACCATTGACCGAACAGGTTATTGGCTTCCCGGGCAAACCGTGATGTGCCCCAGGCCGACTCGTTGGCCGCCTGGGCCAGCACCAGGGAGGGCGGGATCACATCCACACGCAACTTCAGTTCCTGCGCCATTTCACTGATGCTCATTCCCTTACCTGAACCAAGTGCGCATCAGAATCCAACCCTGTGAAGATCATTGACATTGCGTGCCGGGAATCGGCCACGCCTGAACCCACAGTGTCACTGATGGAGGCCTCTTTCAAGCGCAGCTCCCGGCCCTGGCATGGGCGGAGCGGTTGAACTGAACCGCCCCCAGTTACGGTACGGGGATTGCGTACGCCTGTTACTGAACCAGCAATACATACGGCAGGATGGCGTTACAGACCGTGCTCACGGGGGAATCCCAAGTCGAGAGGCTTCCTCGCGATGTAAACACCGTAGCTGCAGTTCGTCGGGACAGGTGGCGTGCGATATCGGGTTTCAGGGCCATTGGATAACGTCCTGGCTCAACGCTGGTGGATGACATCCGCAACCGGTCTTCTCGGTACAGGTGGAATCTCTTCAGCGGGATAGCCCAGGCGGAGAAGAATCTGTGGATAGCCGCCACCCAACAGATCCCGTAGCCGCAGCCGCAACGAGGCCACCTGGATGGGCTGATTGAGGTACGAGGCCTGCAGCCCATGCTGGCAGGCTACCAGCAGTACACGCTGCAGCGCCTGCCCCGCCAGCAACCAGTCGCGACGATCGTCAGCTGCCGTGCTGAGCGCCGCGAGCAACGGAGAACGCTCGGCCAAATTCCGGTCCTTGGCGCCAATGCTGCCGCCCATATTGAAAGTGCGGACAACCAGCCGGGTCATGGCTCCCGCCAGCGGCGGCACAGTGAGCCCATCACCGCGACTGCGCGGATGCATCCATGCGGCGAGCTCCCGTCGCCAATCCGGATCGGCCCACTGTGCGGCATCCCCCTCCGCCACCAGACCGGCGACCCTGTCTCGTACGTCGGTGGCAAGCGGTTGCAGCCTCGCGCCTTCCTGCTCCGCCGCCGCGACCAACTGTTCCGTCATCCCCGCATCCACATCGCGGGCCATGAAATGTTTGCGGCAGGTACGGCGACGCGGGACAGACTCCGCAAGCTGAGCCTCCATGGCAGGCGCCGACAAAGGTCCGGAGACAACCACTCGGGCCAGCAGGTCAGCCTGATCGGGCTCGGGCAGGAGCTGAGTCTGGATACCCAGACCGCGGTCCGCGGCAGCCACACGCAGATTCATGAGTGCGCAACCGCAGCTGATGCAGAGCTCTCTGTCATCAGGATCGTTCACGGGCAACGCCCGAGTACGGTCCGCATACAGTTCAATGGCAGAGTCGGACAACCGGAAATACCAGGGCTGTGTGTTATGGCTGGACGGTGCCTGCACGGCCCTGTCGATCATGGACCGGAGCTGTTCAGTCTCTTTTTCGGTGGTCATGGTAGCCTCCCGGGGTTGTGGACTGCCCTGTTACCGGGTATCGAAATAGATGGCGAACCGGCGTTCCAGGTGTTTCGGCTTTTCCGCGAACAGCCGCCGGCCGAGCGGATGACTGTCCTTCTCGATCTGTGCCATTCGACTGTCTACAAGCTCGAACAAGCTCCAGAAAACCTCTCGCTCCTCGTTGATCGACCGATCCTGCAGCATGAATGAACGCAATACGTACAGGTCATGATGATCACCCAGCCACTCGGCCAGCTTTTTCGCAGCATTCCGTCGAACTCGCACCGCGCGGGGCCAGGCCGCTTGCAGAAGGCGCATGTGATACCAGTGGTACTTCACCCTCTTTCGCCACTCATGGAAGTTTTCCGGTGTACGATCCTCGTAGGCCGTGTCCATGGCCTTGCGCGCCCGGGCATACGTTCTGCGCATTCCAGCAAGCGCCGGCCTGTAACCATCACCTGCAATGCGCAAGGTCTCTGCCCGTTTCTGACCGGCTCGCATCGTTGACTCGACATCCCGCAGAAGCGTATCAATCCGGCCCCTGTCCTGCGTCAACTCTTCTTTTCGCGTTTCCAGCCGCCCGCGGACATGCCGTATGGCCTCGCCATCGACCTGGTCAGCGAAACGCTCGGCCAGCGCATCGCAGGTTTCGATCATGGCCTCTGTGTCGCGCACACCCGAAATACCGCGCGCGGCATCACGATAACTGGCGTTCTCCACGGCGTACACTTTGCCAAGAGCGCTTCGCACAAGACGCAGCGCCGCTCGTATCTTCTTGCAACGCTTTCGTACCTTGTGAATCGTCTCCGCCTGATCCAGGTGCGTATCAGACAGCTCATCAAGTGCTCGAGCCGCCTGCTCGCCAATGACGCGGCGGATGCCGTCCTGGACTGACTCCGCGGGATTCAGACGATAGGGCATACAGCACGAACTCCAACCTGTGACGATGGTTTGTAGTCGATGCTACATGAGCGGGCCGGGATCGGTCGATCATTCCCGGCCGGCGCAACCCCGGACGCTACTACTGGATCTGCTTGATGGTCAAAGAGGCGGAGCTCGGTGAAGTTCCACCGGCGAGGGGGGTTATCGTCAATGCGGCAGGACTACTCGCCGGGTTCCGCAAAGTCAGTTCAGAATCAGCGGCAGTTGTTTCGATCAACACAGTATTCGTGATCTGCGACGTCCCTGTAGCGCGCCCCGCGACAGTGTAGTCCAGCTCATCGCCGTCCAGCGTAAGTACGAGCTGACCGGCCTCGCTGACACTGACCTGCCAGGAGACTTCGTAGAATCCGATTTCCGCCAGAACGAATGCACTGTCACTGGCACCCTTTCTGGCAATGCCCCCGTTTGCACTCAATGGCCCGTCCTGGGGAAACTGGATATCAGCTCCGAGCGCGACGGTCATTGCATTATCCGGTGGCATGAGCGCATAGAAATGCCCGAACCTCTCGAGCCCTCCAGTGCCCGCCACCCCTTGCGGACCCTGCTCTCCGGTCTCTCCAATGGGACCGGCTGGCCCTGTCTCACCCTGAATACCCTGGATACCTTGAGGACCAGGCGGGCCGGGGGGCCCAGTCTCACCCACGGGCCCTGCCACGCCGGCGGGACCTGACGGGCCAGTGGAACCCGCGGGGCCTGTCGGACCTTCGGGACCTTCGGGACCTTCCGGTCCGCCCAGTCCCCGTTCTCCCTGCCGTCCGGTTTGCACTTCCACCGTTCTCAGACCAGCGTCATCCATCAGGACCGATGCCAGCCTGACCACGGTAAACTCAAGGGCTTCAAGATCCGTCAACAGCATGATGACATTGTGCGTGACGGACTCTGATTGCTCCAGCATCGTTATGGACAATTCGTTATCCGTGAAGGAGAAGTAGGAATCCGGCACGTTCACGTCCGGAGCGTCCTGATCGGTCAGCACATACCTTTGACCCACATGGAGGGCGAGCTCATCAGTAGACTGCAGAACCACCGACAATGCATCGCCGGCCCCCAGTGTCGCATCGACCTGAACGTGGTCCAGAACGATTTCCGCCGGAGCAGACCCATCGGGATCAGCGTACGAGCCTGCATACCCGATCTGCATGAATGACAGGGAAAGCAATATCGCGCATATTCTGTTTATCATTATTGATGCTCTCGTGAACGGTATTTCATCGAATATAGCCCTATTGCCACCATTGATCCATAACTGTTTTGCAGGTCCCGAACCGTCTACGGCTCACAAGCGCTGAAACCATTCCACGGACCACAAGGTTTCGTCAGGCCGACTTGTTCTTGCGCGCATCCCTGACCATATAGGAATTGCCCGGTCCGCGCTTGAGCTCGAACAGATCAATCGCCTTGAACAGGCTGCTCAGATTCTTGTACCCATAGTTCCTGGTGTCGAAAGAGGTTTTATTCGATATGTGTGATCCCACCGGTCCAAGCGCCGCCCAGCCGTCCTCCTCCTCGGTGGCCTCAATGGCCTGGCGCAGCAGATGGATCAGCTTGGTGTTGGACTTGATGTTCTGCGAAGTTTTCTGCCCGGAACCGCTCTGCTTCGGCTCCCGATCCAGGAACAGAAACTTGGAACACGCATTCACGAACGGAGACGGGGTCTTGCGTTCACCAAAACCCAGCACCACCTTGCCCTCCGCCAGCGCACGCGTGACCATCGGCGTAAAATCGCAGTCCGATGAAACAAAGCACATCACATCGATATTCTTGGTATACATCACGTCCATGGCGTCTATGACCAGTGCGATATCCGACGCATTCTTGCCCTTGGTAAGATCATACTGCTGCACCGGCTGGATCGCATATTCGTGCAGAAGATCCTCCCACTGTTTCAGCGTGGGTGATTTCCAGTTCCCGTATGCCTTTCTTATTGTCACCACGCCATACTTGGCCACCTCGCTCAGCACGTCTTCAAACCTGTCGGCGGGAGCGTTGTCTGCATCTATGAACAGGGCGATTTTCTGCTTTGACTCATCCATTTCAATTTGAACCTCTTTTTGCACTTGCTGCGATTCTCGTCCTTGCCACCATAGCGCCGGCGAAGCCGATATCGCAGCCCGCCAGCGGACGCGGGCAGGCGCGCACATGGGCGATACCGACGATTCCTCCGTCCGCGTCACAGGCGACGAACCCTTCCAGGACATGCGCCGGGTCCAGCAGCCAGGCCCACACCCGGTCCGCGATGGTGTCGTCCATTGGCACTCCGTAGAACTCGGCGTAGCCGTTGAACAGGACGCGCCATCCGGCCTTGTCCTCGGGTGTGACGGGGCGGGTGTGATAGTTGGTCACCGGGGCTCTCCCTTGAATAGTGTGTGTTATTCCGTGGCGGCAGCCACGGTGGCCCGGATCAGGTACCACGGCCTGCCGTCACTCATCTTCTGCATACCCCGGGTGGCTTCTGCCACCAGCCCGTCGACCGTCTCTGGCCGGAGTTCGCAGCGCAGCTCCTTCTCATGCTTCAGCCACTGTCCGTACAGACTCTGCCACAATCCGGACACCTCCGGGCGGATCGTTCTGTCGGTGACCCGGAAGCCGCTCTGCTCAAGTCCCCGCGACCAGTCGGGCCCGACCGTCTCGTAGTGCCGGCTGGCGGGGCCGAGCAGGCGGGCCGTGAACAGGAAGACGCCGCCCGGTTTCAGGATGCGGCGGACCTCGGACAGCGTCCCCTCTATGTCCGCCGCCCCCGTGCAGGCGTCGACGCTGATCACGGCATCGGCCGCTGCGGAAGGCAATCCCGTGCTGCAGAAATCGGCGACGACGAACGAGGCCGGTTCTGCCAGTGGCCATTCCGCCGCCCGGTCAGCGGCGATTGCAGTGGCGTCACAGCATCGGTCAACGCCGATGAGCCGGGCGTGTTGCCTTTCAGCAAGCCAGAGCCCAACGCCACCGGTGCCGCACCCCAGATCGACCAGTACATCACCAGGCCGCAATCCCGACTGCTGTTCCAGTTGCCCCAGTAACCGATGCGTGCAACTGCTGAACGGAGCGACCTGCACCGGATACTGGTCGCCCCAGGCATCGACCCACAGGGAAGCAAACAGCGCGCTGCTGAATCGGTCTGCGTGATGGCTGTACTGTGATCGGGGCGCTGCGCTACTCACCATCCGGCTTCCCCGATTTCGCCATTAACAGGAATGGCAACACGCCAGCCCCCCGGAGTTCACTGTCACTTGCTCTTTTCCTGTTTCATCGTTTTGGCTTCCTTGACCACTTTCGCGAAGTCCCGTCCCCGGGCACGCTTCTCAGCCAGAGTTGCCGTGGCAAGTGCGTTTTCACGCATCAACTTCCTGTAATTGGCCAGTCGGCGACTGTCGAGCTCACCTTCTTCCACGGCCCGAAGCACTGCGCAACCAGGTTCGGTTTCATGCTTACAGTCGGTAAACCTGCACTGCGCGGCCAACCCGTCAATGTCATCGAAAACGGCACTGATCGAGTGACCGATTTCGGCAACCCTGAGCTCCCGCATACCCGGCACATCGACAACGAGGCCGCCTGACGGCAGGAGGTGCAATTCCCGGTGACTCGTCGTGTGTCGGCCTTTCTTGTCATCCTCGCGAATTGCACCGGTAGAAGCGAAAAAGCGCCCTGCCAATGTATTCAGCAATGTGGATTTTCCCACACCGGAGGAACCAACCAGTGCAACAGTGGAAGTGCTGTCAATCCAGGAACGGACACCAGCCAGGGACTCCGGATCCAGCGCATTGACGACCTCGACTGGCACTCCAGCCTGGGTCTTGCGGGCACGAAGTACGTAAGTATCCACATCGTCAACCAGATCAGCCTTGGTGAGAACAATGACGGGGGTGGCTCCGGCCTCCGCACATAGTGCCAGGTACCGCTCCAACCGCGACTCCTTGAACTCTTCATTGCAGGACGTCACGATGAAAAGAATATCAACGTTTGCGGCAATGGGCTGAAGTTCGTTACTCGCGCCCGCGCCCATGCGCTGGAACAGGCTTTTTCGCTCCAGGACTTCTTCGATTCTCGAAAGAGATTCATCGAGCACGACCCAGTCACCCACGGTCGGACGATCAATGGTCGCCGACTGTCTCAGGGCGGGTGAGAGCTCTACCACCCGCTCACCCGTACCACAGACAACCGTGCTTCTCGACCGCTGCACTGCCAGTACGCGACCGAGACGTTGCTCCAGCAGGGCGACATCGGCCAGTTGCCGGGTAAAGAAAGGGACAAGGCCCAGTTTCTGCAATAGATCATTCACATCAGCGACCCTTCATTGACG